>JANXWE010000226.1 GCA_025351325.1 Fimbriiglobus sp.
GCCAGTCGCGGGAGACCGGGTTTGTTCATGTCAATCGGCCGTCAACGACAAGTGATTGTCATTTGCCGTTATCGACACGTCAGGGCAAGCGGGTTCAGTCGAAATGGTCGGAATGTGCAACGCGAGTTTCGCCCCGACCTCCCGGAGCCACTCGGTGCTCGGCAGACCATAGAGCCGGAACTTCTCGGGCCGTTCGGTGCCCTCTTCCACGAACAGTGCCCGCGTGCGGCCGAGCTTGCTCGCGGCGGGTGTATCGATCAATTGTGCCGAGTCGTTGGCACTCATTTGGAAGAGGATCCGCAGGGTGAACTCACGCATTCCTTGCCGTTCTACCGCCCGCGTCAAATTCATCACGCTGTCGCACCAGGTCACCACGTGAATACCCACGGCAGGGCCTTCACGGAGGACCGTGGGGAATTGATCGCCGGGCGAAGCCACTTTCTCCCCGCGACGGCCGTAGCCGAAGTCTTCCTCGGCTTTGCGGAGTTCGCGCAATCGGTGCAGACCATGGACGAACAAGAATCGCGGCGAACGGTCGGCGATGGTTCCGTTCAACCGACCCTCCACTTCCGCACTGAAAGCCGTGAGCGTCGCGGCCAAGTTCGCCCGTTCGACGAGTGGTGCGATCCGCAACGCGGAGCAAACATTGCGAAGGGTATCGGCGAACTCGGAATCGTCCGGGGTTCCGTCGAGAACCGCTGCGATGTTGGGAGTTCGGAAACGGGCCGCCAACGATACGAGACCAGCCGTGATGATAGCCAGCGCCGCTTCTTCCGATTGACCGATCAGGAGCAAGTTGGCACCCGATTGCGGCCGGAAGATTGCCGACGTGGGGACTTTGATCGCGATGGCGTCGCCGAGCCAGAACGTGGCCGGGCCGGTCGTATCGACAGTCACCATTGACCGTTTCAGCATGGCGTTCGCCGAGAGTTCGGCGGCGGCACTCCCTTCGAATACCAAACAAGTGCTCGGCACTCCGCTGCGCCGATGAAGCGCTTCCAAAATCTCCGCTCGATGACCTTCGGAGAGCCAAACCACTTGGAAGGGGTTGTTCCCTTCCTGCAATCCGTTGGCGTCGTTGTAAATCGCTTCGCCTGGCCGGGTGAGCAACCGCGCGGCCGAGTTGTCCTTGCTAAGAATCAACTGAGCGTCGGCTTCGCTGCACTGCAGCGCGATCCGAACGGCCATCTGGTCGATGGTGCTGCGCGGTAATGAATAACCGCCGCCGAGAGTTTGCGACCCGAGAACGACGTGGACACCGAAGGCCCGACCTTGGCGGACGAGACGGTCGACGAGCAAGCCGGCTTCCTGGGCGAGCTTGTCGTCTTCGACGAAGAATTCTTGGAATTCATCGACGACGAGCAAGATCCGCGGGAGCGGTTCGGGCCGGTTCAAATCGCGGTAACTCGGGAAATCATTCACACCGAGTGAGCGGAACAAGTCGCCGCGCTCGCGGAGAACGCCATCGAGCCGCTGCAAGACGCTGAGTCCGAATTCCCGTTCGCTTTCGATGGCGATAACACGCGCATGCGGCAGTTGCATCTCGGCGTACATTTTGAATTCGACGCCCTTTTTGAAGTCGATCAAGTACAGTTCGGCCTCCTCGGGGCGGTAGGTCAGTGCCAAGTTGGTGATCAACGCGTGCATCAGCGTCGATTTGCCGGAGCCGGTTTTTCCGGCGATCAGGGCGTGTTGTGCAGTCCCGCGACCGAGTGACAGAATTTGGCGTTTCGTTGCACCGGAACGCCCAATCGGGATTTGGAATCCAGTTTGTGTACTGGACATCCAGACCTGCTCCGGCGTCGGCGCGATGAACTCGAATGGTACTTCGACACGGGCCGCATTCCGGCTAGCTTCACCGATCTTCCGGACGATGCTCACGATGTCGTCCGAAGTGGGCGGGCGGTCGAGGGTGAGCGGAAATGGCGCGAGGGCTGAGTCGGTGGCGTGGAATGCGCCGCCTTTCCAGGCGAGATTCAGCGACACTTGTTCGAGGTCGGCCAACCGAAAATCGCGTGGCAATGCCACGGCCGTATCGACACCGAGGATAGTGCAGACCCCACAGGCCGGGCCGCTACTCATGATGCTAACGAGCCGGCGGGCGGCGTCCGAAGTGAAGTTGGTAGGAAAATTGGCGATGACGAGCACCCGGTACGGTTCCGCTACTTCCCCGGCCGCGCGGTTGTACTCTTCGATGCTCTTGTACTGGTTGCGGAGGTATTTCTGAATCACATTTTCCATGTGCTCGGTCAGGTCGGTCAGGCGGGCTTCGATGTGGCTCGGCTCCGTCCAGATGCGACTGGTGATGAGCAATTCATCGAAGTCGGCGAGGTGCATGAACGCCGCGAAGTTTTCGCCGAGACCGACGGGATCGAAAATCGTGAAGCGTACTTTACCAGGCGGCAATCCGGTGAGGAATCGGAGCATCATGGCCTGCAACGCACTCACGGTATCTTTTCGCCCTTCGTCGCGGGCCTTTAGCATGACGGCACAACGATCCGGGAAAGGAAGATAAGCGGGTAAGACCGCATCGACCGAGACTTTGGGTGTCAAGCGGTTGTCAGTCGAGGTGCCATCGGGGAGTGCCGCGAGGTCGACTCGATATTCCCCGAAGCGAATGCCCGAAGGCACGCCTTGGACGGTCGCCGTTTCACCTGCGATCAGTGAATTCCAGCTTGGAAAGTGAGCCTTAGCCCAACTGATCAAATCTTGTTCGGCGATATTTGCAACAGTTAAACCACTTTGCCAAGCATCGGAGAGTCGTTTCCAACTGTCTGTCCGGATCGATTCCGCAAGGTGCAACGCATTCGCATATTTACCTTCGGCCAAGTCGAGTTGCCGATCAAAATCGACGGCCAGTTGGGCTGCTTGAGTGTCGTGCAAAGTGCCGGCTCGCAACTCTTCTAATTGGCGCTTCGCCTTCAACCCGGCAAACGTTGATTCGTACCGTTCCTGATTATGTTGCAGCGTTGCGGTAGCCATTCTGGCTGTGCGAGCCACATTCGAATAGTGTTGCTCGTCGATGGCCGCACGGTCGGACGCATGCGCTCTCTTCAACGCGTTGTGGCTCGCTTTGTAACACTCTTTCGCATGATCCTCTAAACTCTCTTGCGCGCGTTCGGCTTCGGATAGGAAGACGCCAAGTGAGATACCACGATCTCGAATTTGTCGGCGTGCGAGGAATAAAAGCAGTTGCCGAAACGCCAATCCAAACAGAACCGCACCGCCGGCACCGATGGCTAAAGAAATCTGGATTGACAACCCACAAGCGAGCGCAATCCCAAGCGAAATGGCTCCGGAAACAAAGACGCAGATGACGGTGCCCAACATGCCCGCGAACTTAAAGAGGGACGATTGCTGCAACTCCACGAGTGCCGTTGCTGAATCTTCGAGGCACTTTTCGAGCTTCCCTTCAGGATCGGTTTTAATCGGGGGCGGCAACCGTTCGGCACGAAATTCGACATCGAATCGACTGAGTTGAACCCGCCCCAATACAACCTCGGCCAGAACCCATTCCTTCTCGATTTGCTCCCCGGCTGCTTTCGCTTTGCGGAGTTGGGCGGCTTTCAATTCGCTCGCTTGTTTCTCGCCCGCTTCATGCAGCGAATCGACCGTCCAATGTCGCTCTTTCGTTTCATTTTTAATTTGCGCTTCGGTGGCTCGATGCTTCTGTTCGGTGCGTGCCTTCGTTTCTTGAAAGTTGGTCGACGCGGTGTTTTCCAAATCGGAAAGGGTAGACTGCAACAGTGCTTCGGCCGCCGTGCGCTCGGCCAACTGCTCGCCGATTCCGCGTGCCTTCCCCGAACTGATCACACGTCGGGATTTCGTGATCTCTTTCTCTGCGGCGTCCACAGCGGCCGCGAACGACTCGGCCAGCTCCTTTTCGGCGATGGCCCGATCACGCACCAACGTCTGCAATTGCAAAAAACTTGTGCGCTGAATGTCGAACCAATTTTCCGTGGCCATCTGTCGAATCCTTTGGGGAACGGAACTTCAAAGCGAACATGAATGAACCGAGTCATTCATCGATGAACTCACACTCTTGCCGAATTTGCACGAACACAACCGACAGTTGATCCACTGCGCGGAGCACTTTGCTGGCGGCATCGTCCCAAGGCTGCCAGACTTTTTCTTCGTGGGCTTGTTGGGCTTCGTCGTTCCACGTTTCTGTTGCGACCAGCCAGTGGGCACGGGCCGTCTTTTGAGCATCGTACAACTGACTCCGAGATGCACCGAATTTCATGGCGACTCCTGGGGAGTAATGGGCGCCGTGACAGTGCCAACCCTGGTTTCGGCATATTGATCCAGCGATTCAATCTGGCGGTGCAGGTGGCCAAGCCCTTTGGCGACCTCTCCTTCTAGTAACAGGGCGAAGCGGTGCCCCGCCCCGGTGAATGTTTCGTCGATGATTTTCGGCAAGTTCACCAGCCACTTTTTGCACACCACGACTTGATCTTGAGCGTGCTCGAGCCGGGCGTTGGCCCGCCGGAGGTTGCGCTCTTGAACCGTCGAATCGGGCATGCGCCCATTCGAATCGGGGAATCGCTTGGCCGCCAACGCGCTTTTCGCTTGCACCACGGCATCTTCGCGATCCCGGATCGAGCGCTGCCAGCGGTCGAGTTGCTGGCTGACCCAATCGATCCCCCGGCGGATTTCCAATTGAATACTCGCCAGCGACTCTTCGGATTCGACCTTGAATACGGCCGCCGACGCGAGCCACTCGCGCAGGCCATCAATGGCACGGACATCGGCACCGGTGCTCATGGTGCGGCCTACCGTTGGGTGAGGTATTCTTCGATTCGTTCGGCTTTGCGGAGCAGATAAGGTAGGTACAGACCCGAGTTTTCCAGGAACTGTTCGAGTACCTTCATGGTATCCTCGAATTCCTCCCGGAATTTGTCGTGCTCTTGGTCACGCCAGGTATCGCCGAGAGCGAGTAATTGGGCGTGCAGTCCGGCCATATTCACTTGCAGATCGGTGTTGAACCGCTTCAAACTGGCGGCGAAGCGCCGCAGTTCAGCCGGGTCGACGACGGCTTGCGCCATAGTGATGCCCCTACGATGACTTGGTGGACACAATATTTAGTATAACCCGCAACCCCTTGAAATGTTGACAGGCAATTCCTGTTTAGGCCGTCGGCACGTGATCCAACGCCAAGCCGTCGAAAAGGGCCTGCAATTCCTGTTTCGCCGCTTGCAATCCTGTTGTGGCCACAGCCGCTTCTTGGGCGATGGCTTCCAAGCGGTCTTCCTGCTGGTTCAACGTCCGAAGGTACCTCTCGCGCAGTTCCTTTTCCGAGGCCCGGTCGCCGAGCGGAGCGAGGTTCTCGCGGATGCGGGTTTGCTCGACATGGAGTTGATTTCGTTCGGCGTCCAGATCGCGAATCGTCTTCTCGTAGTCGGCGCATTTCTTGCGAATCGCGAACGACGAGCGGATGATCTTTTCCGTTTTCGCATCCAGAAATCGCTGCTGCATCCAGCTCACCAATTGTCCCTCGACGGCGTTGACGAGCGCGAACGATTGCGACAGCGGCCGTTGGATGGTCACCGGGAATGTCGTCGTCGCATTTGCGGGCAGCGCGAACCGGAACCGCCAGTAGTTTTCGGTGATTTCGTACGGCGTCGGCGAATCAACCAAGTTCCACTCCGACGGTTTCGGATGGTCGAGATACAGTGTCTGCTCCTTCTCGGCTTTGCTGATGAAGCTGTAGGTCGTCTTCTGGAGCTGACCGAACATCGTGATCATCGTCCCATGTTGGATGATCACACGCGACACATTTTGGTTATGCGACTCGATGGTGTCGAGTACCCGCACCGCGAGCTCCACCGAATACCCGACCAACCGCTTTTCCGTCGGCTTCATCGTGTCGAGCATCGCTTCGCCGACATAACTCCCGGAATCGAGCACGGTGATCGGCCCACCTTCGAGGGTCAATCCAGTAGTGTTCTCGAAATCGATGCAGCGCATCGGATTCGCGGCACGGGCCTGCTTTTGATACAGCAGCACCGACTTCCCCTCGAACGGTTTGAGCAAGATCGGCACGAGCGCCGACTGATTGCGTCGCACCGTCACCGGCTTCTCGATGATGTACTCGAACAGATCGCCGATTTGCCGTTCGCGCGTCTGCGTCGTCATCGAAGACGGTGCCGAGATCGCCCGGATCATTTGGGCCGGCGCGGCTGCCTTCGCCATCCTCATCCGTCCGCGGCCACCTCGGGGTGCCGCATCCTCATCGTCGGTGTCCATCAACATCGAACTGGCGAATTCAACTCCCGCTTCCGCCATCGGCGGCAAAACACCCGTCGTTTCGCTCACTTCCACCACCGGCCGGCGGATGTAGCGCGGCGTGTACAAATCGTGCTGGAACGACACCGGCAGCCCCGCCACCAGCGTGAGATCGACCTCTTCCCAATCTTCGTCCGAGGTGTTGTCGACCACCGCCCAACCCTGAATCCGCGGCGGTTCGTCGGCGTTCAACAAAATCCGATAGGTTGCTTTCCAGACCGGCGATTCCAGAACGTAGCTGGCTCGCAGCGTCCGTTCGCCGTCCCCTTGGGTGAACAGCGTGAACGTCCGCGCATCTTTCTTCTTCGACGCGAGCTGCGTCTTCAAATAGAAGTCGAGATCGCGGCGGATGCCTTCGTCGAGCAATTGCAATTCCAGGTCGAATAGGTCGAACGTCAGCACATCAGCCGCGTCGGTGAGAATCGAAAGGCGGACTTGCTGGGTGGTGCCGTGATCGCCGACAGTATCGACGGTGTCGATACCGAGCAGAACGCCGACGCTCGGAGTCTGAGCGGCGACGGGGCGGACTTGGACACGGGCACCTTTCAACTGCGGTAACAACCCGACCAAACTCCCCGCATCCGGGATACTCAGCGCAATTTCCGCGAGCAGTTGTTCAATCGGCGTGGTCGAATCGTAACTGACCGCCGAGACGAGGCCACCGTCGAGATCGAGCACCGTGAGCGACTTCAACACGTCCGAAACTTCGCGCTGCTTGAAACTCAATTGCACCGGCGTTGACCCGCACACCGGCCCTTCGCGCTCGAAGTAGCCGACGCCGTGCTTGTATAACACGACGCGCCGGATCGGGAGAGTTGTCGCCATATTGAATCCTCAGGTGATCGTCGTTTTCGTTCCCGTAGGGGCACCCCTCGTGGGTGCCCCGAACCGGATGCGGGAACTACTAGACACAGGGAGGCCCCACATTCGGACGTCGTCTCGGTATCCGGTTCGGGGCACCCACGAGGGGTGCCCCTACGTTGATCGAATGCGGCGGACAGCAGCGGTTCCAACTCCCGCCAACAGTCAGTTCCCTGTGGTTTGCTATACTGATTCCAACGCGGGGATTATCTTCTCCCTCCCGCCAAATTCATTTCAACTGGATCTGAGAGGGATGCCCGTGACCCCGCGTGAAGTGCTCGCGCTACTGCGTGAAAAAGAAGTCCGTGCCGTCGATATGCGCTTCATGGACTTCCCCGGTCTCTGGAAGCACTTCACCGTGCCCGCCGAGATGGTGACGGAAGAGACCTTCGAAGAAGGCATCGGCTTCGACGGCTCCGGGTTGCGCGGCTGGCAGAAGATCAACGAATCCGACATGCTGGTGGTGCCCCAGCCCGACACGTTATTCCTCGATCCATTCGCGCGAGAAACCACTCTCGGCATCCTGTGCAACATTCAGGATCCGAGCACCCGCGAAGATTATTCGAAAGATCCGCGCAACGTCGCCCGCAAATCCGTCAATTACATGAAGTCGACCGGCTTGGCCGACACCGCGTTCTTCGGCCCGTCGCTCGAGTTCTTCATCTTCGACGACGTGAAGTACGACCAGACCAGTCACAGCGCGTTTTACTTCGTCGACAGTGCCGAGGGCGTTTGGAACACGGGTCGCGATGAGAAGCCGAACTTGGGCTACAAGATTCCGAAAGGCCAGGGCTATTTCCCCTGTTCACCCGCCGATTCGACGAACGATTTGCGCACGGAAATGATGCTGGCGATGAACCAGTGCGGCATGGCCGTGGAGAGCCACCACCATGAAAAAGCCAGCGGTGGCCAATGTTCCATCGACATCCGCTACAGCGAATTGGTGCCGATGGCGGACAATGTTTTGAAGTACAAATACGTAGTGAAGAACGTCGCCCGCCGGCGCGGAAAGTCCGCGACGTTCATGCCCAAGCCGCTCTTCGACGAGTTCGGCAGCGGGATGCACATTCACTCGTCACTCTGGAAAAACGGTACCAACTTGTTCGCCGGCTCGGGCTACTCGGGCCTCTCCGATGCGGCCCGTTACGCCATCGGTGGCATCCTTAAACACGCCCGCGCCTTGTGCGCGATTACCAACCCGACGACGAACAGCTACAAGCGCTTGGTGCCCGGGTTCGAGGCCCCGACGAGCTTGGCGTACAGCCAGCGCAATCGCTCGGCCGCGATCCGCATCCCGGTCTATTCGTCGCGGCCGAAGTCCAAGCGGATTGAATACCGCCTGCCCGACGGCGCGGCGAATCCGTACCTCGCCTTTGCCGCCATGCTCATGGCCATGCTCGACGGCATGCGGAACAAGATCGATCCCGGCGAACCGCTCGACAAAGACATCTACGACCTGCAACCGGAAGAATTGAAGGACGTGCCGAGCACCCCGGCCACGCTGGACGAAGCGCTCAACGCGCTCGAGAAGGACCACGAGTTCCTCCTGCACGGCGGCGTCTTCACCGAGGACGTGATCGAAACGTGGGTGAAGTTCAAGCGGATCGAAGAGGTCGCCGCCTTGCGGATGCGGCCGCACCCGTATGAATTTGCGCTGTATTACGATAGTTGATTCACCCCCGTAACGGTGCTTGCCAAGCTTCCTTCAATTCACTCAGCTTCGCCCAGATCGACCACTCGCCGTCGGCGCCGGCGATTCGCAAGCGCGGTTCCTTCAACGTGGTGCCGATCTTGGCGAAGGGCAACCCTTGGAAAAGCAACGCCAGCGCCGCGGCGTTGTCCGGTCTGCATTCGATCACGAATCGAGTCGCCGATTCGCTGAAGAATTTCGCGTCGTCGGCCAAGTTCTCGGCGCCCGGCAACGCTGACAGCCCGGTGACATCGGCGCCGACTTCCCCGGCGAAGGCCATCTCGGCGAGCGCGACGGCCAGGCCCCCTTCGCTGCAATCGTGGCACGAGCGAATCAGGCCGGATTGGATCGCTGCGTGCAGGGCTTGGAACAGTTTCGGAGCGACGGCCAAATCGACCTGCGGCGGCACGCCACCCTGCAAATCTAGGTGTTCGTGCAGGTGCGAACCACCGAGTTCGTCGCGGGTGGTCCCCAACACGAACAGATCATTCCCGGCCGCTTTGAAGTCCATCGTGACGCAGTGCCGGACATCAGGCACCACTGCCAGCGACGAAATGAGGAGCGTGTGCGGGATCGAAATCTTCGTGCCATCCTTGGCCACGAAGCTGTTATTTAAACTGTCTTTGCCGGAGATGAACGGGGTTCCGAAGGCAAGGGCCACATCACGACACGCTTCCGACGTGCGCACCAACGCCCCGAGCATGGCCGGTTCGGTGACGTTGCCCCAACAGAAGTTATCCAAAATCGCGGTGCGATTCGGATCGCCACCGACGGCAACGACGTTGCGCATCGCTTCGTCGATGGCGGCCGCGGCACCGGCGTACGGGTCGAGATCGGCGTAGCGTGGATTGATCCCGTTGCCGACGGCAAAGCCCATCCACGACCCGAGAACGGGCATGACCACGGCGGCATCGCTCGGGCCGTCGTTCATCACCCCGACGAGCGGCTTGATGACACTGCCCCCTTGCACTTCGTGATCGTACTGACGAATCACCGATTCCTTGGACGCCACCGACGGCATTGCCAGAATCTTCAAGAGCATCTCTTGCGGATCGAATTTCGGGCGCGGCACCGGCTCGGTGACAACGGCTTGCCACTCGGCTTGCAGCACGATCTTGGGCCGGCCGTCGTGGAGGAAGTGCATGCCGATGTTGCCGACGGTTTGGCCGTGGAATTTGAGGATCAAGCGGCCGCCGGAATCGAACGTGCCCAAGCGGGCGGCTTCGACGTCCTCGGCTTCGCAGAGGGCCTTCAACGCCGGCCACTTGTCGGGGTGTACCGACAGCACCATCCGCTCTTGCGATTCGGAAATCCAGATCTCGGTGTAGCTCAACCCTTGGTATTTGAGGGGTGCCGCGTCGAGTTCGACGGTGGCCCCGAGTTCGGCTCCCATTTCGCCGACGGCGCTGCTGAACCCCCCGGCCCCGCAATCTGTGATCGACGTGTACAGGCCCAAGTCGCGTGCTTGCAGGATGACGTCGAGTACTTTCTTCTCGGTGATGGCGTTGCCAATTTGCACCGCACCGCCGCTGACCTTTTCCGATTCGTCGTGCAGTCCCTCGGAGGAAAACGTCGCCCCGTGAATCCCATCGCGGCCGGTGCGGCCACCGACGGCGATGATCAGATCACCGGGTTGCACTTGCTTGAATTCCATGCCGACGGGGATCAGCCCGACCGTGCCGCAGAAGACGAGCGGGTTCGCCAAGTAGCGATCCTCGAAGACGATGGCCCCGTTGACGGTCGGGATTCCCATGCGGTTGCCGTAGTCGCGCACGCCCGCGACCACGCCGTTCATGGTGCGACGAGGGTGGATCACCCCCGCGGGTAATGCTTCGATGGGATAGTCGGGCCGGGCGAAGCAAAAGACGTCGGTATTGCAGACGGGTTTGCCCCCGAGGCCGGTGCCCAGCACGTCGCGGATGACGCCGCCCAACCCGGTGTTGGCCCCGCCGTAGGGTTCGATGGCACTCGGCCGGTTGTGCGTTTCTACTTTGAAACAGAGGTGAAATTGCTCGTGGAACTTCACGATGCCGGCGTTGTCCGAGAAGACGCTGACGCACCAATCGTCGGCACCGAGCCGGGCACGAATCGTCTGCGTCGCCCCGAAGATTGTCTCCTTCAGCAAGTTCCCGTAATGACGGTGCGTGGTCACCCCCGCAATCGTCTCGGCGTACTGCACTTCGCCCTTGAGTGTCTTATGGGAGCAATGCTCGCTCCACGTTTGCGCGATCGATTCAAGTTCGATATCGGTCGGCGCGCGGCCCATGCTACGGAAGTGATCCTGGATCGTCCGCATCTCGGCGAGTGTGAGCGCGAGCGTGCCTGACTTGCTGACGTGCATCAGCCCGGCATCGTCGAAGTCGGCCAACGGCACAATGCTCAGCCGGAATGCATGCGCTTTGCCAAGCGATAAATGATCGGCGTGCAACGGCCCCGACACCACTTGCTCGATGGCGTCGTTGGCCAGCACCCGGCGGAAGAGTGTATCGCGGTCGAGCGAACTGATACCCTCGGCTCCGTAGTAGCGGCGGAATGTCCGCACGGCCGAAAGCGGCACTTTCAGATCGGTGGCCGCCTTCAGCACGCTTTCAGCGGTCGGATCCATCACACCCGGTTTGAGCAACACGGTGTAAACGGGGGCAGCGAGTGCCGCACCGAGTTCGCGCACAGTGTGCGTCTCCACGATGGCATCGACCAACAATTCCGCAGTGAGTTTCTGCGCGTCGGCTTCGGTGAGGATCGCACCTTCGAGTAAGAAGCCACGCGTCGACCGGACGACCCAGTCGCCACCGCGGTTGGTGTGCGTGATCAAATCGAACTCGTCGCAGACCCGTTCGCGTTCGCCATCGCGGCCCAGCGGTTCCAATTCAACTTCCCAGAGCATCGCGCACCCTCTTCCCTTCGGCCAGCCAATGGATCAATGCGGCGTGATCGCCACCCGCGACAATTCGTCGGAACTCTTGCATCCGCGTGAGAAACTGGTCGACCGCGCCCAACACGGCAGGGCCGTTCGCTTCAAAAATCGCGGCCCATAAATCAGGATCACCCGCCGCAATCCGCGTGCTGTCGCGGTATCCCCCGGCGGTGAGGTTCAACCATCCGGTGGGTGTCACCCCGGCGAGGGCACTGGCCGCCGCGTGAGGTAAATGGCTGGTGAAGGCCAAGGCTAAATCGTGTTCGGCCGGAGTCATGCGGAGGACGCGGGCACCGAGTTGACGCCAGAAGCATTCGATGGCGGCCGTCGCTTCGTCGTCGGTATCGGCGGTCGGCGTCGTGATCACTAGACGATCCGTAAACAGCTCCGCGTTCGCATTCGCACTCCCACGCTTTTCGGAACCGGCCAGTGGATGGGCGGGCACGAACGTCGGCCCGGTCGGGCTGAGTTTCCCCGCCAAGGCTTGTAAAATGTTCCCTTTGGTGCTGCCGACGTCGGTGATGAGGCAGCGCGCCGGTGCAGACTTTGCCACGGCCAGTACGTCAGAGGCAATACGATCCACGGGGGTGCAGACGACCACAATATCGGCGTCGGCCACCGCTTCGGCCACATCGGTGGAGTACGAATCGATGGCGCCGGAACTGCGCGCGCGGGCGAGGTTACGTTCGTCACGGCCGACCCCGCGAACGTGCAGCGCGGCACGCTTGACTTTCGCCGCGAGGCCGACGGAGCCGCCGAGTAGCCCGACGCCGAGGATCGTGAGTTGCGACACTTGCATGAGGACATTTATAAGAAGTGCGCACCGGTGGGTTTGGCAAATCTTGGAGTTCCCCATGAAAAACGGGCGCGTCTTTAAGGATGTTCACTCCGCGAAATATGGGGGAGGTTCAAGTAGATGGCAACTCAAAGCGGATGATGATTTTCTTCGGACTATAAAAAGAGAGCACCCCGCCGGGGGAGGCGGGGTGTCGTGGGGATGGTGAACTCGACGGGGATTTCGACTTGCTGGGGGAAAGGGGCGGAGCGTTTCGGGGGAGAAACTCTCCGGGCCAAGTGATTCGGGGGAGAATCACCGGGCCTACTTCTGCAAGGTTCTCCTTCGCGTGGGGGTGGTCGGCTTCGGGGGAAAAGCCGACCGTCGCGACTTTGAACCACTCATTTCTGAGATGAAAGTAAGTAAAGCACCGAGCGTGCCAATCGGATCCTTTTGAATCCAACCCGCACAAATAGCTGCATTTTCAGGCTTTCATAGTTCGCATCTGGTTCGCTTGCCAATTCGGAACCGGGTCGATTTCCCCGGACTTGCAAAAATTGCAATAGTTACCGGCCAGAGAGCGGGTAAAAACAACACACGGCAGGACGTTGAAAGGGAGCTGGGTATGCTGCGGAATTTACTGGTTTTGGGAATGGCGGTTGGGGCACTCGGGTGCACGAAGTCATCGGACCGCATCGTGGTTTACTCGGCCCAAGACGAAGAATTCGCGGCGCACGTCTTCACCGACTTCGAGGGTGACCACCGGCTCAAAATCGCGCCGAAATACGACACTGAAGCCAATAAGTCGGTGAGCTTGACCGCCGAGTTGGAAGCCGAAGCTCCCTTGCCCCGCTGCGATGTCCACTGGAACAACGAAATCCTCGGCACGATTCGACTGGCTCGAAAAGGAATCTACCAACCTCACACCTTTCCGACGCAGTTCCCCGCATGGTCACGAGCGAAGGACGGCACTTGGCAAGCCTTTGCCGAGCGTGCCCGCGTGCTGATCGTCAACAAGAATCGCGTTCCTGTGGGTGCCCAACCGACAAGCGTGTTCGACATGGTAGCTCCGCAATGGAAAGGCCAAATGGCGATGGCCAAACCTCTTTTTGGCACCACAGCGACACACGCGGCCTGCTTATTCGAAGTGTTGGGCAGCGAACCCGCGAAACAATTTTATCGGCAGTTGAAAGCCAACGACGTGCAAATCGTTCCTGGGAACAAGCAAGTGGCCCGGGGTGTCGCTGACGGGACGTTTGCCTTCGGGATCACCGATTCCGACGACGCGATTTTGGAAGTGCTCGCCGGGAAACCGGTGGTCATCGTCTTCCCGGATGCAACCGGGCACTCGGCATACCCGCGAATGGGTACTGTATACATCCCCAATACGCTGGCCATCGTCAAAGGGGCACCGAATCTTGATGGGGCGAAGAAGCTCGTCGATTATTTGCTGTTACCGACGACTGAAATGATGATGGCCAAGGGTGGCGGCTACCAGTTCCCCTTGGCCCCAGCGATCTTGTTGGCCCAACATCCCGCGTTGAAGAATCGCCATCAGGTGAAGGCCTCCGAGATCGACTTCGAGAAGGCCGCCGACCTTTGGGACGACAGCCAGTTATTCTTGAATCAGGAATTTACCCGGTGAGTTACTTCTTCTCGGTCGGGGTCGCATCTGCTTCCAAGTCGCCGGTGGCGTATTGGATGCCCGCGAGGTAATGCTTCAATACGGCCGGGTTCCAGTAGATCTCTTCTCGGTGGCCGAGTGAACAATAAAAGGTGCGTCCTTTGCCAAAGGTGCTAATCCAACTGATCGGGTAAAGGCCGTCCTTACGTTTGCCCTTTTTGACTTCTTTCTCTGGCATGTTCGCTGTGTCCATGACCAGCAAGAACTTGCGATCCGTCGGCAACGCCGTGTCGACGCGGAACTGGTAGATTTCGTCGTTGATTTCCAAATCCTTGGCGTCGAAGGCCGCGTTCACTGCGTTTTTCGGGTCGGCGTTCTTAATCGGGATCTTCTGCGTCCACGGATGGCCATCGAACGCTCCGCCCATCATCTGGTTGTATTCCTTCCAGCCCGCGTAGGTGTCGGTGGCAGCGTGGATGCCAATCAACCCCTTCCCACTCTTCACGAAATCGAGGAGGGAGGCTTTCAACTCCCCTTCCCGCTTCGCTTGTTCTTCTTTGGTTCCGGCTTTCGGTTTGAAGCAGTCACCGGTGGTGTTGAGCATGAACACGGCGTCGAACTTGGCGAGTTTCTCCGGCTCGAAGTATGATTCATCTTCGGTGGCGAACGCGGTGTAAGCACCCGTCTTGTCGCCCAGCAACGTGATGGCCCGAGTACCGAGGGCAATGGAACTGTGACGGAACCCGGCCGTCTTGCTGAAAATCAGGATGTTCCGCTTGGCCTTCGGCTTCGCCGGGGCCTCCGTCGGCATCGCCTTCTCGACTTTTTCGATGTCTTTCGGATTAGGAGTTTGAGCGAACACTGAACCGAGGCACAGTGCCGCCAACGACAAAACCAACATCAACCGACGCATGGGAACTCCTGAGAGAGGTGAAACGTTACCGAACTTAAATGGCATTGTGACCGAGTACCCGGTCGAAAACAAGCAAAGATCTCAGAGACTTGAAAATGAGAGGGCAACAAGACTCTGTGGTGAATCTTTCTTCGTCTCCGATACCATTTCCGCATCGAACATCGGGAGTGGATCAGCATGGCGGACGCATTGGGAATCGCACTCGTCGGCTGCGGGACAGTCGGCGCCGGTGTCGCAAAGTTGCTCTTGAGCGAGTCCGCACGGTTGGCGCAACGGGCCGGTCGGTCGCTCGAGTTGCGACATGTCGTCGTGCAAGACCAACACAAATTGCGTCCGGTGGAACTGCCCAGTTCGATTCTAACCAAAGACTTAAACGTCGCTCTCCATGATCCACACGTGCATGTCATCTGCGAGTTGATGGGTGGCACCACGACCGCCAAACAGGTAGTGCTGGAGTCGTTAGCGAGGGGAAAACATGTCGTCACCGCCAACAAGGCTTTACTCGCGGATGCGGGGCACGAGATCTTCGAAGCGGCCCGGATTGCAGATCGTACCGTCTGTTTCGAGGCGGCCGTAGCCGGGGGCGTGCCTATCATTCGTGCGCTCGCGGAGAGCCTGTCCGCGAACCAGATCACCTCGATTCAGGCGATCCTCAACGGCACTTCCAATTTCATCCTCACCGCGATGGCTGAACGTGGTATTCGCTACTCGCAGGCACTGGCGGAAGCCCAGCAATTGGGCTTTGCCGAAGCCGACCCGACGCTCGATGTCGACGGCTCGGATGCGGCACACAAACTGGCAATCCTGGCCCAGATCGCGTTCGGCGTCACGGCGAAGCCGCACGAAATCGAGCGCGTCGGCATCGAGCAGATCGAAGCGATCGACATCCGTTTCGCCACCGAACTCGGCTACACGATCAAGCTTTTGGCGGAGGCATGGGTGGCCGGGGGCCACGTGGCACTCCACGTCGCCCCGGTGATGGTGCGTAAAACCGATATGCTCGCCCAAGTGCGTGGGTCGTTCAACGCCATCCAACTTGTCGGCGATGTCGTTGGGGAGACACTCTTTCAAGGCCCCGGCGCTGGAATGATGCCCACCGCCAGTTCCGTCGTTGCCGATTTGATTGACCTCGCAGTCGGTCGTGCACAACGAACTTTCGACGTCGCCAAGCTGTGGTCAAAAGAAGGCCGGGGATTCTCGGTGGAACCGTCGGAAAAAGTGCGGAGCCGGTTCTACTTGCGCTTGATGGTGATGGATCAGCCCGGTTCGCTCGCGGACGTCTGCCGAGCACTGGCCGAGCAGGGAATCAGCATTTCGAGCTTGGTGCAGCACGAAGCCCCCGAGGGGAACTCGCAAGCGGTACCGCTGGTAATCATGACCCATTATGCTGAAACGGGCAAGTTCCGAGCAGCAGTCAAGGTGATCGACCGCTTGCCCGCGATCCAGCAACCTGCCGTCAGTTACAGCGTGGATGATTGACGATGCAGTGAACGCGCTTGAGCTCTCAATCACGAAGGCTTCCGTTCCGGGCCAGTTGCAAGCTTCTTTCGGAGATGTTCGAGGGCCTTTTCCAAGATTTTATCTTTATAGTTCGGATCGTATTTCGGTTCGTCCGGGTTGGCTTTCGGCGTTTCGCTCTTCGACTTGATCTTGTCGAGCTGGTTCACCGACAAAATATGCTGGCGGCGGTCTTCGAAATTCAGCTTCACTTCCAAACCGTCGTCCGGGCGGACACCCCAGTCGTCGGTGATTTTGGAAGTCGGCCAACGGTGGATGTTTTTCCCGTTCGGCGTCAACCAGACTTCCGCCGTGAGCTTCACCGCCGATTTGCGATCCGACAACTCGAATACTTTCTGCACGCTTCCCTTCCCGTAAGAGCGTTCTCCGACGATGACCGCACGGCCGTTATCTTGCAGTGCGGCCGCGACGATTTCACTGGCACTCGCACTGTCCGAGTTGATGAGAACGGCCATCGGGCGTTCGCTCGCCGGCTCGAACACGGTGCCTTCCTTTTTCGCTTCCCACTTTCGGCCTGTACCCGTGCGGTCTTTTGTGGAGACGATTTTGCCCGAAGTCAGGAACAAATCGGAGATGTAAACCGCTTGGCTGAGTAATCCACCGGGATTGCTCCGCATGTCCAGGATCATCGCCTTGGCCCCGGCCTGCTCCGCTTCTTGCACGGCCGCTTTCAACTCTTCGCCGGTGTGTTCGTTGAACGCCGAGAGCCGAATGAGGGCGATCTTATTCTCTTTGTCGACGAGATAATCCCACTTGGCCCAGTCACTTGGGTAACGTGCGAATCCACGCACGGCGAGGATTTTGATTTCCGCACGCATCAGTGGCACGTCTTCGAGCTTTTGTGAACCGATCCGGAGCACATTCAGAACGAGTTTGGTACCCGGCGCCCCTTTGATGAGCGCACGGGCTTCATCGACACGCATGTTCTCCGTCGATTTGTCGTCAATTTTGTAAATCAGATCGCCCGATTGCAGCCCCGCCTCGAATGCCGGCGTGCCGATCATCGGCGAGTCGACCATCAAAATTTGCAGTTGGGGGTGCAGCGACAGGTAAGCGCCAATGCCACCGAATTTCCCTTCGACGTCGGTCGTGAATTGTTGGAGGTCTTCTTCGTTGAAATAGGTCGAGTGCGGATCGAGCCGGCTCAACCCACCGTGGATCATGTCTTCGACGAGCTTCTTTTTGTCGTCGTCCGTCAGTTCTCGAACGTAGTTTTTATCGACCTCGGCGAGCACATCGACAACCGTCCGGACGAGCTTGTAATCCTTCTCCGGAGGCGGCGCCGTCGCCGAGATGACCGCCCCGAGGAGTACGAGTGCGGGCACGACCAGTAGCCAAGCGAGATTGCGTTGCGACATCGAGTGCCCCGTTATAAGCCGTACAGTTTGCCCAGCTTTCCGGGCCGATTTTAGCGGTTATAGCCAAGTTTCCCGGAGTGCGGGAGCCGAACCCTGCGAGTCAGCCTGAGTTGTACATTTTACCACAAGTTATTTTGACTGGCCGAATCGATGTGCATAATTATTCTGCAACGTCGACCCAGATTACCCAGATTGCCGAAAATCTAGGATTGCCCCGCGCAAAGGATATCTCCAATGTACACACTGGTTATGATGACGGCTCTGGCCACCACGCCGGAAGTGACCCAGTTCAACGGATTCTTCCGCGATTTGGCCGGCGGCAGTGGTTGCCGTGGCGACAACGAGTCCCGTTCCGATTCCACGAACGAGCGCGGCAGCAGTTGTACCGGCTGTTGCGGTGGTGGACTATTCCATGGACGGATCATTTCTTTTTTCAGCTTCGGCGGTCGCGGGAGTTGCCACGGATCGTGCAACGGTCGCAGTGCCGGGGCCGGTTCGAGCTGCCATGGGAGCAATTGTCACGGCAGTAGTTGCAACGGCAGCCGACGGGAACTCGACTACGGGTCGTCGTGCCAAGGCTCCGGATACTCAGCATCGTGCTTCGGTTCAGCGTCGTGCATGGGTAGCACATTCGCTCCGATGACCATCCCGAATGCGGGTTTCCCTGGCGAATACGCCCAACCGATGCCGACGAATTCGGATTACGGTAGCGGTTGCTTCGGCTCCGGCATGCCGATTTATCCGAGCAACCCGATGATCGTTCCCAATGGTGGTTACGAGTCGGCGCCACCCACGTCGGTGCCGAGCGAACGGGACACCTACCGGCCGACGACAACCGATGACTCGAATCGGGGCGTGGTAATTGTACGGCTACCGGAAGATGCGAAACTGTTCGCGGAAGGCAAGCAATTGATGCTGAAGACGGACGTTCGACGTTTCGTGACTCCACCCTTAGCGTCGGATCGTGATGCGGTGTACAACTTGCGAATCGAATACACCCGGGCCGGGGAAGTCATCACCCGCACGAAACGGGTTCAGATCCGAGCCGGTGATACGAAAATTCTGGAATTCTCGGAGCAAACGGCACTGAGTCCGTCGTTGAATCCGCCGGAACTGTTCGCGGATAAACCGACGCTCGGTTCGCCGATGGCCCCGTTGATTCCGACGCCGAGTTTGCCCACCGGCACGCCGACCGTCAACAAGCCACAGCCGTTGCCACCACTCGGTGGCGGAGCTGTGACGGTGATCCCACCGCCGCAAGCGCTATCGGATCGGGCGAAAATCACGGTGAAACTGCCAGTCGGTGCAACGCTATTCGTCGATTCCAAAAAGAACGACCGGGCGGATGCCACTCGGGAATTTACCACGCCGGTGCTCAAGAAAGGCGACCTTTACACCTACACGCTCAGGGCCGAGTGGAATCGCAATGGCCGGGCGGAATCGGAAGAGCGTAAAGTGGAGTTCATGGCCGGGGAACTGCACACGGTCGATTTCACACTGCCCAATTACCGTGTTTCAAAGTAAAAAGATGGTCATTCTGCCCGGTACTCTTGTGTCTGCGGAGAGTACCCCCTCCCCCCGGTGGACGCATCAGACACATCAGACACAAGTACAGTAGACAGAATTACGATCGTCTCAAACTTGTAAACTATTACTCAGTTGTGGGTTCGGATTGTTTTGACCGGCATCGCGCGAATTTCAGGTTTTGCCGGTGACTCGCTGGTTTCTTCAATTTGAGAAGTACCTGCCGATTCTAAATTAGGGCCGGCTTGCCACAAACAATCGATCCACGCACTACGAAACACGCCCGACGGAGAATCCGTCGGGCGTGTCACCAAAATCCAACGTACACTCAGCGGGATTTCGAGGCGAGAACCGCAGGCTCTTTCGCGTTTCTGACAGCCGCAATCAGCTTCGGGAATGATTCCGTCAAGACTTCACCCGAGCGAACTAACACGCGCTTGGTCTCCGTGACCACGGCACCATCGACCATGACTTCCGCCTTCAAATCGTAAAAGAAGGTCTGATCTTTCGGCAGTTCCGGGGTGTGGAAGTTGCGCGTCGAACCGTCACCTTTGGTCAACGTGCCGTCGACGAAGAGCTTGGCGTCTTCGGGCACATCGATCGTCAAACGGGCCGGGGCCGCGTTCGGCTTCGACCGAGCCGCTTGGAATTCCATGTTCGCCGAGGGAATCGAGACGTGTGGGACGTCATCGCAACCGCTCGACGACCCGATGATGGCACCGTTGTAGTTGCCGTAGGACGAGGTCGAACCGTAACAACCGTTACTGCTACCACCGTGGAAATCACTGCCGTAGTAAACGGCGCCACTGCCATAGCACGAGCTCCCGTAGCACGAAGACGATCCGTAGCAAGAGCTACCGTAGCACGAGGACGATCCGTAGCAACCGCTGCACGATGAGCCGCGGCAGCCGAAGATGCTCGACAAGCGGTTCGAGACACGTTCGCGGAGTTGCGGGAACAACGGGAAGAGGCCTCCACCGCAACCATGGCACGATGAGGCGTAGCCGCTGGAGTAGCAACCGGAACCGTAGCAACCCGCAGAGGCCCCGTAACTGGAACTGTAGCATCCGCCGCCGTAGCAGCCGACACCGTCTCCGTACGATGGCATGCTACCGCCGGTCGCAAGCACAGTCATTAAAACGAGTCCGTACATCCGTTGCACCTCAGAGTTGTGAAATCGTAGCTTCACCGAAGCAATATGCTGGGGAAGCTAGGGTGCATGGTAAAAATATCTGGGGGCTACGTCAAAGGGTAACTGGGATAATTGGTGGTTCTGCGCAGAATGGGTCATCGTCGCAGTCGCTTTGATTACTGCCAACCGCGCCAACGGAACAACCAACCCGCGACGGTCATCCAAGTGGCTCCCAAGCCGAACGTGGCCAGGAGGTGAATCCAATGTTTGGGTTCCACCGCTTGCGTCACGGCGGCGTGCAGGATCTTCGGCCCGTGAAATTCGATGGCCAAATAGGGCAGGGACGTGATCCCGTTCGTCGAGCAGATGAACAGGAGCAGCGACACGCACATGAGGTAGCACATCGACCCCATAAACGCGCTGCGCTGTGTTTTGGCAAGCGTAGACACGGTCATACCGATGCCGAGGAAACCGCTCGACATCGCCAACAGTGCGAGCCAGAAAAAGAGTGTGTTGAGTACTTTCGGATTGTAAATCCCTGCGAGAATCGCGGCGAGGACGATCCCCGCGACCGGGTAAAAGAGGAACTTCGCAATCACCAGTTCCGCCGGCGAGGCCGGCGAAAGTGCTTGGGCCAGGAGTACCCCGCGTTCGCGCTCTTCGCAGTTCAGCGTCGGCAGTAAGTAACAGCAGCAAAAATAAAGGGCGAAGACGACCATGGCGGTGGCGATGGCGGAACGGAAGTCGAGCGGACTCGCCCCGATGGGCGCCCGTTTGATTTCGATCACCGGTAACTGTGCGAGTGGATTGTTCGAAGCAAGCCGGGTGGTTTCTTGGTCGAGTGCCTCGAAGGAATGCCGCACCGCCCAGAGGTCGTCACTTTGCGGGGGAAGGGGAGTCAACTGCTTGGAATCAGCTCCGACGCGTTCCAGGTTCGCCTTGGCCAGGTCTTGATAAAGTTCACGAAATGTCCGGAACAGCCAGGATTCGTAGGGTGCCACCGCGCCGGAATCGCCCGGAGGATGCCAAACGGCAATTTCCAAATGTTCGCGACCGTCGACCGTCTTATGATTCAATCGAATACAGCAGGTACCCGGTGCATCACTCACCAAAGCATTCACCGACACTGGATCGCGCATCCGAAACAGGATCTGCGCTTTCAGCGCTGGCGGGACACGGCCTTCGAGTGTCGTATTGAGACCGGCCATGTTTGTTTCGATGTAACAGTGGTGGATACCACCGACGAGGTCGCCCCCGGCAGTACCACTGTCGACTGTCGTCGGGTTGAAGACGGACAGCAACACCGCAGCGACAATCATCAGCACCGCGAGGACAATGCCCCCGCGGTTGGCGACGTGGCGCTGGAGTTCTTTTTTAAGTAATGCCCGAATGATGTACCATCGCATGTGATCAACCTAGAACACGATGCGGCCATTCGCGTCCGACATCATTTTTTCTCGGGCTTCTGTCCGGTTGGCACGGGTGGCTGCTTGTTGAACTTCGCCACGTACTCGGCGGCGAACTTCGCTTCGAGTTTCGGGTCGCAAATGAAGCACTGACTCTGAGCGCGTTGATGCAATTCACACCAGTTGCCGTCTCGTTTGCACGCCTTGGCGACCTTCGTACTGCAGATGCTGCACTCCGCTTCTTTGACGCCGTGGTCGTCGCACCACCAGTCGTGCCCAGCTCCGGTCGGATCCGCTTTTTCTTTTTCGTCGACCTTAGCAACCGCAGCTGGCTTCTCGGGTGTGGTCGCCGCCTTTTTGTCGCAGCCCATGAACAGCACAAATCCCGCCATTAACAACGAACCGATTGCAATCGTTTTCACAGCACCACCTCCTGAAAAGGATGCCCATCACTGGGCGGAAACCAAGTCGACCACCACGGTCGGTTTACGGCGTTCCGGAAAGCGGAACACCACGAACAGCACCCGCAGTACCAATAGCGACATCACCATTGCACTGATCACACCACCGATGACCACGGTGGCCAATGGTCGTTGAACCTCGGCTCCCATCCCGTCGCTGAGAGCCATGGGGATGAATCCGAGTGACGCCACGAGCGTCGTCATCAGCACGGGTCGCAACCGCGTCAAGGCCGCTTCTTCTACGGCCTGTTCGAGTGTCCGGCCGCGCTTCTGGAGTTGGCGGACGTAGCTCACCAAAATCATGTCGTCGAGCACGGCCACCCCGGACAGGGCGATGAACCCGATCCC
>JANXWE010000149.1 GCA_025351325.1 Fimbriiglobus sp.
AAGGTCCAGACCAGATCGTCGGGCACCTTGCCGACGGGAGTTTCCACGGTGACCTGCTCCCAAGTCCCGTTGAGTGTTTCCTTCTTCACCTCCCGCGGCACAGGAGCAGCCAGGGTTGCCAGCAGGCCGAGCACAACAACCATTGCAGTCACGATTCATCCCTCCGTCGCCGAACTCGTTAGTAGACAGAACCAATTCTGTCTACTTTGACTGGTCGTTCCGTCTATCCCGCAACATCATCCGGAGAATTCATTCTCGGTTTCACGCAGCTCCATTAGGATGATATTTTCCTCCTACGATTAATGGAAGTCAATAGAATTGTATCCGATAATCTCACGAATGTAAAATTTCCGACACTGCCAACCGGTCGCAGACTAGTCCCGGTGCTGAAATCGTCCAATCCGTGCTTTCGTCAGTCCAGGCTGAACTGCTTCAGAGGGGTGCGCGCAAGTCGCTACCCTGTATGAACAGTCCAGAAAAAAAGCCTCAGTCTAGAAATTCTGGCACCGTCCAGCGGGGGGTGGGGGGGGAACTCGCTGGACAGTCTGACCCGCGCGCGGTACACCCGTAACTTTCAAAGTGCTACCGTCGCACGAAGAACCGCACCCGGTCGGTCTGGGTGACCTTGTCCCACGTTTCAGGGTGCTGTTCGAAGTAATCTCCGAAGCCAGACGGGGTCGCTGTTAAAGCGAAGTCGAAGCGGCCGTACTCGGTTTCCCAACGCTGCATGGCTTCGGTGGTTCCGGTGTTCTCGGCGTTCACGAAATCGACGAGCCAGGAATCGCCGAACAGTTCACAGCGGTCGTCCACGAACACCCGATAGCCGGGGCAGTGGTACAAAATGTAGCCACCGTAGATGTACTCGCAGAAGATCTTCTTGCCGTCGCCGGGTGATTTCGGCTCGTGCTTCTTCAGTTCGTCCAAGGCGTCGGTGGGCCACAACTCGGGGTCGAGTTGGGCACAGCCGGAACCGACAAATGGTACCGGCAGCTTCGCCGCTTGGAGTCCGAGTGCGATCCCCACGCCGAGGCATGCCGTGATGATGATTCCGCGTGCTGTGCCCGTGCTGGGCGGTTTTGGGTCGTACACATCGGGCCGTTTGCGGGCGAGCCACACGGCGTAGCGTGTGTGCGGCCAAAGGTCAATCAGGGCCACCATGCCCACGATGGCGAATAGCGAGCCGTGGCGGACGCGCAGGCACGCTTGCACCAACCAAAAGAGTGGCAATAGCCAGCCGACTCTGGGGCGGTTCGGAAACGTCCCAGCGAGCACGACCAAGTAGACTGCGGCGAAGGCGAGCATTGGCCAAGCGCGCGAATCGGTGACCACCAACCGAGCGTGTTCAACGATGATTTCCGGCAATCGTGGCATCCCGTTGTTGATGTACAGCCACGTCTCGAAGATACCGGTGCTGTAAGGAGTTAGGAACGCCGTCAGGCCACAAGCGATGCCGATTGCCGTCACTCCAATTGCAGTGCGTACCGAGCGGATCGGGCTTGGCCACCCGTAGGCACGCCAGACCAACCAACCGGCGTACGCGAGGCCGAGCGTCGTCAAGCCGCCGAGCATGCCACCGTGCGTGTTGGTCCAGACCCAGTAAAAGGGGATGAGCCAAGCGAGTTTGCGGAGTGTCGTGCGGCCACTTTCGAAGTTCAAAATCGCCTGCATCGTCACTGCCATGCCCATCATAGTGAACAGGTGAGGGCGGACGTGGAAGTGCGTACTGGCGGCAGCGACGGCCAGCAATGTCAGGCCGATGGCGAAGATCGGGTGGAGTCCGGTGCGGATCAGTTTCGACGCGAGCCAAGCAAATAAGCCAGCGATGATGGCCGTGGCGACGACGAGAAGCGAGTCGAGTTTGCCGATGCGGTGGACGCTGGCCATGGCAACTTCGCCAAGCCATTGGTGGGGAATCCAGTGTTCATCAGCGCGGGTGAACGTGAACGGGTCGCGGTCGAAGAACCCTTCGTTCAAAATCTTGTCGCCGCAGACGGTGTGCCAGAACATACCGGGATCGCGGAGGAATCGGGAGCCGCCGGCAGCCAACAACGTCAGCCAAAAGAGGACGAACAGGGCCGGGCCGGGCCAAACGAGTTTCATGCGGATACCAGCGCCGAGCGAGTCGTGGGGGAAGGAAGTCGGAAACCGAAGTAGGCAACCAGTACCAGAGGAGCGACCCAGGCGTAGGCGTACGACCACGCTCCGGCACTGTTCAGCACCAACATGGCGACGTTCGCACTGGCGAACAGCCCCAAGGCCAGCCAGCGTCGTAGGCCCGTCAGGGAAGCCGCCAAGTGCCAGATGGGAATCAGCAAGAGCACCAGGTCGAAGTGCCAAGCTCCGTAGGGGGCCGTCACGAACGACACGAGTAAGATCGTCGGCATCTGCTCGGCCCAATTCCAAGTCCGCCCGTGTGCCCGCCAGTGCTTCAGGAACCAGGCCACACCGAGAATCATCGGTACGAATTGAAGCCAAAAATGCTCGGTGCCGAAGACGAACCGCAGGAAGGTACCGAGTGTGAGCGAGACCCACTGCGTCGGCGGGTGATCGCGGTAGGCGGCAAAATAGTGGTTCCAGACGTCGGCGTTGAAGGCCATCGGAATCAGCGTCAAGACGACGCCACCGAGGA
>JANXWE010000152.1 GCA_025351325.1 Fimbriiglobus sp.
AATCGGTTTTGCAGGGCTTTCGTCTCCCGGAACTCCGGACTGCGCGGCTGCAATTCCACCAAGGCCATCTGCGCCCGGATGAAATGCGCCCGGGCAATCGAGTCCGGCTCGCCGCTCTCTTCGAGGAAATCGGCGAAGACCAGCCGGGGCAAATCATCGGCGGGATCGGCCGCGATGGCCCGCAAAAAGGGGAGCTGCTCGCTCATCCTGCGAGTAGGTCTGCACGTCTCTTCACTGAAGTCAGGAGTAACGCTGTCGTCATCGGGTTTCTCCGGTCAATAGTTTCATTTTACGATATTCCGAAGCCGAACACAGGTGCGTTGGTGTATCAGGAATGGCTGCTCCCAGAGCTTGGAAAACAGCGATCAACAGACTGATGGGCCGCTGCCAATTCGGGAATATCCCTCGAGCTTTTTTGCGACTTCACCATCCGTCACTTGGCCAGTTCGATCTTGACCACGGTCAATTTGATCGAGGAGCTGACCACATCCCAATCGTCCCATGGTTGTGGATTGATGGCGTTGCTTTTCTCGACGCGTTTATTGACGTGGACTTGGTAATCCGCTTTGCACTCGACCACGACGCGTTGGCCGACCAGTTTCTCGGCCTGCTCTTTGAGCTTCTTGTCGCCGCCGAAGGTCGCGGACACCACGCACCGAACTTTGTCCTTCATCATCACGATGGCGAACTCTCCACCCCCGAATGGGCCGTAGTAGTCGGGTACGTAGTCTTTGGCATAAATGTTAGCCAGTGGTTTCAGTTCGTCGGCCTTCGGGATCGTCCCCTCGATCCGCACCGACTGGATGACGATGCCGTCTTCGGCCCGCGCCTCGGGGTGGACAGCACACCCGAGCAGACAACTGACGGAGGCGAACAATAGAACGCGCATGGGAGAACCTCGAATGGGGAACGGATGGGAACAGGCGTCGAATAGGGAGAACGCGAACCGGAGCCGATCCGTTGGGCGATTGTTTATGGCACACGGGCCGGGACATTTTGAATTCTGGAATTTGCCGGAGGTCAACCTATAGATTGTTTCGCCTGAGCGGGCCGAGTCTGCGAAGCCTGACCCGCGCCGACGTCGAAACCTCGAAGACTCGTTCCGGCGAAGACAACCTGAAGGTTGAACTCCAACAAAGAATCCAGACATCATCAGCCGTTGGGTATTTCGAAAAGATCTCCGAGTACATCGCCAGCGGTGTGAAGCTTGTTTGGCTGGTCGATCCCGAAGCGCAGACGGTGATGGTGTACAATGGCACCACGCGCGGGATCGAATACGGCGACGCCGATTCCCTCGACGGCGGCGAAGTTCTACCGGGATTCACCTGCACCGTAGCGGAATTGTTCACGTGACCCCACTCAGTGGAAAACACGTCGCTTCAAGGTGCCCCCGCTGACTTCGTGCACCGGCGAGATCACAACGAACGCGGCATCGTCCCGGGAGTGGATCAATCCTTCGAGCCGGGTCAGTTCGAGCCGAGTGACCACGCAGTAGAGCACATTCTGTTCGGCCTTGGTGTAGCCGCCGCGACCTTTCAGCACGGTCACGCCGCGGCCGAGTTCGCTCAAAATCACCTCGCGGATCTCGGCGTGTTTGTCCGAGACGATCATCACGCCGTTGTAAGCTTCGATACCGTGCAGGAGATAGTCGATGGTCTTGAACGCGGTGAAATAGGTCAGCACCGAGTACATGGCCGGTTCGGCACCGAGCACGAATGCGGCCAGCGTGAACATGAGCACATTCAAGCCGAGGATGATCTCGCCGACCGTGGCGAACGTCCGTTTGCTGAGGATGACGGCGAGAATTTCGGTGCCGTCGAGGACCCCGCCGTTGCGGATCGCCAGGCCGACGCCGGCGCCGATGAAGAAGCCACCGAAGACGGCGCCGAGTAACGGGTCATCGGTCGCTTTCGGGAACGGGATCAGTTCGACCGCGACCGCCAATGCGACGATGGCCGTCGCGCTTTTCACGGCGAAGGTGCGGCCGATTTGCCGGTAGCCCATCGCCAGGAAGGGGGCGTTCACCGCGACGAGAAACAGTGCCAAGGGGAGGTGGATCCACTGGGCGAGCAGCATGGAAATGCCGGTCACGCCACCGTCGATGAAATGGTTCGGCAGCAGGAAGCCGTCGATGCCCAGCGCCGCCACCAAGGCGCCGACGACGAGCCAAAAGTAGCTGCCGAATGAGCGAATCACGTAGACATCTCCAAACGCAGTCTAGAATCAGTGGACAAGCACCGTTCGGATTCGGATAATCAGAAGTTAATCCACCCCGAGACTTCGCCATGTTCCGTTCCATCGCACTCGCCATGCTGCCGGTGCTCGGCTCCCTTGTGTTATTGGCTTCGCGATCCGCCGCCGAACTGCCCAAGCCGGAAACCTTCGACGACAAAGGGTTCGAGTCGATCTTCGACGGGGAAACGTTGAAGGGCTGGCACGTCTCGGCGAAGACGGGCCACAGCGGCACCTCCAAGAATAAATCGGGCGGCAGGTGGGAAGTGGTCGACGGGGCCATCACCGGGAGCCAAGACGTCCCCGCCAACGGCGGCATCGTCATCACCGATAAGAAGTACGGCGACTTCGAAATCGCCCTTGAGATGAAGAACGACGACGGCCCGGACAGCGGCTTATTCCTCCGCTGCACCGAAGAGGGCAAGTGCTTTCAAGCGATGATCGACTACCACACGGGTGGTAACCTCATGGGGGTTTATGGGGAGGGCCTGGGCGGGAAGCCGCATGTGCGGAACTTCGACTTCGTCAAAAACGTCAAAGAAATCAAGCTGACCGAGTACAAGCCGTTCCCCAGCCCCGTGAGCGCCGCCGAGTGGCCGACGTTCTGGAAGCACGGGGAATGGAACGAGCTGCGCGCCCGGATCGAAGGCAACCCCGCGAAAATCACCACGTGGATCAAAGGGGTCAAATTCATGGAGTACACCGACACCGAGAAACGTCTCGGCGACGACGGCGGCATCGCCCTCCAAGTCCACGGCGGCGGTGACTACACGAAGCAGTTTGTCCGGTACAAGAACATCCGCGTGAAAGAACTGAAGAAGTGAATCGACCGTTCCGGCTGATGACTCTGGCCCCGGGGCACATCCACGCTGCGATGGTGCAGAAAGAGATGCCGCCGGAGTTATACGCGCGGGTGTACGTTTATGGGCCACTCGACGCGGATCTCGTCGAACATGTTGCACGCGTGGCCAGCTTCAATAACCGTCCCCTCAACCCAACCCAGTGGGAACTCGACGTCCGCGCCGGCGACGATTACCTAGCCAGGTTCTTGCGCGAGCAGCCCGGCAACGCCGTGATGATTGCCGGCCGCAACCGCCCCAAGATCGATCACATTCTCGCGGCCGTGTCGAATGCCTGCCACGTCCTTGCCGATAAGCCTTGGGTGATCGACTCGGCCGGCTTCGAGAAGCTCGCGGAAGTCTTCCGCCAAGCCGACCTGCGCGATGTGCTGGTTTGGGACACGATGGTCGACCGTTTCGATATTGCTTCCATGCTGCAACGCGAACTGATTCAAGATCGAAATGTCTTTGGCAATTTCGTCGCGGGTACCGCCGATGACCCCGCACTGACAATCGACGCCACGTTCTACTTGCGAAAATCGGTGGGTGGCGTTCCCATCCGGCGGCCGAGTTGGTGGTTCGATCCCCAGGAAGCGGGCATCGGCCTTGTGGATTCTGGAACTCACGTCGCCGATCTGTCCATCTGGCTACTCTTCCCCGATCAAGCCGTCGATTATCGTGCCGATCTGGAGATGCACGACGCCCGAATTTGGCCGACCCCGATCTCACTCGAACAGTTCAAGATCCTAACGGGTGAACCCAATTTCCCGGAGATCCTGAAGTCGCAGATGACCTCGGACGATTTGCTCCTGTACCAAGGCAATGGCAGTGCCACTTATTCTTTGCGCGGGTTGTACGTCCGCTACACCGTGAATTGGGATTATGAAGCACCAAATCCCCATCACGATTTGCACGAAGCCACGGCCCGGGGCACCCGCTCGCGCATCCGTGTGCAATCGAGTGGGAAACGCAGTGGCCGGATGGATACCGAATTATTCGTGACCGCCCACGAGGCGGACGATCACTCGGAATTGATGGCCGACGTGTCCCGACGCTGCGGCGAGTGGCAACTGCGCTATCCGGGTATCGCGGCGGTCGATCAGGGCGAGCAGATTCAAATCATCATCCCCGGCAAGTATCGCACCGATCACGAACAACATTTCGCCGACGTACTCGATGAGTTCCTACGGAACGCGCGCAACCCACGCCGCGCTCCGAGTTGGGAAGTGCCCAACTTGCTCACCAAATACGCCATCACCACGCAGGCTCTCGAACTGGCCCGCTCGAAGCAATCGCGGTGAGTCCTTCAACGGGGTTCGACGACGACGCCGAGAACCCACGCGTTTGTCTTGGCGACATTCTCGAATGAAACCGACTGGAGCACGCCGCTGCGGCGCGGGGTGATCGTGAGTAACCTCAATAACTCGTGAGGCTCTCCCGCCGAAATTCCGACTCCTGCTCTCCAATCGTGTTCTTCGAATTCCCCCACTGCATACTGCAATCGGATTTTGACATGTCCTTCCTCGGCCTTGGGACCGACCGACCCTAGAACATGCACGATTTTGGTGGCGAGAAAGCAGGAGACTTTCGTTTGTTCTGCTGGAACCAGCATGATGCCGGGGCTACCCGGGGGGAAATCGACTCCGCCTACCGAGAGAATCTCTTTCGGAGCCGGGATCGGTGATGCGGTTTGATTCGGATGGTCGGGGAGTTGCAGCGGAATCACCGCAACCGAATCCTTCTGAGCCGGGGCCGGGGCCGCCGTCTTGCCTTTCGTTGCTGCCGAGCGTCCTTCGACCGTCATCGCCATGAACAACGGGGAGGTCAGATCGTCCTCGTTTTTGATGAATTCGACGTCCTGGATCACGGCGTCCAATGCCGGGGTGATCTTCAGGTAGCGCATGGTGTGGCGATCATCGAACGAGATGGCGTGCTTGGACTCGGGGACGTCGAACTGGCCGATGTAATCGCAGAAGTGCACGCCGTTCTCCCAGCGGTGCTCTTCGGTTCGGCCCCCTTCGTAGTGGATCACGACGCGGAGCACCAGGGTGCCCTTCGGGCCTTCGACGCAGGGGAAGCCCCAGGCCGAGACGCCGCTCAAGAAGTGCAGCTGGCCCGCCGTCGCGCCGACGGGGATTTTCAGCGACTTGGGCATCTCGGCGGCCATCCCGTTCGGGCCGTAAAATTGAAAGATGTTCGGCTCTTCGCCCCGCGGTGGCTGCAACGCGAACGGCACGCCCTCGATCCGCCGATCCGACCAGTCGTCGCTCGTGATGGAGTCGTGAAACTTCGGGTCGAACTTGAGACGGTTGGTCGACACGTTGACCCGCGACGCGAGCGAGATCGGCCGGAAATTCTCATCGCCGGGGAGCACCGCCAAGGGTTTGCGATTCCCATCCTTCGCCAGTGGTGGCTTCACCACAAATGGCTGCGGATTGGCTCGTTGCGGATTGCTTTGTTGAGGGGTTGCAGCCGGCGGCGCGCTGACGACTTCCGGTTTGGATTTGCCCGTGAGCAGCCAGACGCCCCCGCCGATCAGCAGGAGCATCAACGTGGCCACGCCCGCCCCCCAGACCCACTTTGGAACGCCGCGCTCGTCGGCTCGAACCTGGGCGTTGGAGCGTTTCTTTTTCTTCTGCTTGCCTTGGCGGGATAGGCTGGTGGCGGATTGAGTCAGCGGCTCGCCGACGATGCTTCCGGTGGTCGGGGCCGGCAGCCAAGGCCCGAGGGCGTCGATGACATCTTCCGGCGTTTGGTAGCGCTCCGACGGCCGCTTCGCCATCATTTTCATCACCACATCGGCCAGCGCCGGCGGCACTCGCCCGGCGAGCTTCTTGTTCAAGCTCGGCGGGTCTTTCAACTGGTGCTGCATCAACTTCTGGGTGGTCGAACCGCTGAACGGCGGGTGACCAGCCACCAGGGAATACAGCGTGGCGCCGAGACTGTAAATGTCGGCGCGCTCGTCGGACGGTTGGCCGAGGGCTTGTTCCGGGGCGATGTAGTCCGCCGTGCCCGACACTTCCCCTTCGCCCATCAGGCCGGTCAGTTGATCTTCGGTATTCGTGAGCGACCGGGCCAACCCCATGTCGAGGATCTTGATGACGCCGTCTTTGGCGAGGATCAAGTTCGCCGGCTTGATATCCCGGTGGACAATCCCCTTGCTGTGGGCGTGCTGGAGACCGGCAGCCGCTTGGGCAATGTACGATGCGGCCTGGGCGTGATGCAGCGGCCCGGTCTTGGCCATCAACGCTTGGAGATCGGTGCCTTCGACGTATTCCATGGCCAAGAAGTGGACGCCGCCACCTTGGCTGACGTCGTACAGCCCGACGATGTTCGGGTGCGACAGCGCCGCCGCCGCCCGCGCCTCCCGGTAGAACCGGTCGATCGTCAGCCGGTCCTTGGCCTTCTCGGCCGGCAGCACCTTGATCGCCACGCGGCGTTTGAGGCTGGTGTGCTCCCCGAGGAAGACGACCCCCATCCCCCCCTGGCCGATCGGCTGGAGGATGCGGTACGTGCCCAGGGTGAAGCCGCGGTGGCGCCCGGCCAGGAGCTGCTTGGCTTGGAAGTTCGTCAGGAACCCCGTGCGGACCAACTCCGCCGCCGATTCCCGTGCGTCCGCCGGGAACTCGTCGTCGTGGGGGTAGCGCTTGCGGAACGTGGCCTCGTCGTACAGCCCGCTCTTGCGGTACAGCACGAGCAGTTCCGTGGTCGTTCCGGGCGTGGCGACGGTACTCATTTCGATCCTCGTGCAGGGGAATCGCAGCACGGCGCGGGGACGCCGTCGGACGGTCATTTTGACAACATGCTTTACGAAATATCTAGAACCGCGTTTC
>JANXWE010000232.1 GCA_025351325.1 Fimbriiglobus sp.
CGGAATTCGGAATAGAAGAAGCTTCGGTCGTCTCCTTCTCAAACTCCGGACTCCGAACCCCGAATTCCGCACTCCCGACTGCGGGAGTAGCTCAACGGTAGAGCACTTGCCTTCCAAGCAAGATGTTGTGGGTTCAAATCCCATCTCCCGCTCTGGCCATCCGCTCGACTCGGTTGTATCAAGACAGTGGTCTTATGATGGTCGCTAGTGATTCTGACGATTCTGCTGCTGTAGCTCAGTTGGTAGAGCACTTCATTGGTAATGAAGAGGTCGTGGGTTCAATTCCCACTAGCAGCTCTCCGGAGTGAAGGGTTCTGTAAGTTCAGTCCACAACACTCCACTCCGGCCACGTCGCCGCGCCTCTCTCCAAGTAGGGCGGACGTACGACGTCCGGGCGTATTCCCTGCAACCTGGAGTTTCCAGCGGAGATTGAGATGGCGAAGGGCGAATTCAAGCGGACTAAACCACACCTGAACGTCGGCACCATTGGTCACATTGACCACGGCAAGTCGACCCTCACCGCTGCGCTCGTCGCACGCCAAGGGTTCAAGTTCGGCGGCGAAGTCAAAAGCTACTCAGAAATCACCAAAGGCGGAACGGTTCGCGATGCGAACAAGACCGTTACCATCGCCGTGTCGCACGTCGAATATGAAACGAACGCACGCCATTACGCCCACATCGACTGCCCCGGGCACGCCGACTTCATCAAGAACATGATCACCGGCGCCGCCCAAATGGACGGGGCGATCTTGGTGGTGGCTGCCAACGACGGCCCGATGCCACAAACTCGCGAACACGTGCTCTTGGCTCGCCAAGTGGGCGTACCAAAGGTCGTGGTGTACATGAACAAGTGCGACACCGTCGACGATCCAGAATTGCTCGAACTCGTGGAACTCGAAATCCGCGAACTGCTCAACAAGTACGACTTTCCCGGCGACGACACGCCAATCATTCGTGGTCAGTCGAAAGACGCGCTCGAAAACCCGAAGACCGATGGCCCGGGTTCGAAGTCGATCGACGAACTCGTCGACGCCCTCGACAACTACATCCCGATTCCGGAACGGGCCGAAGACAAGCCGTTCTTGATGTCGATCGAAGACGTGTTCAGTATCAAAGGTCGGGGTACTGTCGCCACGGGTCGCGTGGAGCGCGGTACGGCCAAAGTCGGTGACGAAGTGGAAATCATCGGTCTCCGCAAGGACGTCGTGAAGACGATCCTCACGGGGATCGAAATGTTCCAAAAGACCCTCGACAAAGCCATTGCCGGCGACAACGTCGGAGCACTGCTCCGGGGTATCGACCGCGACGGCATCGAACGTGGGCAAGTGCTCGCCAAGCCGGGCAGCATCAAGCCGCGGTCGAAGTTCGAAGCCAACATCTACGTGCTCAGCAAAGACGAAGGTGGTCGCCACACCCCGTTCTTCAGCGGGTACCAGCCGCAGTTCTACTTCCGCACCACCGACGTGACCGGTAAGATCACGTTGCCAGAAGGCGTGGAAATGTGCATGCCTGGCGACAACGTCAAAGTCGTCGTGACCTTGATGGACGGTATGCCCGTCGCGATGGACGAAGGTCTCCGCTTCGCGATCCGCGAAGGCGGCCGGACGGTCGGCTCGGGCGTGGTGACGAAGATCCTCGAAGACGATCCGGCTCCAGCCAAGAAGTAAGTTCGATTGCGGATTTGGGATTTCGGATTTTAGGAAATGGCGAGGAATACTGAATTCCCCGTCCCATTTTCTTGTAATTCGAAATCCCAAATCCGCAATCCGAAGTTCAATAGGTGCGTAGCTCAACTGGTAGAGCAGCGGTCTCCAAAACCGCAGGTTTCAGGTTCGATTCCTGACGCACCTGCTCGATCTTGGTACTTAACTTTTCGTCGTTTGGATGCGTCCCGCATTCGTGCGGGTCCGAAAGGGCCGGGTATGTCGACTGCGGTTCAACCCACTACCACTCCCCCGGTTCGAGTCAACTCGTCACACACGAGTTTGGTGATCGCCAGCGTCTACGGAGCACTCGTCGTTCTCGGCGGGTTGGTGATTGCCGGATACGTCGTTCCGCTACTCTGGCAACAATACGCCGCACCAGCCACTAGTCAGCTTCCGGGCTTCTTGAGTTTGTCGCTGCGACTGATTGTTCAGCTCGTTGCGGCAGGCGTCGTGATCTACGCAGGCACACGATTGGCCGGGAACAACCCACCCCGTGGGATTCGCGGCGGGATTTTCCTGGTCATCTCCATGATCATCGGGATCTTCTTCATCGTCCGGGCTTTCAATTTCCAACTGGCCGACTTGGCTTACGGAACACCCGTTTCGCTAGTGGTGTTGGGAGTGTTGGCATTTGGTGCATTCCGGGTGCTGATGTCACCATGGGCCGAAGCGAAGATGCACGCGATCGAGGAGCAGGGCTGGTTTCACACGAATAGTTTCAAAGCCACCCAAGGATTGAAAGTCCGCCGGTACACACTGGTCGGCGTCCTGATCGTCGGTTTGACAGGCGCTTTGAGTCTGTACCACCACATGGCTCTCGGCACCGGCGACTTGATGCTCACCATGCCGTTTTACGACAGGGCCATCGCGGTGCTCTCCTCGAAAGAAGTGACGGTTCCACTGGTGATCGCGCTGCTCACGGGGTGGTTCGCTTGGCGTCTCGTGAACGTCCCGACGTTCGCCGACTTTTTGATCGCGACCGAAGCCGAAATGAACAAAGTGTCGTGGTCGACCCGTAAGCGGTTGTTCCAAGACACAGTTGTGGTGCTGGTGACCGTCGTGATTCTCACCTCGTTCTTGTTGATTGTCGATCTCTTCTGGGGCTGGCTGTTGAGTCAGCCGTTCATCGGCGTGTTACCGGCCAAAGCAGCCGAAGTTCAGAAACAAGGCCCCGGCGAATCGCTGAATTGGTAACCGCCCCGTTCCGAGATTAGACCGTTCCTCGAATTGCAGATCACCATGCCAGCCATTGAAACCGCCGAAATCGAAATACCGATCCATGAGATCGCAACCGACGAGGTCGAAGAAACCCCCGCGGCACCCGTCGAAGTGAATCTCAAACGCTGGTACGTGGTCAAGGTGGCCAGTGGACGCGAAGAGTCGATCAAAGCCGCCATCGAGCGCAAGGTGAAGATCGAAGCGATGGAACCGTTCTTCGGTCAGATCGTCATCCCCGTCGAAAAAGTGCGGATGATCAAGAAGGTCAAAGAGACGAAGAACGGCGAGAAGATCACCAAAGAAAAGCCCTACATCAAAGAGACGAAGAAGTTCCCCGGCTACCTCATGGCCGAGGTCGAATTCAACGCCGAGATTTTGACGCTCTTCCGCGATGTCAACGGCGTGGGTGACTTCGTTGGAGCGACCGGGCCGGGCAAGCCACCACCACCGATGAGCGAACTCGACGTCCAGCGGATGCTCTTCGGGATGCTGCCCGGCGATGACAAAAACGCCGCGATCAAATCGACGGTGGTCAAACTCGATTTCGAGAAGGGCGACAAGGTTCGCATCCGCGACGGGGCCTTTGCCAACTACGAAGGCGAAGTGAAATCGATCAGCGACCCGAAGGACAGCGGCGAGGCTCCGAAAGTCACCGTCGAAGTGCAAGTGCTCGGTCGTCCAGTGCCCATCGAGATGGAATATTTCCAAGTCGACAAGATTTAGCGTGTATTCTTGCGGAGCGCCCTATGCGTTCGGCAACCGAAGCCTATATTCTAAGATTCAATGATTCTCTCCGGCTGTCCGGAGAGAATTCGTTTTGAAGTCCTACCCAGCGCAACGCCTGGCAAGTTCCACTTGCGTTTGATCGACAAGGTGTAGTTATGGCCAAACAAGTAACCGCGTTCGTCAAGCTGCAGTGCCCAGGTGGTACGGCGACACCTGCCCCACCCGTCGGGCCAGCGTTGGGCCAGCACGGCGTGAACATCGGCATGTTCGTGAAGCAATTCAACGACCGCACGAACGCACCAGAAACCAAAGGTTTGATGCTGCCGGTGATCATCACCGTGTACAGCGATCGCAGCTTCGAGTTCAAAATCAAATCGCCACCTGCAGCGATTTTGCTGAAGCTCGCTGCGAAGATCCCACCAGAAAAGAAAAAGGGTGGCGACGTCATTCCCGCGGAAGCCAAGAAGACCGGAAAGTACAAAGGCTTCACGGTGACCAAGAAGCAACTGCACGACATCGCTGCCAAGAAGATCAACGACTTGAACGCCCGCGATGTCGACCACGCGGCCAAAATTATCGCCGGTACGGCCCGCAGCATGGGTTTGACCATCGTCGACTGAGCTTCGTTTTCCCCTGACGATCGTTTCGATTGTCTCCCGCACCACCCGCCTTTGTGCGAGTGGGAGGGCTGGCACCACTTAAGGTGGAATGCCGCCCGCCAACAGGAGTGAGTATGGCAGACGAGAAAGAGACCGCAGGCGCGGCGGCAGAAGCACCGAAAACCGAGGCCATTAAGCCGGCGGCCGGTGCAAAGTCGGAGCTGGCCGAAGCTCCGAAAAAGAAGAAGAAACCGGGCGTGGCACCACGTCGTGGCAAGAAGCTTCGCAATATGCTTCGCAACGTCGAAAAGAAGGTCGCGGACGCTGGCACATTGCCCGTCAAGCAGGCCGTCGCGTTGCTCAAGCAACTCAAGCGAGCCAAGTTCGACGAGACGGTTGAAATCCACATCAACCTCGGTATCGATCCAACCCAGTCTGACCAAACGGTTCGTGGAACGGTGGCCCTCCCTCACGGGATCGGCAAAGCCGTTCGCGTGGCGGTCTTCTGCCAAGGTGACAACGTCGCCAAGGCGAAAGCGGCCGGGGCCGATTTCGCGGGCGGTTCTGATCTCGTCGAAAAAGTCCAGAAGGAAAACTTCCTCGACTTCGATGTGGCCATTTGTACCCAAGACATGATGCCGCAAGTGTCCCGCCTCGGGAAAGTGCTCGGGCCACGCGGCCTGATGCCCACCCCGAAAGCAGGCACTGTGGTGACGATGACCGGTGACCTCGCCGGCGTGGTGCGCGAATTCAAAGCGGGTAAGGTGGAATACCGTTCGGACAAGACCGGCCAAATCCACGCGGGTGTCGGCAAGATGTCGTTCGACGAAACCAAACTCGTCGAGAACGTCTTCGCGTTCGTCGAAGCGGTGCGTGGGGCCAAGCCCTCCGGTGTCAAAGGCAACTACATCAACGGCTTGGTTCTGTCGGCGACGATGTCGCCCGGCCTCCCGATCATCGCGTAATTCCACCTTCCATCGTACATCTCCGCCCGGTCGACCGGGCGGTTCAGCCGGGGTTCATTCTCATGAGTAAGGCAGTCAAGCAACTGGAGCTGGACGACCTGCGAGCCACCTTCAAGGACGTGAAGGATTACGTGCTGCTGGAGCCGGTCAAAGTCGATTCCGCCACGGAATACGAGTTCCGCAAGAAGCTCCGCGGCAACAAGATCCGCGTGAAGCTCGTCAAAAACAGCTACGCCCGCAAGATCTTCACCGAACTGGGACTCAACCTCCAAGACACGTGCTGGACAGGGCCAACCATGCTCTGTTGGGGTGCGGATAGCGTGAAGTCGCTGGCGAACAGCGTCGACACCGCCGTGAAAGAGTCTCGGAAAGATCCGAAAGCTCCAGACAAGTACAAAGTCAAAGCCGCGATCGCCGACGGTCATGCCACCACACTCGATATCGCTAAGACGATGCCGACCAGATTGGAAGCGATTGCCGATGTGCTGGGTGCGATCCTCGGGCCAGGGGCGACGCTCGCCGCAGCGATCACTGGGCCGGGTGCGACCGTGGTCAACTTGATCACCGCCATCGAAGAGAAAGCCAAAGAAGGGGCCGCGCCCGCCGAAACTGAACCGGCACCTGCCGCTTAATGATCCGAACTGAACGGCCATTCGGGTCTGGTTCCCGAATGGTAATCTTCCCACAGCTATTACGCTACCGCCGGCCCGCTTCAGCCGGCACTAACTTTTGAAAGGTTTTTCCATGGCTTCCGTTGCAGAATTGGCCGAATCCCTCGTCAAGTTGACCCTCCTCGAGGCAGTCGAACTCAAGAATCTCCTCAAAGAAAAAGGCATCGAGCCAGCCGCTGGCGGCGGTGGCATGATGATGGCAGCTGGCCCAGCGGCTCCAGCTGCGAAAGTCGAAGAGCCTACGGAATTCAACGTCATCCTCGACAGCTTTGATCCAGCTAAGAAGATCAACGTCATCAAGGTTGTCCGCGAATTGACCGGTCAGGGCTTGGCCGAAGCCAAGGCGACGGTCGAAGGTGCCCCGAAGACGATCAAGGAAAATGCCGACAAGAAGACAGCCGACGATGTCAAGAAGAAACTGGACGAAGCGGGCGGCAAAGCCAGCATCAAACCGGTTTAATTGGCGAATTGCAAAAATAACTCGAAAAACCCGGGGTCAACCTATTGACCTCGGGTTTTCTTTTGTTATTTTTATAGATGGTGCACAGTTAATGGATTCTTGCGGTTGACAATGTGCGGTAATCGTGCTTGCGAGTACCACTTTGCCTCCGAAACGCTACGCTGTGGTGACAATGCGCGCTGTCCATTCGTTTGGGTTCGCAGTTTTGAAATTGTCTTGTTTTCGAGCTGGGCTGTCCCGGCATTATTTTGTGCGCCTGTATCGAACGCAGCTCGTGGGGGGTGACCCGGTTGGGTACAACCCGATGACTGCCATACCTGCTCCGCTATCCACCCACAATCAATAACGAACCGCGTCTTCCTTCGCAAGCCCCGTTGCCACGAAATTGCAACGTGAGGGTTTTGTGAAGTGTCGCCATCGTTTTTGGGAAGGATCGACACTGTGACTATCCCCGCCGTACGAATTATCAACCCGACCGTCGAGCGCCGCTTCGATCGGTATGGCGATGCATCTCCTGTGCCGCCACTGACCGACATCCAGACGCGGTCGTATGATCGCTTCTTGCAACTGTTGGTTCCGCACGACAAACGCACGCCAACAGGCCTCGAAGGTGTGCTGCGCGAAATCTTCCCGATCGACAGTTACGACAAGAAAAACTCCCTCGAATACGTCAAATACGAGTTGGGCAAGCCACGCTACGACCCGGACGAATGTCGGCAACTGCGGTTGACCTACGGCCGGCCGTTCCGCGTCTGGCTCCGGTTGCGCCAAGCCGACGGTACCGCCAAGGAAGAAGAAGTGTTCTTGGGCGACATGCCCATTATGATCGGCGGCGGTGAGTTCATCATCAACGGGGCGGAACGCGTTGTCGTGTCGCAACTGCACCGTTCGCCGGGCGTCGATTTCGTGGTCGAACGCGAAGGCGATAAGGATCTGCACTCGTGCCGGGTGATCCCCGAGCGTGGGAGCTGGATCGAAATCAACGTCACCAAAAAGGACACCCTCGGCGTCCGCATCGACCAGTCGGGCAAGTTCTCGGCACTCACGCTGCTCCGGGCGATGGATCCACAGTACGGCCAAACGGCCAACTTGATCCGCGAGTTCTACCCGACCGAAATGATGAAGCTGAAGGATCCAATCGCCCGGGCGCGGTTGGCCGGCGACGTCGAAAAAGGCATCTTGCCGATGATCGCCGTGGACGACGTGATTGACCCGGAAACGGGCGAAATCTACGTCGATGCCGGCAAGCCATTCAGCCTCGGCGCCGTCGACAAAATCACGACGACGCACTTGAAGGAACTCGAAGTCTTGGCCCCGCCGAAGGACACGTTGATCCTGACGTCGATGATTGAAGACGGTACCGATTCGCACGAGTCGGCTCTGCTCAAAATTTATCAACGTCTCCGTCCGGGTAACCCGGCCCAGCTCGAGAAGGCCCGCGAACTGTTCAAAGAGAAGTTCGCCGACCAGAACCGTTACCGCCTCGGTCGCGTCGGTCGGTTCCGCATCAACCGAAAGTTCGACCAGAACGTGCCCGAAACGGAAATGACCCTGCGGGCCGTGGACTTCGTCAACGCCATCAAGTACCTGCTCGACTTGCGGGCCAAGAAGCCCGGCGTCGGTGTGGACGACATCGACCACCTCGGCAACCGTCGTTTGCGAACCATCGACGAATTGGCCGCCGATGAACTCCGCAAGGGGTTCCTCAAGCTCCGCCGAACCGTCCAAGAGCGGATGGCGATCAAAGAAGCGGCCGACATGTCGCCGCGGACGCTGATCAATCCGAAGTCGGTGAGTGCGGCGATCGAATACTTCTTCGGTCGTTCGGAACTCAGCCAAGTGGTGGATCAAACCAACCCGCTGGCCCAGCTCACGCACGAGCGTCGTCTGTCGGCCCTCGGGCCGGGCGGTCTGAACCGAAAGCGGGCCGGCTTCGAAGTCCGCGACGTGCATATTTCGCACTACGGTCGTATCTGTCCGATTGAAACCCCGGAGGGGACGAACATCGGTCTGATTTCGAGCCTCAGCATCTTCGCCGAGATCGACGAATACGGCTTCCTCATCACACCGTACCGCAAGGTCACCGATGGCAAGCTCCACGAAGATGTCGTGAAGCTGCGGGCCGATGAAGAAGCTCACTTGCAACTCGCCCCGGCCGATACCGATGTCGAGAACGGCAAGATTTCCGTCGATCGCGTGAACGGTCGCGCCAGCGGGGAATTGACGTCCATCGCCGCGAAGAACATCAACTACCTCGACGTCTCGCCGAAGCAGATGGTCGGCGTCTCGGCAGGTTTGATTCCCTTCCTTGAGCACGACGACGCCAACCGGGCGCTCATGGGTTCCAACATGCAGCGGCAAGCGGTACCGTTGTTGGTGACCGAGCCGCCGATCGTGGCGACGGGATTGGAAAAAGAAGTGGCCCGCCATTCGGGGATGTTGGTGAAGGCCCAAGAAGAAGGCACCATCGTCTACGTGGACGCGGCCCGCATCAAGGTTGAAGAGAAAGACAAGATCGTTCGCGAATATGTGCTGCGGAAGTTCCACGGCCTCAACGAGCGCACCTGCTTGAACCAGCGCCCCATCGTGAGCATGGGTCAGAAAGTCAAGAAAGGGACAATCCTCGCCGACGGGGCTGCGACTCACAATGGCGAACTCGCCCTCGGTCGGAACGTGCTGGTCGCGTTCATGTCGTGGGAGGGGTACAACTTCGAAGACGCGATCATCATCAGCGAACGCTTGGTGAAGAACGATACGTACACTTCGATCCACATCGAAGAGTTCGATATCGAGATCCGCGAAACGAAGCTCGGCAAAGAAGAGTTCACCCGGGACATCCCGAACGTCTCGCCCAAGGCACTCGGTAGCTTGGACGAATACGGAATCGTGCGGGTCGGGACATTCGTCAAGCCGGGGGACATCCTCGTCGGCAAAGTGTCGCCCAAGAGCCGCAGCGAACTGACGCCGGAAGAAAAACTGCTGCACGCCATCTTCGGCCGGGCCGGCGAAGACGTGAAGAACGATAGCCTCGAAGTGCCATCGGGCGTGGAAGGGATCGTCATTCAGACCCAGCGGTTCAGCCGCCGTGCCAGCATGACCGAAGACGAACGAAAAGATCTCGCCAAAGAAGAGAAGCGGATCGAAACCGAGTATGCCGAAAAGATCGCGGCCCAATTCCGCGAGTTCATCGACGCCATCGGCGAAGTGATCGAGAAAAAAGAACTCAAAGATCCGAACACCGGCAAGGTGCTCGGCAGCGATAAAGACGACCGCATCGTCGCCGAGCAAGCGCGGAACTTCCACAAGGAAACGCTGGATGTGCGGACGCCTGAAAAAACCAAGCAGGTGAATAAGATCCACGCCCGCCACTGGGAGCGGCTCCAGTTCTTCATCGACGAGCAAGAGCGGAAGTCGAACTCGCTGAAGCGCGGCGACGAATTGCCGAGCGGCGTCCAGCAGATGGTGAAGGTCTACATCGCCACTAAGCGGGTGATTTCCGTCGGTGACAAGATGGCCGGTCGGCACGGGAACAAGGGGGTCATCTCGAAGGTGATGCCCGAAGAAGATATGCCGTTCCTCAAGGACGGTACCCCGGTCGATATTCTGCTCAATCCGCTCGGCGTGCCGAGCCGGATGAACGTCGGCCAGATTCTCGAAACGCACCTGGGTTATGCCGCCTCGAAGCTCGGCTTCAAGGCGATCACGCCGGTGTTCGACGGGGCGACCGAAGAGGAGATCAAGCGGACGTTCAAAGAGGCCGGCCTCAACGAAACTGCCAAGAGCATCCTGTTCGATGGCCGCACCGGCGACCGCTTCGAGCAATCGGTGACGGTCGGCTACCTCTACATGCTCAAGCTCCACCACTTGGTAGACGACAAGGTTCACGCCCGCGCCACGGGGCCGTACTCGCTGATCACGCAGCAGCCGCTGGGGGGCAAGGCCCGCTTCGGGGGCCAGCGCTTCGGCGAGATGGAAGTGTGGGCGCTCGAGGCGTACGGGGCAGCGTTCATCCTTCAAGAACTGCTGACGGTGAAATCGGACGACGTCGAAGGACGGACGAAGATTTACGAGAGCATGGTGAAGGGCGAGAACACTCTGGAAGCCGGCACCCCCGCCAGCTTCGACGTGCTCACGCACGAGATCCGCGGCCTCGGCCTGAACATGCAGTTGGAGAAGAAGCGGGTGTAAAACCTGCTCCTTTCTTTACCCCGAAGGGGTTACAGATATTAGCCCAGGGTCGCCGCTTCGGCGTACCCTGGGTTCAATGATGAAAAAATGTTATGCGCCGACGGTTCCTAACAGGAGGTACTCGGCATGGTCAGCGCCCTGACATTCACTGAGGTCGGGGGGCACCGACAAAACGAAGATGCTGCGATCGTTCAGCAGCATCCAGCAGATCCGACCGTGTGGATTTGCGCGGTCGCCGATGGACAAGGAGGACAAGCGGGTGGTGGCCCTGCAGCCCGACTCGCTTGCAAGGCAACGATAGATGCAGCGGCAAAATGCGACCCACCGAATTTGCTGAATCCGGCGGTGTGGTCGAGCATTCTCAGAACGGCGGATGAAGCCGTTCGACTCGACGCAGAGGCTGGATACACGACGTTGATCGGCCTGTGCGTGAATGCGGATCGAATCGTCGGAGCTTCGAGTGGCGATAGTGCGGCACTCCTAGTGAATGCGGAAGAGGAAACCAAGCTGACTTTCAGCCAGCACAAGAATCCTCCCATCGGCTCGGGTGGGGCATTCGCGGTTCCGTTCATGAAACGCGTTCGGACGCCTTGGCAACTGCTCGTGATGACCGACGGGGTGTGGAAATACGCCGGATGGGGAAAGATCACTGAGACAGCCCTGCGTGAACGGGGGTCGTCCCTGATCGAGGAATTGCAGAAGGCCGCCCGGCTGCCCGGAAGCGGAGAATTCCAAGACGATTTTTCGATTGTTCTGTTGGCGGATGAAGGCGACGCGATTGGTTGATACGGCACGGTACCGAACACAATATATAGCGAGGATTCCATAATGAGCACCGCGACCGCCGCCGGAGCCAGCGCCGCCGAGACTGGGAACTACGACCGCATCAACGACTACGGGGCCGTCCGCATCAGCCTCGCCAGCCCGCACGACATCCGCTCGTGGAGCTTCGGCGAAGTCAAGAAGCCGGAAACCATCAACTACCGCACGTACCGTCCCGAAAAAGACGGTCTGTTTTGCGAGCGCATTTTCGGGCCGGAAAAAGACTGGGAATGCACCTGCGGCAAATACCGCGGCATGAAATTCAAAGGGATGATCTGCGACCGTTGCGGCGTGAAAGTGACGCACAGCCGCGTCCGCCGCAAGCGCATGGGCCACATCGAACTGGCCGCGCCGGTCGTGCATATCTGGTTCTTCAAGGCGATGCCGAGCCGCCTCGGGACGCTGCTGGACATGAAGACCAGCAGCATGGAAAAGATCATTTACTTCCAAGATTACGTCGTCACCGATCCGGGCAACGCGGAAGTGACCGGACTCAAAGAGCGGCAACTGCTGACGGAAGACGAATTCAAGAAGAAGCGAGAAGAGTTCGGCGACACGTTCGAAGTCGACATGGGCGCCGAGGCCGTCAAGAAGCTGCTCGAAAAACTCAACCTCGTGGAGTTGTCGGCGAGCCTGCGCGAACGCCTCGAAACCGAGATGAAGCGCGGCGAAAAGGCCAGCAAGCAGCGCCTCAAGGAACTCGTCAAGCGGCTCAAGACCGTCGAAGCGCTCCGTGACAGCAGCAACAAGTGCGAGTGGATGGTGCTGGAATGCATCCCGGTGATCCCACCGGACCTCCGGCCGCTGGTGCTGCTCGACAGCGGCAACTTCGCCACGTCGGACTTGAACGACTTGTACCGCCGCATCATCAACCGGAACAACCGGTTGAAGAAGCTCGTCGATTTGAACGCGCCGGAAGTGATCATCCGCAACGAGAAGCGGATGCTCCAGCAGTCGGTCGATGCGCTGTTCGACAACAATCGCTGCAAGCGGCCGGTGCTCGGCAGCAGCAACCGCCCGCTCAAGTCGCTCACGGACATGATCAAAGGTAAGCAGGGCCGCTTCCGGGAAAACCTCCTCGGCAAACGGGTCGACTACTCGGCCCGGTCGGTCATCGTCGTCGGCCCGGAACTGCGTTTGCACCAGTGCGGACTGCCGAAGAAGATCGCGCTCGAACTCTACCAGCCGTTCATCATCCGCCGCTTGAAGGAACTCGGCCACGCCGACACGATCAAGTCGGCGAAGAAAATGCTCGAGCGCAAAGACGACGTGGTGTGGGACATCCTCGAAGAGGTCACCAAAAACCACCCGGTGCTGCTGAACCGCGCCCCGACGCTGCACCGGATGGGAATCCAGGCGTTCGAGCCGGTGCTGATTGAAGGCAACGCCATCCGCATTCACCCGCTGGTGTGCAAAGGCTTCAACGCCGACTTCGACGGCGACCAGATGGCCGTCCACCTGCCGCTGTCGATCGAAGCCCAAGTCGAGTCGTACGTGCTGATGATGAGCACGAACAACATCTTCAGCCCGGCCAACGGCAACCCGATCATCACGCCGTCGCAAGACATCGTGATGGGCTGCTACTGGCTCACCGCGTCGCGCGGCGAAGAGGGCGAGAAGATCGAGAAAGGCGACGGCATGACCTTCCATTCGACGATGGAAGTCTACCAAGCGTACGCCGAAGGGAAGCTCGGCATCCACGCCCGGATTCAAGTGCGGTTGCCGCTCGACAAGAAGATCATCAGCGAAGTGAAGGATGAACGCGGGGCCAGCAAGCCGGAGGAATTGCCACGCAAGCCGAACGGGCTGGTTCGCACCACCGTCGGTCGCGTGATCTTCGACGACATCTTGCACGTCAAGATGGCCTTCTACGACCTCGCCCTCGGCACGAAGTACCTCAGCCGGATCATCGCCGACTGCTACCAGATTCTCGGTCGCCGCGAGACGATCAAACTGCTCGACAAGATGAAGGAAATCGGCTTCAAGGAGTCGACGAAGTCGGGCCTCAGCTTCGCCGCGAGCGACCTGCGGACGCCCGACATGAAAGACGCCGAACTGAAGGCCCGGGACAAGGAAGTCGAGAAGCTCCGCAAGCAGTACGAGAAGGGGATCATCACCGACTCGGAGCGCTACAACAAGACGATCGACAACTGGAACGCGGCCCGGGAAGCGATCACCAAGCAGCTGATGTCCGACTTGGCGAACGACCGCCGGGTCGACGAATCGGGCCGCATGGTTCCGTACATGAACCCGGTGTTCCTCATGAGCACCTCGGGCGCCCGGGGCGGCCAGGAGCAGATCCGCCAACTCGCCGGGTTGCGGGGCCTCATGGCCAAGCCGTCGGGCGAGATCATCGAGACACCGATCAAGTCGAACTTCCGGGAAGGCCTGACGGTGCTGGAATACTTCAGCTCGACGCACGGTGCCCGGAAAGGTCTGGCCGACACCGCGCTCAAAACTGCCGACTCCGGTTACTTGACGCGGAAACTCGCCGACGTTGCCCAGAACGTGGTACTCACGCAGTACGACTGCGGCACGACGCAAGGGGTGACCAAGGGGATCATGTACAAGGGCGACGAAGTGGATCGTCCGCTGTACGACGCCATCCGTGGGCGGGTCAGCCGCAACGCGATCGTCCACCCGCAGACGAGCGTGAAGATCGTCGATGAGAACGAGATGTTCACCCCGGACAAAGCCCGCTTGCTCGAGAAGCTCGGCATCGACAAAGTGACGGTGCGCAGCCCGATGACATGCCAAGCGACGCTCGGCATCTGCCGACTCTGCTACGGCATGGATCTCTCGACCGGATCGCTGGTCGAAGAGGGCATGGCGGCCGGGATCATCGCGGCCCAATCGATCGGCGAACCGGGTACGCAGTTGACGATGCGGACGTTCCACCTCGGTGGCGTGGCCCAAAGAACCGCGTCGGACAGCGAGTCCAAATCGAAAAAGGGTGGCATTGTCACCTTCGAACGCATCACGGTGACAACCAACGAGCAAGGCCAACGGATCGCCCTGGCCCGCACCGGGGAAGTGGTGATCGTGCGGCCGAAAGACCGCGAACCGATCGAACGTTACTCGGTGCCAAACGGTGCCGAACTTCTGGTGGCCGACAACCAAGAGATTCAGCCGGGCACCCCGCTCTGCCGCTGGGATCCGAACGCGATTCCGATCATCGCGGAAGAGGGTGGCAAGGTGCGCTACCAAGACATCCGCGAAGGGGAAACCCTCCGGAAAGAACGCGATGCCAACAGCGGTATCGAACGTCTCACGATCATGGAGCACAAGGGCGACTTGCACCCCCAGGTACTCATCGAAGACAAACGGGGCAACGTGCTCCGGGCGTACTTCATCCACGAGCGTGCCAACGTCATGGTGATGGACGGCCAAGAAGTCGCGGCCGGCACGCTGATTGCCAAGACGCCGCGGGAAGCTTCGAAGACGCAGGACATCACCGGGGGCCTGCCCCGCGTGACCGAACTGTTCGAAGCCCGCCGCCCGCGGAACCCGGCCGTCATGGCCAGTATCTCGGGGAAAGTGCGGCTCGACCCGACCAAGAAACGCGGCAAGCGGATCATCTGGGTCGAACCGGTCACCGAAGATGGCAAGCCGACGGGGGCCGCCGAGAAGGAACACCAAGTTCCCGCCGGTGCCCAGCAGTGCGTGCAGACGGGCGAATACGTCAAAGCCGGCGACCCGCTCGTCTACGGCCCGTTGGTTCCGCACGACATCTTGGCCATCAAAGGTCAAGAAGCTGTGCAGGAATACTTGGTCCGTGAAGTCCAAGCGGTGTACCGTGCCCAGCGCGTGGACATCGACGACAAGCACATCGAGATCATCTGCTCGCAGATGCTCCGCAAGGTGCGCGTCGAGAAGACCGGCGACACCGGATTGCTGCCGGGGTTGGTCATGGACAAGTTCAACTTCGCCGAGATCAACCGCCGGTTGGTCGAAGAATGCGTGAAGGTTGTCAACCCCGGCGAAAGTTCGTTCCGCGAACACGAAATCGTGACCCGCGAAGCGTTCGACGAAGAACGCGCCAACTTCACGGCCGCCGGTGGCAACAAGAAGAAGCTGCCGACGTTCGAGACGCCGACCCCGGCCGACAGCGAAGTGCAGTTGCTCGGCATCACCAAAGCGGCCGTGCAATCGGACAGTTTCATCAGTGCCGCGTCGTTCCAAGAGACGACGAAGGTGCTCACGGAATCGGCCCTCGCCAGCAAGGTCGACTTGCTCGTGGGCCTCAAGGAAAACGTGATCTTGGGCCACTTGATCCCGGCCGGCACGGGCTTCAAGCTGCACCACGAATCGGAAGTGCGGATCAACATGCCGCTGGAACCGGGCTACACCAACCAGCCACCGTCGCACGATTGATGACGCAATCGGACTCTGTTCGCGGTTTGAACAGAGTCCAATTCTGAGATTTTTTCCAAGGTGCCCTAGCAGAACGGGCACCAGTTTGCTTTATTAGTTGTTCCCAGTGGGCGGGTTTACCGCCCTGTGGAACCGTTTGTACGAGTTACGACCTTCATTTGTGTCGGTCTTTCAGAGGTTCGGCATGCCGACGATCAATCAGTTGGTGAAGAAGCCCCGGACGCCTCAGCGCTCGAAGCCGAAGCACCCCGCCATGGAAGGTTGCCCGCAGAAGCGCGGCGTCTGCACCGTGGTTAAGACAATGACCCCGAAAAAGCCGAACTCGGCGTTGCGGAAGGTCGCCCGGGTTCGCTTGTCGAGCGGCATCGAAGTCACGGCGTACATCGGCGGCGAAGGGCACAACTTGCAAGAACACTCGATCGTGTTGGTGCGTGGCGGCAAAGTGCGTGACTTGCCCGGCGTGCGGTACCACATCGTCCGCGGTGTGCTCGACTGCCAAGCGGTGACGGATCGCAAACAGGCCCGCTCGAAGTACGGTGCCAAGTCCGACGGCAAATAGGAATAGTTCCAGGTTCCATGTTCCAAGTTCCATGTTGTCGAACGCCCGAGTTCGATTGGAATTTGTGAGTATGGTGCTTGGGATCGAACATGAACTTGGAACTTGGAACTTGGAACTTTAATTTATGGGTACGAAGTCTCGCACGGCCAGCTACGACAAGATGGTTCCGGACGTCCGGTTCAATTCGTTGCTCGTGTCCAAATTCATCAACTGCTTGATGCACGATGGCAAAAAAGCCACCGCGACTCGGATCTTCTACGACGCCATGGAACTGATCCAAAAGCGGATCCCGGACGTCGATCCGGTCGAAGTCTTCAAAGCGGCCATCGACAACGTCAAGCCGGCACTCGAAGTGCGCTCCCGCCGGGTCGGCGGTGCCAACTACCAAGTGCCAATGCAAGTGAAGCCCCAGCGTCAGCAATCGCTGTCGATCCGCTGGCTCATCATCGCCATCCGCAGCAAGGCGGGTCGCCCGACCTTCCAGCGGCTCGCGGACGAACTGATCGCCGCATCTCGCCGCGAAGGCGAAGCAATGTCGAAACGCGAACAAACCGTGAAGATGGCCGAAGCCAACAAGGCATTCAGCCACTTCGCTTGGTGATGTGTCGTAGTCGGTGAACAGTGGTCAGTGGTCGGTGCCTTCGGGCACAGGCCTCTGACCATTTTGCATTTGAACCCTCGCGAGTTTTTCTAAACTGACCATCGACCGCTGACCACCGACTCCTGGTTTCCAATGGCCAAATCCTCTTCCGCGACCGACGAACTCGCCAAGATTCGCAATCTCGGGGTCATCGCGCACATCGACGCTGGCAAGACGACCACCACCGAACATCTTCTCTTTTATGCCGGGGCCAAGCACAAGCTCGGCGGGGTCGATCAAGGCACCACCCAGACCGATTACGACCCCGAAGAACAAGAGCGTGGCATCACGATCTACTCGGCGTGCATCCCCTTCCAGTGGGCCGGGTTCACCATCAATCTGATCGACACCCCGGGCCACGTCGATTTCACCGCCGAGGTCGAGCGGAGCCTGCGCGTGCTCGATGGGGCCGTCTGCGTGTTCGATGCGCAGAAGGGGGTCGAGGCCCAATCGGAAACCGTTTGGAAGCAGGCGAACAAGTACTCGGTGCCCCGGTTGATTTTCGTCAACAAAATGGACGTCGTCGGGGCCAGTTTCGCCAAGGCGCTGGTGTCGATCCACGACCGCCTCACACCCGACTTCGCCGCCAATGGCCGGCCGGTGCCAATTCAAATTCCCATCGGATCCGGCAGCGAAAAGGACAGCCCCAAACCGTTTCGGGGCGTCATCGACATCCTCGAACAGCAGGCGATTTACTTCGACCCGGCCGACGGCGGCAAGACGATCACCCGCGAATCGATCCCGGACGAGGAACTCGACACGGTGAAGAAGTACCGCGAGCAACTCTTCGACGCGCTCACGCAACACGACGAACAAGATCTGATCACTTCGGCAGTGCTCGAAGGGTTGGAGCCGGACCTGACCAAAGTCCGCAAGTTGATCCGCGAGCAGACGCTGTCACGGAAGATTTACCCCGTGCTGTGTGGCTCGGGACGCGAGCATATCGGCATCCAGCCGATGCTCGACGCCGTGACACTCTACCTGCCCAGCCCGCTCGATCGACCACCAGTGGTCGGCACCAACCCGAAGAACGGCAAAGAAGAGATTCGCAAACCGGATCCGAAGGAACCATTCTGCGGGTTGGTCTTTAAAGCGGCGTGGCACCCGAGTGGGCACCGATTCTTCATCCGCGTCTACTCCGGCACGTTGCGGCCGAACGCGCGGGCGTTCAACACCGGCCGGGACGTGAAAGAGAACATCGCCAAACTGTTCCACGTGCACGCCGACCCGAACCGTGGGTTGGAAGAAGTCGAAACGGCCCCGACTGGCGATATCGTCGCGGTCGTCGGCTTGAAAGAATCGAAGACGGGGGACACTCTGTGCGACACCCAGCACCCGATTCTGCTAGAGCCGATCAGCTTCGCGGAGGCGGTGGTCAGCCAGTCGATCGAACCGGAAAGCGGCAAAGACAAGGACAAGCTAGCGAACGCCTTGGAGATGCTCCAGCTCGAAGATCCGACATTCAAAGTGCAAGATAGCAAAGACACGGGCCAAGTGCTGATGAGCGGCATGGGCACGCTCCACCTCGAAGTGAAAGTGCACCGGCTCGAGCGCGACTTCAAGTTGGAAGTGCGTGTCGGCAAACCACGGGTGAGCTTCCGCGAGATGCTGCGGGCCGGAAAGACGGTCGAAATCACCGTGGACAAACTCGGCGACAAACCGAGTTTCGCGTTCCTGCGGGTGTCGTTCACCACGTTCAAAACCGAGAAGCCCGTCACGGTGCGGAACAGCGTTGGCAGCGAGGCGCTCCCGCCGTTATTCGCGGCCGCCGCCGAGCGCGGGTTGATCGACGCTTGTCAAACGGGGGAACTCGGCTACCCGATGATGAACCTGCAAGCGACGATCACCGACGCCCGCTTCGACCCGCAGCTCAGCAGCGAAGACGCCTTCGTCGTCGCGGCGAACAAGGCCTACCGCCAAGCGTGCGATGACAACATCGACCTGCTCCAGCCGATCATGAAAGTGACCGTCAGCACGCCGTCGGACTTCCTCGGCAACATCACGGGCGACCTCGCCAAACGGGGCGGGGAAGTGAAGGAGATCACCGGCGACAGCACGGCCGAGGTGGTCGCCTACGTCCCGCTCGAGAAGTTATTCACCTACGCCAACGAGGTCCGCAGCCTGAGCCAAGGCCGGGCGAATGCGTCGATGGAACCCGATTCGTACCAAGTCGCTCCGCAGGAAGTGGTCCGCCGCATTCGGGGTGGGTGATTATTTCACCGAGCAGACACTCAGATGTATTGAGATGGCGAGCCGGTCAGCGTCAGCTGCCGGGTTTTTTTGAGCAGTAAAGAATCCGGCAGCTGAAGCTGACCGGCTCGCCATTGTGAAAAAGACTACTTCTTGCGGCCGGCGAAGAACTCGGCGATGCGGGATCGGGAATCGGCCGAACCCGCCAAGCCGATGAATGCGGCGGTTTCGAGAGCCAAGCCGTTCTCCAGTGGCAGTTCGGTTCCGCGGGCGATGACGGGCAGGAGTAAAGCCAGCGCGGGTTGGGCTTCGTCAGTCGGAATACTCGGCTCCGCACTCGGCAGCGGATTTCCTTTGTTGAAGCGCTTGGCGGAATGCTCACCGGACGTGAACAACGCTTCCGGAGTCGTGTGGTTCACAAAACCATCCGCGAGGCCGAGCCGGATGGCCTCGGTACCGGTCACGCTCGTACCGGTGACCATCATATTCAGCGCGGCGGAGACACCGATGATCCGGGGCAGGCGCTGGGTACCGCCCCAGCCGGGGATCAAGCCGAGCTTCACTTCCGGCAATCCGAGTTCCACTTTCGGGTTCGTCCCGACCAGCCGATAATCGCAGGCGAGCGCCACTTCCAAGCCGCCACCGAGGGCGGCCCCGTCGATGATCGCACAGGTCGGAAACGGCAAATTCTCGAGCAGCGCCAATGTCGCCAGCCCGAATTCCATCAGCTCGCGCACGGCAGGATGGTGCGGCGCCGGCACGCTGCCCAAGAATTTCAAATCGGCACCGGCAATAAAGATGTTCGGCTTGGCACTGTCGAGAATCAATCCGACGCAGTCCGTGGCCTGATTCAAAGTGAGCAGCACCGCGTGGAGCTCGTCCCACAGAGCGCGGGTGAGCACATTGGCCCGGCTGCCCGGTTGATCGACGGTGAGCACCGCGATGCCATCGGGCCGCATCAGCAGCCGGAGCGGAGATTCGGCCATGGAGTCACCTGCGTGAGAATCAGATGCTCCATAATACCCCGAAACCGTCAGCCAATCTTGGACAAGCGGCCCAAGAACAGAACCGTGTTCGAGGGAATATGGCGGATGGCGAACAGGAACGGCCGATCCGCCCGGAAGACTTTCGGCTCGACCGGGATCTGGACAGAAGTCGCCCCGACGATGACGCCCGTCGCGGCGGCGGCTTCGGTGCCTTCCTCGTTCACATCCACGAAGGCCTTGTGGATCACGGCCGAAACCGAGAGCGCTTCGCGGCCGGAGTGCATCCCGGTCAGGTCGGCTTTCTTGTCGTCGAACACGTCCTTCATCCCCAATGCTTGCAGCGGCTCCCTCAGGCTGGACTCGGTTTCGACTTTGAACTTGGGCAACGTCAAATCGACGGTGATTCTCGGTTGCAACGCCTTGACCGTCTCCGCGATGGCCGCCCCGCTCAGCTTCTTCTCCAGGTCGGCAAACCCCTCGGCTTTACGCGGCAACCAGACGAGCATCGAGGTTTCTCGACCTTTGTAGGGCAGCTCGATGGCTTGGTAGTCCGGGGTTTCCGCGTAGCTCATCGCGGCGTGGCGATACATCAACGGAATCTCGTGTTTCGCGCCGCCGATGTGGAACGGTCCCGCTTTCGTCTGCGACTTTTCGAACGGGACTTCCCAAGTTCCTTTGAAGTAGATGGCGTTCGTCAGCACCAACCGGGTGAGCGCGGTCACTGCCCCCATGGGAATCAAGTTCTTGATCTTGTCGTGAGTCTCTTTCTCGACCCAGGCGTTGATGATACCCCGGGCCGCATCTGGCATGGTGAAGTCGGTGTCGATCAGTCCTGCGCCGTAGTTCTCGTGGGTGGTGGTCAGAAATTCTTTCCGCCACGGGTACCCTTTCGTGCCCCAGAGCGCATTGGCGACACTCAGTTCGTAGCCCCGTCTCACGGCGGGGACTTTCTCGTTGTTGAGTGCCGCCATCATCGTCTTGAAGCCACTGTGGGCCAGTTTCGCTTCGACGGGTAGGTGGAGAACTTTGAGCATTTGGGCCAAGGTATTGCCGTTGGCTCCCACGCTGGTCATGGCGAGTGCCGCTTCGACGCTGAAGGGGGAGAAAAAGACGTTGTCCTTGGTCGATTTCAGTTGGCCGTAGAGTTCGCCCGCGAAGGCATTGTTGCCCTCGGCGATGCTGAACGGTTTGGGTTCCTCCGGCTTGTTCGCGCGGCCGAGTGAGTATCCCAGTGGAATGGCTGCAGCGGTGGCCAAGAAGTGGCGACGGGTTGGCGACATCATGTTCCAGTTCCTCGAAATGTGCAGGGCGACAACTGCCCCACCATCCAGACGATTCGGCGACCCAGAAAGTTGGCAACAGTTACAAAACTGTTGTGCGGACAGGCGAGCCGGTCAGCGTGAGCTGCCGGATTCATTTGCCGCACCCAAGCATCTCCACCCTCAGGCATCCCAGCGACCCGCGGCACTTTTGGTACAGCCCGAACAATCGTTCCAGTCCCATACCGTTCTGACCGGGGAACCCGAAAACCCGCCGAGCGAACCCGAGTTTGGCACCTCTGTGGTACGATAGAAATAAGACGTGTCGGGCGGCGTAGTGTTCCCGGCGTTTCATCCGTTCCGTGTGCAGGAGTAGCACCAATGTCCGGTCCCTCGAAAACCGCGAACCCCCTAGCCACGAATCGCTTCCGACCGATCATGGAGCGGTTGGAGTCCCGTGAAGTCCCGGCCGTCGTCACGTTGCCGGACGTGTTCGTCGTGCGCGCCGGTCGTATTCTCGATGTCAATACAACGGGTATTTTCGGGGTCGGTGGCGTCCTCAACAACGATGTCGACGACACCAACGCCCCGGTCAGCAACGCCGGACTCCGGGTTACGCTTTTCACGCAGCCCATCGACTCGGCGACCGGACTGGCACTCGGAACTCCTTTCAAGATTTTTAGCGACGGAACATTCTCGTTCCGTGCCCCGCACAATTTCAACGGCGTAGCCACCTTCACCTACCAAGCCGCTTCGAGTGGCGGTCTTCTGAGCGCCTTTGAAACCGTCTCGATCCGCGTCATCGCACCGGTTCGGCGGCTGGCGGTCGGCGCCGATCAAGGGGCCACGCCGACGGTGGCGGTTTACGACGGTACCGGCAAGAACCTCCTCTTCAACTTCGAGGCCTTCGACTCGAGTTTCAAAGGTGGCGTCCGCGTCGCCCTGGGTGACTTCAACAACGACAACATCCAAGATATCGTGGTTGCGGCCGGCCCGCGTGGTGGCCCACACATCAAGATCATCGACGGCCGAACCGGCGAGCAACTCTCGAGCTTCTTCGCGTTCGACCCGGCGTTCCGTGGCGGCGTCGAAATCGCCACCGGCGATCTCAACGGCGACGGTACCGACGACTTGATCGTCTCGGCTGGTTCCGGAACCAGTGCCCACGTCAAAGTCTTCAACGGTAACGTCGTCACGCGTGGCAGCTTCAACGGGAATGCCATCGGAGATCAACTCGCCAGCTTCTTCGCCTACAACTCCGGCGAGACCAATGGCGTTCGGGTGGCGGCCGGCGAAATCGACGCCGATGGCATCATCAAACTCGTCACCGCGCCGGCCTCGGGGAGTACCCTCGTCAAGGTCTTCGACCTGTCGAGTGGCAAAGCGGTTCAGACGAAAAACTTCTTCGCGGGTAACTCGAAAGATACTCGCGGATTGTACGTCGCGGTGGGTGACCTCAACAACGACTTCCTGGACGACATCGTCGTCGGTAGTGGTTCGGGGACACCCGAAGCCCGGATTTACATCCGCAACCCGGTCGACCGCAACCAGATGATCTTCAGCCGAGCGATCACCTCCGAGGGGTTCAGCGATAGCTTCGTTTCGGACGCCTTCACGAACCCGTTGAACACGAACGCGGCTCCAGATTATTTGGACAATACGCTGACCTCGCCGACCCCGATCCCCACGAGCTTGGCTGGTGGGCCGACGACACCGAAACCGGGTTTCTTGCAAGGCTACACGGGTGGGATGCGAGTGGCCGTCAGCTTCAACAACACTGACAACTTCGGCGACATCACCCTCGCGCAAGGGCCGAACGGCTACCCGCGCGTGCAGATCCTCGACGGCATCGATCTCAGCACGATTGAGGACTTCACGGTCTTCACGGGATTCTTCGGCGGCTTGAACGTCGCCGGCCACCACTAATGATTGACCGAATCCCGTTCGCTTCCCGAACGGGATTCCGTTTCTACAATAATCTCAACGTCTGAGAGCGACGCCAAGCCCGATTTCCCATCGCTCTCGCCTTCGCATCCAACTCCATGAGCGCTTCGCACGTTTCCGTCGTTCCCCCCGGCGAACCCAAACACCACCAGTCGTTTTGGCTCTGGGTGATGTGCCTCACGGGACTGGATTACTTCAGCACCCTCGGCTACCAACCGTCCATCGCTTTCGACAGTGCCGGTCGATTGGCCCCACTGGCGACGATCGTGCTGGTGCTCGTCACGCTCCTCGGGGCCTACCCCGTCTATGCGTTCGTCTCGAAGTGTTCCCACGAGGGCCAGGGTTCCATCGGAATGCTGGCAAATCTATTCGGCGGTTGGTGGGCGAAATTGCTGATCCTCACGCTGCTGGGGTTCGCCGCCACCGACTTCGTGATCACCAAAACGCTCTCGGCCGCCGACGCCGCCAAGCACATGATCGAAAACACGCTCTGGCCATTCCCGGTCGACGATGCGGCCCACGGCTGGAATCTCCAGCAACTCGGCGTGACCGCCTTCCTGCTGATCCTGCTCGGTGGTATGTTCCTCCGTAGCGTCCGCGAAGTCATCAGCATGGCCGTCGTCATCGTTGGCATTTACCTCTTACTCAATGTGATTGTCATCGGCTCCGGGGTGCTCTACCTCGTCGAACATCCGGCCGTGCTCCAAGACTGGTGGGCCAAAGTGCAAGCCGGCGACTGGGTTCTCGCCGAATCGCCGATCGAGGTCGTGCCCGGTGGCGGCTGGCTGATGCTCTTCAGCGTCGTCTTCCTCATTTTCCCCAAGCTCGCACTCGGGTTGAGCGGCTTCGAAACCGGCGTGGCCGTGATGCCGTTGATCCGAGGCGACGCCACCGACGACCCCAAAAATCCGGCGGGCCGGATTCGCAACACCCGCAAATTGCTGCTCACGGCGGCACTGATCATGTCCACGGGCCTCATGGGTTCGTCGTTCGTGGTGAGTACCCTGATCCCGCCCGATGCGCTCGTCTACTTCGATGAAGACGGCAAACCGGTGAAGCCCGATAGTTGGCCCGAAGGCAAGCCGAAGCCGAAAGCCCGCGCCCACGAACGGGCCTTGGCCTATTTGGCCCACGGCGAGCCACTCGCGGCCGGCGTCGGCCCCGAAGGGGAAAAGCTCAACCCGATGTTCGGCGAGTGGTTCGGCACCATTTACGACATCAGCACGGTGGTCATCCTCTGGTTCGCCGGTGCCAGCGCCATGGCAGGGTTGCTGAATCTCGTGCCGAAATACTTGCCGCGTTACGGCATGGCTCCCGAGTGGGCACGGGCCGTCCGGCCGCTCGTCATGCTCCTCACGGGGGTCAATTTGCTGGTGACGCTGATCTTCAAAGCCGATGTGTCGGCGCAGGGGGACGCCTACGCCACGGGGGTGCTCGTGTTGATTACCAGTGCTGCCGTCGCCACGGTCATCGAAAAATATCGCACGAAACAAGGCTCCTTTGGGGGCAAATTGTCGCTGCCGTTCGTCTTCATCGCCGTGCTCTTCGTCTACACCACCGCGGCGATCGTCATCGAAAAACCGGTCGGGTTATTGATCTCGTCGTGCTTCATCGCCACGATCCTGCTCACGTCTTTTATCTCGCGGATCGCCCGCAGCCGCGAACTCCGGTTCGCCGGTTTCAAAGCGGTCGACTTCGAGTCGAAACTGCTTTGGGATACCATCCGCGATTTGGAACTGACGATCCTCGTCCCACACCGTCCCGGCCGACGGACCCTCGCCGAGAAGGAGCAATCGATCCGCCGCGAGCACCGTATCCCGCGTGACCTCATGGTGGTGTTCGTGGAAGTGGAATTGACCGACGCCAGCGAATTCGTCCCGGAGCAAGTCATCCACGTGCGTGAAGAACAGGGGCGGTACATCCTGCGGATCACCAAAGCGGCGAGCATTTCGCACACCCTCGCGGCCTTGGCATTGGAAATGGCCAAGGTCGGCCGGGCGCCGGAAATCCACTTCGGTTGGACGGACGAAAGCATCCTCTCGGGCACCCTCGGCTTCCTCCTCTTCGGCGAAGGCAACGTCCCCTGGATGGTGCGTGCGTTGATCCGCAAGGCCGAGCCGAACCCGTCCAAACGACCGCTCATCATCATCGCGGGTGCGTGAGGTTAGTCGGTTGTGATGGGTCGACTCGCCTCCAATCCTTTGACGTCCCCTCATTCTGGTGCTCGCACACCTAGCCTCGGTGAACGGCACTTCCTCGGCTCAGGCTATTGGCGTTAAGGAAATATTTCGGAAATGTGCTTGACAGTCGTAATGCTTCAAGTGAGACTGTTTTAAGTGCCTTTCACTTTGAATCAGTCACACTCTTGGAGGGCATGACAATGGTTGCATTCCGGATGTTCGCGATCTTGGCAGTCTGCGTTGGGCTGGGCTTGGTGCTGGGCGTCACCGAACGGGAAGCCCAAGCCGCGACGCGGATCAGTGGGGCAAACTGCGCTGGTAAATACACGTGTCCTGTAGGTACTACAGTAACGGGCGACTTCGGTGTTGCGTGCACCATCACTGGGGGAGAAAAGCTCTTTTGTCGTCCCAGCAGCTTCTGGAGCTGCAATTCTGGAGGTGGCCCAGCAGCGGCTTGTGTCGGTACATACAGGAACCCTAGAGATGGTGCAATTTTGATTTGCACTCAAACGAGTGCGAATTGCGCTGACTGAAGTGCTTTTTCACTGCTCCAGAGACATTCCGGAATGGCGCCAAAAATGATTGAAGCCATTCCCTTTATAGAAATCTCTCCCACTTCTCAACCGGACAAAGCCACTCTGAGGAGCAAATCGATGCGAATTGCGTTGTGTATCCTAGTCTCGCTCGTGTTGGGCGTGAATTTACGTGCCGATGAGAAACTGAGTCGGGAGGACGCGACGTTGATTTTCGAGGCGATGCAGCAGAAGTACCGCTCGCTTTCGTGCGATCATCTCCGCGAGTCGAACATGGCGCCGATTCGGGTGCCAGGTCAGTACTTTCAAGCAGAAAACGGCTGGGTTCGGGGCGTATGCAAGCGGAGTGACGCGTTCGACACCGACACCATCATCAAAAACAATGTCCATGCAAACTACCGGCGATTCTTGAACACGATTGAAATTCGGCCCGCGCGGACGACCTCCGGTTTTGAAATGGTTTTAATGCTGTCCGATGCTTGGGAAATGGCCGGAATGAGATTTTATATCGGCAGGGACATACACCCGAGGGCGATTTCCGACTATCTGGCCGACCGGACAACCGAGAAGGACTGTTCACGGTTACCCAACGGCGACATTGTCATTATCAGCACGATCTTCGATCAAAAGAAATTCGTCGAGAAGTGCACTTTTTCTAAAGAACATAATTTCATGTTCAAATCCAAAACATTGCTCGAATCGGGTACTGACAAGATTCTCTACGAAAAAGTGACGCAGTCGTACGTTCAATCGAACGGTCTCTTTTTTCCGAAAGTGATCATCAGTACGTCCTATGATCCTGACAAGCGAACCCCCGGGACACCCGATATCGTCAGCGAAACCATCACCTTTTCCAACGTCTCGATCAACAAGCCAATTCCCCTCACGACGTTTGGCGATCACGTCGGTAAACCGGGAACGTCGATCGTCGACACCATTTCCCAGACCGTGGACGTCATCGACTCGAACGGGGTGCGGAAGAAGACGGATATGGTGATGATCGATCCCACCCGCGCCGATGCGCAAACGACATCGACCGAATCCACTTCGACAACTATCGAACAGAAACGCACCATTCGGATCTCGGTCGGAATCGCGGTCATCGCGGTGGGGGTCGTGCTCGGAATCGGAATTACGGTCAGAAGAGCGCGAAATCGGGGGGTGAAATGAGCCAGACATTCCGCACCACACTTGGGATGGTCGTCGCCGGGGTGTTCTGCTTCGCCGCGATGTACGGTGTCTCTCGTTACTGGTATCAACCGTCGGAACAGGGCCCCGCACTCGAAGTAGTCAGTTCGATCCGCTGGGAGCGGGTCGAGGTCATGGGCACCGCTTACGCGGACGCGGAATTTCGCAACAGCGGCACCGATTGGCTCGTGATCGATTCCATCCGAAGCGGGTGCGACTGCAGCGGCCTACAAACGACAGTCAAGGGGGATGTGGTCAAAATCGAAGAAATGCGGATTGCACCGGGGGAATCCAAATTCGCCCAGGTGAAATTTCAAGCGCGCGGACCGGCTGGTAGTGCGTTGTCCCAAGTGATCGCCTACCGAACCAATGAAGCCATCCCTGAGAACCGAGAACGCACACTGGTACTCGACATCGGTTTCGTCGGCGGCGGACTCACGGGATTGCCGACACAAATTGACTTCGGAGTACTCAAGCCCGGCGAGGTTTCCGAGAGAAAATTTGAAATTGTCGATGACTCCGGTGCCGAACGCCACGTCGTCGGTGTGCTATCATGTCACGATTCTTTCGCGATTACGGAAGCCGACCACGCAAAAGTGGCGTTGCCCGGTGGCGGACACTCGGTGGTACGCGGCAAAATAAAATTCTCCTCCAAAGTCCCGGGAAGCTACCACGGCAAAATTATTTTTGCACCATCGGATCGCGGCTCGAATCCCGAACCGATCCTCATGAACGCAAAAGCATTGCCCAATTTGCGAATCACGCCCGACGTTTGCGTTTTGGACGATTCTGAATCGCAACGGACGGCGACCTACCCATTCACCATCGAAAGCAACGTCGGAGATATATCTGAAGTCGAAGCGGTGGGCCTTCCCGAGTACCTCGATTGCAAGATTGATCCCGCGCCATCGGCTTCCGGACGTGCTTCCTTGACACTCGCCTTGAACAGTCGCCTCTCGAAATCCACGCTCAGAAAACTGGAAACGATCACGTTCCGCTGCCGGATCAATGGCATGAACTACACAGTCACGGCGTCAGTCAAACTTCTGGGGTAGCTATGAACCACTTCACTCGGCGGGCCGGCTACACACTCATCGAACTCATCGTGGTGTGCGGGATCATCGGGATCTTGGTCGGCCTGACCTTACCCGCCGTTCAAAAAGTGCGCGAATCCGCGGCCAGAACCTCGTGCAAAAACAATCTCAAGCAAATCGGCTTGGCCCTTCTGACGTACGAAACCAGCCGCGGCCACTTCCCTCCGAGCAAAGCGGTACCGCCGCTAGACAACGATTGCAACCTCCAGGTCACGTGGCGGGTTCTCATCCTCCCCGAACTCGGGCAAAGTCCGCTCTGGGCGACGGCCGAAGCGTCCTGCCGCACCAGCACCAAACCGTGGTTGGCCGCCGAACACCCCGGCGTGCTCGCCTGCCCCACGTTCTTGCAATGCCCGACCGATGCCGGCCGAATTTCCGGCGTGCATGCGAATCCGGAAGGGCACCCGCTGTCGTTCAGTTCGTACTTCGGCGTCTCGTCGTCCGGAAAAACTCCGGCCCAACGGTTCGACGGCTTGTTCGGGACTCGGGAAAAAGAGCCGGGCCGACGGATGGCCGATATCGTCGACGGAACCAGCAATACTCTGGCGGTCGGGGAACGCCCGCCACCCGCCAATTTCGCGTCGGGGCAGTGGTACGCGAAATCTTGGTATTTCACGGAAGATGATTCGCATTATTTGGAAGATTCCATCGGGATCGTGCAATATCCCTACGGAAAATCACCTTGTGCCAGCGGCACGTTCGGCCCCGGAACCATCGACAACATCTGTGACACGTGGCACTTTTGGAGCCGCCACAACTCCGGCGCCCACTTTTCGTTCGTCGACGGGTCGGTCCGATTCCTCCCGTACAGTTTCAAGGACTCACTTCCGGATTTGGCCTCGATCGCCGGACGGGAGACGACCACGTTCATCGATTGAAACCCGGAGGGTTGCAGGAGGGAACGATGGCAATCATTTGGCTTTCGGAGCGGGTTCCTTCAGCAGTTCGTCGATGAGTTTGATGGCCCGTTCGGCACCGTCCTCGCCGAGTTCCCCTTCCCAGTGGTAGCGGACAATTCCAGCTTTATCCACCAAGTACAGGCACGGCCAGCACCGGACGCCCCACGCTTTCCAGTTGGCGAGATCGTTGTCCACCGCGACGGCGAACGTCAGTTTGTTCTTCTCCATCCGCTCTCGGATCCGTTCGATTTTCTTCTCGGCGTCGAACTCGGGCGTGTGGATGCCGACCATCAAATAGTCTTTTTGTTCTTGATATTTGTCCTGCATCGCCCGGTAGTGGGGATAATTGTTGACGCAGTTGAAGCAACCGTTCGTCCAGAAATGCACGATCACCACCTTGCCGGTCTGGTCGGCCATTTTCAACGGCTTCGCATTGATCCATTCGGTGACGCCGGTGAACTCCGGGGCGGGGATCGGTTTCGGCTTCGGATCTTCAGCTCGGCCACAGGCACCGACGATTCCGAGAACGAACAGCGAAGCAACCAGCGTGTTGAGAGTCGACATCATGGAGTCTTTCACTGGAGAATTTAGAAAAGGAAACGAGTGCGCACTTGATCGTGCGCTCTCGAGAAATTCAATCCTACCGCCGATTAGCCCCGTGAGCCATGGCGGCGGTAGTGGCGGAACAGATTCAACGCATCCCGGAGTTGATCCGACTCGGAACCGTTTTCGCCGAACTGATCCGAGCCGACGTAAATGCGATCGCCACTAAACGACCGACGACCGTTGAGTTGGACGATCGCCAGCCCTTGCGGATGGGCGTTCGCCGGGACGTCTTTTTGCGAAAAGATGATCGGTGCCAGCGGTTCGCTCAGAGTGCCATCGCGGGCCAGTCGCAGGGTATGCAACTGATTACCCTGAGGGAACGAGGGATCCGTCGACTGGGTGACGGCGAACAAGAATTTGCCCGTCGGGTCGAGCGCGATCTCGAACACGAATGTCTGCGCACCACCGGGGGTGCCACGCGGGCCGCCGAGCTTGAGTTCTTGAATTTGAACCGGATTCAACGGGTCGGCCAACGAGAAGAAGCTTACCGAATCGGTGACGGTATTCGACACGTAGAGCACGCGACCATCCTTGCTGACTTGGCACCAGCACGGGGCCGCACCAGTATCGGCAGCCGTGCTCACGTAGTTTGTGCGCCCGGTTTCGTCGTACGTGAAGACGCCAACTTGGCCGGACGAGGCAAAGCCGGTGTAGACAATGTTCAAACTCGGGTGACTGGCCGCGCCCAATAGCACCGGTGCGCTTGTCCCCGCACTGGCCGGCCCACCCGGTGCAGCCGTGAGGGTGCCATCGGCGTTGATCCGGAACGTGTTCACCGTGTTGCCACCCGCCGTACCCTGAAAACTCGCCACTTCGACGAAGAGGAAGCGGGCGTCGCGTGAAACCAACGTCTGGGTCACCAAGGTGCCGACCGGGAATGTGACGGTGGAATTCGCAATCCGGTCGAGGCCACCGTCCCGGTCGATGGTGAACGCGGTCACGCTGGGCGCCGTCGTTCCATTGACTCCCGCCGCGGCATCACCACGGTTGCCGATGTACAAAGTGTTGCCGGCGATACCGATGCTGTCCGGTTGATCGCCACCGGAAGCAAAAGTCCCGATCAATTGCAGCGAGCCATTCCGTTGGATTCGGAATGCCGAGACGTTGTCGCTCCCTTGGTTCACCGCGTAAAGAAACTTGCCATCGGCGGTGGCTTGCACTTGCTGGTCGCCGTCATCTGGGCCGACGAGCTTGGGGATGTTCAATTGCCCGGTTCCGCCCGTGGCGAACGATCCGATGCGAGTGAGGTCACCGGTGCGGGCATCGCGTCGGAAGGCCAACACCGCGTTGCGTCCCTCTTGCGGGTTGTTCGTCTCGGTGTAAACAATGGCGACATCGCTTCCAGCGGGGCGTTCGAGCACGCTCCCGGCGTTGAGCACGGCCGGCACGGCTCGCTCATCGAGCGGCTCCAAGCCGAGCAAGGCGCGGGTCACGGGCGAACATCGATTCGTGGAAGAAGAGCTGAGCCAATTCATCGGGAAACTTCCTCGTTGCGGGGGACAATCCAACACGGGACTCATTCCGCGTGTTACGGTGAGTTGGTCGCTCGAGTGACGTGGAACTTACACGTCTCGAAGAAAATTCTGGCTGCGAGCACAATTTCAAAAATTGTTTTAGCCGGCTGTAAGGAGACCCGCAGTCGAGCGACTAACGTACCAGCGGATGCCGGATCAGGATGACACCGGAGTTCGAAGTCGATCAGGAGCGGTGATGATGGATGTGAAGGTGCCACGAGGCGGGCCGATCTTGGACAACGGCATCGATCCGCAGCAGTGGTTGGATCGGCACGCTGATTTCCTCTACCGATACGCGCTTCGCAAAGTGGGGCGGGAGGATTTAGCTGAAGATCTGGTCCAAGAAACTCTGCTTGCCGCATGGCGGGGCCGGGAACGATTCGCTGGCCGCGCGAAAGAACGGAGCTGGCTCACGGCCATCCTGAAGCGGAAAGTCATCGACTGGCTCCGTCGCACCATCCGTGAGCGGAAGAATTCGGCCAGTGACGTCGATCGTCGGATCGATGGGTTGTTCACTCGATCCGGAAAATGGCGGACATCTCCGAAACGTTGGTCATCGGATACGCCGGAGTCGGACACGGATCGATCGGAATTCTGGGGCGTCCTCCACGGTTGCACCGACAAATTGCCCGCCCGGTTGCGGGAGGTGTTTGTGCTCTGGCATCTGGACTAAACTCCGGGCGACGAAATTTGCGAAACGGTGGCCATCACTCCGACCAATCTCTGGGTGATGTTGCACCGGGCGCGTCTTCGCATGTGGCAATGCTTGAGCAAAAACTGGTACGGTCTCGATCCCTAATTTTTAGAAAGCGAATCTGACGTGTTGATCTCCTGCCGTCGGGCGACCGAACTCACTTCCCAAGAATTGGACACCGAATTGAGTTTCCACAGGCGATTCGTGCTTGGTGCCCACCGTTTTGTGTGCGGGGCATGCAGACGCTTCCGTAAGCAATTGGTCGACATCGACCGTGCCTTGGAAGAGTTCTTGAACGATCCAACCGGCCCGGCCGACGTACAGATGACCGACGAATCGAAAACCCGGATCCGAGAAGTGTTGAAAAGTGCGACGTCGGATGATGACGCCAATCCGATCGCCTACTGAGTCCACCTCAAAACCATTTCGACCAACGCAGCTCGTTCGATTGCGGCTTGGGGTTCAGTGCCATTTCGATCACCATGTCGGCCATCTTTTCGACGCACCACTCGAAGTATTTGGGCGTCAGGGAGTTCACGTCCATGTCCGGTGCCGGATTCATGAAGTCGATGGCGTAGGGAATGCCATCTTTCACGGCCCACTCCACCGTGTTCATGTCGTAGCCGAGGGCGGTGACGAGCGCCAGGCAATCACGGACGATTCGGTCGTGGAGTGCCGGGCTGAGGTAGTGGTCGTCGGGGATGTATTTGCGATTGTGGGTGTCGTAGGGCATCACCAGCACGTCCTTCTGGTTCAAGCACATGCAGCGGACGTACTGATCCCAGTGAATGAACTCCTGGGCGATCATCGTCATCAATCCGGATTCGTTGTAGCTCCGAATCAACTCATCAAGTGTTTTGCACACATAAACGCCACGCCAACCGCCACCATGGGCGTCTTTCAAGATGCACGGCAATCCGCCCACTTGCGAGACGATGTAATCCCAGTTCAGCGGGAACATGAGGTTTCGCAGGCTTTCGTTCGGCACGATCCCCGGAACATACTCTTTGTTCGGGATCGCCATCGTCTTCGGGTGCGCCAGTCCCAGCTTCGTGCAAAGTGAGGCCTCGAAGAATTTATCGTCGGCCGTCCACATGAACGGATTGTTGACGACGCGAACCCCTTCGAGCACGGCGTGCTTCAAGTAACTCCGGTAGTACGGCACTTCGTGCGAAATGCGATCCACGATCACCGCGTACGGGATCGGCTCGTCCATGGCGGTGCCACCGAGTCGGATGTACTCGGCGTGGACGCCGGCTTGGCGACCGTTGACGGCATCCAGAAACCGGGGCGGGAACGACCACTCGCGGCCGCACAAGAGTCCGACTTTGAGCATGGGTTATTCTCCGCCCAAATACAGTTGCACCATGCGGTGCCAGTAGGGCCAATCGTGTGCGAATCCGTCCCACTCCCGGAGGGCGTTGCCGATGCCCTTGTTCCAAAGTTGTCCCGAGAGTTCCCGGTTTTGGTCGACGAGTCGGTCGCCCTTGCCGACCGCCAGAATGATGTTCTGGCGGCGGAGTGCGTCCAACCGAACTTGGTCGGATTCGTTCGGGATGAAGTCGAGCGGGTTGTGGAAGTAGATGGTCTCGTTGTGGAACCCGTCGGTGAACCGGCGGATGTCCACGAGCGAACTCATGGCCAAAATCCGGTTCACCAGCTCGGGATGACGCAACCCGAACGTCAGTGCGTGGTAGCCACCGAAGCTCGCCCCGGTAGCAATCAGGTACGGATTCGAGTTCCGCGACTGCGTGAATGGCAGCACTTCGTTGGCCACATAACGGTCGTATTGCTCTTGTCGCCAAGCCCGGCCACCGGGGTGTTTGCTCCGGGCGTACCAGCTCTCGCGGTCGACGGCATTCACGCAGGTGAGGTGGAACCAGCCCCGCTCCAACGGTTCGCGCAGGGCGTCGATCATCCCGCGGTCTTCCCATTCGTGGAAGGTGCCACCGGAGGTCGGGAAGGCCACAACTCGCGCGCCGCCGTGGCCGAATTCGAGCAGTTCCATGTCGCGTTCGAGCGAGGGGCTGTACCAGCGGTGATACTGTCGGTGCATGGTGTCGAAACCAACGAGGACACAGGTTGCACTGAGAGGTAATGGAAGTATGCGGAAGTAGCCGCGTATGGGCCAGTGGAGTGGGCGAGGAAAGTGCGAAGGCAAAGAGTACCCGTTGAACATTCCGAATGGATCGAGAGAAATTTAGCGATTGGTGACTAAATCAATAGCGATACAACCGCCGAAGACGAGCAGAGCCAACCGATGGCCCCGTACATCCAAATAGGCATCACCCAAGCCGATTCCCTGGCAAAAGTCGGCGATGGATCGTTCCCCGAGATAGTAGACTCTTGACCAATTGGCGATTCGCTGCCCGCCGTGATGGGCGTTCGAAGCGGGCCACTATAACACGGTAAATTATAGTGAGGTATTCTCACCTGAGGCACATTAATATGGGCGCTCTGTACTTCTCCGATGCCTTTAGCCGAAGGCCGTTCATAGAGCCGCCCGAGAGACATTAGCACGAACATGCCGCCGAAAAATAATGCGTGCGTGATCAGAGTGCTGGCGCCGTGTATCAAGCTATAGTTATAGACCGCACGACTGACTTCGGTGTACCTCCCATGGTCACCCAAGAAGTATCGGCCTCCCACTACTCTACCGTTATCAGCACCCCCGCCAATCTTACTAGCGACGACCAAAAACACGGCGAAGTTAATGAATGCAAGAATAAATATCGGATGCAAATATTTGGCGGGCGATTTTAGGTAGTGGCCCATCTGTGTGTTGATGAAATTGGTCAAGTGGCGGTTTGAGGGTCGGTCATTTCGTCGGTTCAGTCTACTCGTTCGACTCGACCGGATCATCGTCGCCGTCGAAGTGCGGGAAGATGTCGCTCAGATATAAGAACTGCCAAGTCACTCCGTCCATTTCGTTTGTTCGCATCTTTAGTTGGTACAATTCAAGTAATGGCATTGAACAGGGGCTTCGACATTGAGCGAAGGATAATGTCTGGCGCATTCAGCGAGATAGTCTTCGCCAAGCGGATAGCCGCATCTTCGAGGCGGGATTTCAAGAGGGCTATCGATTCTGGGGAGAGTTCTTTTGGCATTTTTCACTCCGTTGTTCGCTTCGAGGCCGGACGCTTCCACTTCCAACCGCCGCCGTGGCTACGGTACACTGAGGGGATGAGCAAGCCAACCAAAAAACGCCGATTGCCCGACCCGAACGTGACCGCGTTCCTGTTCGTCCAGAAGTTGACCGGGCAACCGCCGAAGGTGGAGAAGGAAGAGAAGGGGAAAGGCAAGCCGAAGAGGAAGACGAAAGGCAACGCGGATTGACTCCTTGCTATTCACGTTCAAACAGGAACAATCTCGTGGTGTGAATCGAACCACAGAACATAGAAAACATGATCCGCATAGTAGCCGAAGAGCCGGCCCGCACTGCCCGCTCTGAGGCCAAGCATTTGCACTTCATCGCCCACCGAAGACGGGCGACTAACCTTGCGCATATCGCTATCTTTGTAAGGCGTACAATTGAGACCGGTCTTGCCTTCTCCCTTGCGGCCTGAGGTTTTGACATCTTGCCAAGACATCGTTGTGAGTTTTCGGAAACAATCCATAAACGCTTTAATTTCGTCAGACTCTGCATTACTAAGGCAGAATCTGTCGCCGGGAGAAAATGTAGAAAACCGCAAAGCAACTGGAGTATGCAGCCGGTTCAAAGTAGGCTTTGGCATTTCGGCCAACGGTTCTTTGCGGATTTTATTCACAGCACCCTCACTCTTTGACGGCGTTTTTGTCGAAGAACACCTTCATGCTGTCCTTCGTTATTTCCACGTGGCACTTCTCGCCCGGCGCATATCCTAGCCGAGCCTCGTCCCAAGGGGTGCCGGGTTGGTGCGTCATTCGCACTAGTTTAGACGCTGAGTAGTCCTGATAAGTAGACCATACTTCGGAAATGAATCGGCTGTCATCTTCATCGAGTCTGATTTCAATATCCCGCGTCGAATCGTGAGGTATCGCTTCTCTTTCGTGATGCTTGAACGAATGGTAGACTGTCGGCACGACCGGGCCAAGAGGCCAAGCCTCGATACGGTCATCAAAAGCCGGCTTGCTGCGGAGGGCCAGAGACCAACCTTGAACGTAGTAAAGCAGTTTCTGGAGTCGCAAATTGGTGAGAGGATCAGACTCTTCGCCGGAATTGGCCAAGTCGATCAAGAGCAATGCCACGTCTTTTGCGCTCGTCATCGCAACCTCCAGCAACATGGACACTACGGCATTATCCCAACTTTTCAGGAATGAGAAAGGTCAGTCGTTTTACCATCCCCCACTCTTCAAGATACGCCGCTTTTGCGGATCGTCACGACGCACCCGGCGGAATGAGTTTGGTCATTTTGACCGCCGCCCA
>JANXWE010000207.1 GCA_025351325.1 Fimbriiglobus sp.
CAGTGGTCGGAAAAACCTGTTCTCTTGATCCGACCACTGATCGCCAACCACTGGCCACTGCTAATGGGTAAGGAGGGATTTGAACCCCCGGACTCCGAAGAGGCCAGATTTACAGTCTGGTGCAATTGACCACTCTGCCACTTACCCGTTTTCCGGACGAAACCTGCCGATACCAACCAGCACTGTCCTCCCGCCTCGGGGAAAGCCAGCGGTGAGAATCGAACTCACGACCTACGGTTTACAAAACCGTTGCTCTACCAACTGAGCTACGCAGGCACGCGTCTCGCACGAAGTGAAAGATTAGGCGCCGAGCACCATTCCTTCAAGCCCGAAAAGTATCCGCGGCCGTATTCAACTGACCCCGCAGGCCACAGGAAGGTTCGCGGCTTACTTCTTCTCGCCGGTGCCACCGAGTTTTTCGAAGTACTCTTTCACGGAATCGCGGGCATCGCGGGGCAACCGCTGCGCATCGGCACCGGCCGGAGCTTCTTGGGCACGCTGTTGAATTTCTTTGCCGAGTTCCGCTTCGGTCTTCTTGGTAAATGCTGGGCCGCGAGTCGATCCACCAAACGTTTTCTTCCCATTCGGATCAAACGGTGCCCGCAGCTTTTCCTCCTGCGAATTGGTCTTCGCATCGTCGTGGATTGGCCGCTGACCCGCACCGATTCCCCCAGTGCCACCAGCCAGTTTTTTCTTTTGGCCCGATTCCGTTCCTTCACTTGCGGCTGCTTTGTCCCCTGATTCGCTTTTCGTGCGTTGCCCTTGGTTTGCAGCTTCACGACGCTCCTCTTTCAACTTTTGCAGTTGCGACTCCGCCTCTTGGAAGTCCTCGACTTCACCTTCAATCTTTTCGAGCTGCTTGCCTGCCTCTTCGAGTTCTTGGGCCACCTTTTCCAAATCTTGTTCCTCAAGCCCTTTCTGGGCACCCCCGAGTTTCTCGGCCAAGTCTTGCAGTTGATTTCCCGTTTCACGCTCTTGGCGTTCCTGCTTCTCGATCTTTTCTCGTTCCCGTTCCAACTGCGACGCGTCCTTGTTCTCCTTCTTGGCCTTCTCAATCTCCTTCTCCAGTTCCTTTTTCTTCTCGTCACGCTCCTTCTTCTCGTCCTCTTTTTCCTTTTTCTTGTCCCGATCCAGCCGCTCCAGTTCCTTCTTGATCTTGTCCAGTTGACGCCCGAGTTTCTCTTGATCCTTCTCGTCGAGCTTCTTGTCCTTGGCCTTCTTTTTCAGTTCATCCACTTCTTCTTTGGCCTTCTTCAAGTCCCCTTTGCTAAGGGCATCGTTGAAGTCCTTGGCTGGGCCGTCCTCGAAATCTTTGTCTTTGTTCAAGTTGTCGAGCTTTTGAAATTGTTCCTGCAATTCCTGGAGTTGATCCACTTTTTGCTCGACGAACTTTTGCGTCTTATTTTCGAGCTGTGCCAGTTCTGCTGCCTTTTCGCGCTGCCGTTCGGGGGAGTCTTCGAAAGGGTCTTTGTCGAACTTGTCGTGCGCTTTCGCCAACTCCTCTTCGAGATCCTTCAACCCTTTGCCTTTATTCAACCGTTCCGGTGCATTCTCCGCTACAGGCTTAGCGGCGGCGGCTTTCTTTTTCGTCGCCGATTGCGCTACAACGGCCTGATCCTGAGTTTTTTGGGTCGAAGTTTGTTCGTCTGTTGTCGTTAATCCCAACGCTTGCGGGTTCCACCAGAGCACCACTGCGGCGAGTGCTAACGCCACCACGGGGATGCCCAGCCAGCGCCGCTGGGGTGTCACGGGGAATTTTTCAGACACTTTCAGCGGCGCCAGTGTGCGTTCCGCATCGGCGTAGACCGCTTGCCCGACGGAACTCGTCCGCAATTCACTTGTTAACGACCACGCCGAGGTGACGCGTTCGCGCAACTGGAACCGATGATCGATCTCGAGCGCCACCCGTTCGTTCGAGGGTGCCGTCATTCGTGTCCGAACAATCGCGACGATCAGTCCGATGGCCAAGGCCACCGCCAACACAATCCAACGCAGAGATTCGGGTGGCTGCTCAAGCAACATCGGCTGGGCCACGAACCAACCGAGCACGCAAACGAGTACAATGGCCCAACTGGTGCCGAGGTGATTCAAGAATGACTGCCGAAGCAGTCGGGAGCGAGCCATGCGAATGGACCGGGCGATAGAAGTGTTAGCCATAGCAAAGTCCCCGTGCTGAAACGGACACTCGGATTGTAGGGCAATCAGACTGCAACGCCCAAATCCGTCAGCAGGCTCCGCAACATCGATTGCGAGAGTGGCTCGGATTGATGGTGGTAATCTTCGGATTCAATCGCCAGTCGCCAGACCCGCTGTGGGGTTTCCAACGCGTTGCGATCTTCGACCGTGAATGGAAACTCAATCCAACCAACCAACCCGAGCAGGCGATCCCGCACCCGCTCGGGCAGCAGAATCGCTCCGATTTCATAACCGTCCGCTGAACGGAGCAACAACCGGCTCTCGGCTACGAGTTGTCGCAGATTTTCCAGATTCAAAATGGGTCGTCGGCCCGGCATCCCAAAGCGGACTGCCGCCAGTAAGCGATTTTCTGACGGCATCAATCGACGATACCAATCGTGCAATCGGCGGACGTCCGCATCGGCGTGCCGAGTGCATCCGGCGAGTTCTTGCATTCGGAACCAAAGCGTTTGCCGATTTTCAAAGACCAGAGTCAAGGCGGGGCCGACGCGAATCCGTCGACATTGATCGAGATGTTGATAGCTGCGATCCACGGAATCGACAGCGGGTCTTTCCAAGATTCGAGAAGCCATCGCGTCCTCCGAAATTCGGGGCCTGCAATCGGTGGTCTCCTCCGCTCCATCGAATAGATACGTATTCGTAGTTCTATCATTCACCGACACTGGGGAAACTCTACCGCAAATGAGATAAATACCGGTGAGTTTCTCGAAATCCACTTGGAAAAATAGGACAGCCCCGCCATTTTGGCGGGGCTGTTGGCGATTTTCTCAATTTTCTCGGGGATCAATCGGATCCACTCAGGCCGATCAACGCCTCTTGGCGGGTCTCGTACAACGCCCAAATGGTATCCAGTGCAGTCGTCCGTAGAAGCTCGCGGATGCGGCTATTCACTCCGGCAATGGCCAATTCGCTCCCTTGCTTTTTGGCCAACAAATGGCACCGTAGCAAGAACGTGATGAACGCCGAGCCGAAGTAGCGTACCCCCGTAAGGTCAACAATTAAGTGCATCGGTGGATCGTCCTTCATCGGTGCCAGTAGCATCTGCGCAGCCGGCTGCATCAGGCTCTCCGGTAGCTGTTCCACCTCCGGCGACGGGATGATAATCGCCACATCGGAGTGCCATTTCACCTGAAAATATTCGTTGGCCAGTATCGATTCCGTGCGGCTCATGGGCGGCGAATTCCTATCGGTAGGGGACGACTCACATACACAGGTTAAGCGGGAGAGCTTTCAAACGCAAGGAAATCCTGTTTTCGCCTACGCCGGGTGTGCCAATTGTTTCTAGCATCAGGCTCGAGATATTTTGAAATGCCGGCGTTCTGGAATTTGCTGGAGTTCAACCGTTGGATAAAAAGGCATGCGAAATACTCTTCCAACGGAACAGTGACCTCCTGTAGAATCGTAGTGGAGGCACCGATGACCCACAAAAACATTGCCATACTCGGCCTCGGCCAAATCATCGTCGTCGTGTTTGGAACACTATTCACCGGTCTGACCTTCAAGACGATGAACTCGTTCGGGATGGGTATCCCGTCGTTCACGCGATTCGTAGTCGAGTACGGGTTCTGGTTCTTGGCCGTGCCCCTACTCTGGGTCGTGAGTGGGATGATTTTTCAATTCGATCACCGTGCCGACGACGCCCCCGAGGCCATCACGTACTGCTCCGGCTGGCTCATTTTCATCGTCTTCTTCCTCGCCGCACTCAACGCGTCCCTCACCCCCTGGCTGCGATTGTGTAATTCCTCTTGGTGAGAACTCGACAGCATCACGAATCCCTTCTCCGTCCACTTCGCGCGCGCCCGGAACCAAATTGCGCACTAGGCTTCGATCACGGTGCGGCTTCACTCACGGCGGGCGGGCGAGATGATCGGGCGAATCTTCCTCAATCGCTACAAAGTGCAGCAGCAAATCGGCGAAGGCGGGATGGGTCGGGTCTATTTGGCCCACCAGATCGACCTCGGCCGGATGGTGGTCGTCAAAGTGATGCACGACCACATCGCCGCTGACAGCAAGTTCCGCGACCGCTTCGAGCGCGAAACTTTTCTGATGGCCCGCTTCCAACATCCATACGCCGTCACGCTTTACGACGCTTCGCTGAATGATCCGGCCGGGTCGTGCATCGTCATGGAATACGTCAAAGGCGGGAACCTCGAAACGCTCCTCGAAAAAGTCAAAAAGATGACGGCCCCGCGCGTCGGGCGCATCATCGGCCAGCTCTGCGAGGTGCTCCAGGCTGCCCACGATGAAGGGATCATCCACCGCGATCTGAAGCCCGCGAACCTCATGGTCATCGATCCGGACACGCCCAAAGAGCGCATCAAGGTCATGGACTTCGGCTTGGCCAAGACCATCGAAGACTGCACGTCCCGCAAAGTGACCGACACCACCATCGACTTCGCCGTCGGCACCCCGGCCTACATTTGCCCCGAGCAAGTCCGCGGCGAGCGGATGGACCACCGGGGCGACCTCTACAGCGTCGGCGTGATGGCCTTCGAACTCCTCAGCGGCCGGGTGCCGTTCTTGGGCAATTCGGGGATGGACGTGCTGCTGGCCCACGCGACCGAAGACCCGCCGACGTTCAAGCAACTCGGTTTGGAAGGGTGGATTCCCCCGTGCGTGGAAGCGGTGATCCGTCGCTCATTGAGCAAAGATCCCGACGACCGCTACCAGTCGGCCCGTGAGCTCGCCCTCGCGTTCGACAAAGCCTTGAAGCAGGCCAAGAGCGACTCGCGGCACCGCATGCCCGGCCTCGTCGACGAACCGGTGCCGGTGCCCGCTTTGGAAGACGTCGAGGATAGCGACGACGAGATTCTGTTGATCTTGGAAAATGCGGCCGCCGGTGTCGCCGTGGCGAATTCACGGACACCCGCCGTGGTGGCCGTGCGAACCGGGGTACAGACAACGCCGGCGGCACGGGTGACGGCCCCGACGCAGACGCCCGAACCGAAGATGAGCTTCAATGATCGTACCGACGCTCAAACTCGGGAGCTGCTAGCGCTGCCGTTCAGCATGGACGCCTGGATGCCGGAGTCGATTGCCCTCATGAAGCTGCGCGGGTTCGTGCAAGATTACGGCGGCGAAGTGCTGGTGAGCACGCCACGGTTGGTGCGGGTGCGTCTGCACCGTGCCCGCGGCGGCGGCGGTTCCGGGACGTGGTTCAGTTTCTCCCGGCGTTCGGCCGGCCCCGTCGATCTGGAATTGCAGCTGCATTGCCCCGATCTGAAGCAGCCGAACAAGCTCAGCATCCACGTCCTGTTTTACCCCTCCCACCCGTCCCTGCTCGGCGACAAACTGTGGCGCGAGCGCTGCGCCGATATTTTCATCGACCTGCGGGCCTATCTCATGGGTGGCAACGTCACCTGATCGCATGGGTAGTATTTCCGACAGCGACATTTTTAGCGGTGGGACATTTCACGCAACTTCGGCGGTGTCGGAATTTTCGGATTTGTGGAATTTTCGGACACATTTCTGTTGACAGCCCATAATCGTAGGTAGATCATACTCACATCACGGGAACCGCGTGCGTTCCCACTCGACGGAATCGGTGCTGAAATTTTCCGGATGATGTTCCGGATTAGCCAGAACGAGTAGTCGAGATAGGCGGGAGTATTTCTGTCGAATTATAGTTCGGCGGCAGAAGGGGCGGCAGAAGGGGCGGCAGAAGGACTGACAACGACAACTTTCACGGAAAGGGTAGCCATGAAGCTCGATGATGTTTTGAAGGTGGCTGCAAAAGCCTCGCAGGCGCAAGATCACTCGATCCTGTTCCTCGACGGTGCCGTCGAGGCGGATCACTCGGCCGAATACCTCAGGGTCTACCCCGATCCCGGTCACCGTCGTTCCTACCTGCTCGTGAAGAAGGCGGACGTGTGCGGGGAGTTGCATGTGTGGAGCGCCGAGGAGATTCGGCACGCGGGGTTCATCGGGGCAAAGGTGTTTCGCATCCCACTGAGGGTGGGTATCGAACTGCAGACGGTGTCGGTCGCCGTTCACAAATTCGGCGAGGCGAGTGCGGCGCGCCATGGCGATGATGACTGCGTTCCTGGCGAGGGGCCAGTACAGCAGGTCTGTGACAAAAAGCCGCATCTACCGTGTTGTTAGTCAGATCCGTCGAAGCGGGTCGTGGTGTGAAAAAAGGCGGGCTGAATCAGCTTCACGAAATGCCTGGCATATTGCCGGGGTGTGCGCCGTCTGGGCAGATCACCATCGCAACCGCGATCCACGAACTCGCCGGCCGGCTGACAGATGCCGGCATCAAGAAACAGATCCAGACCGCCACAGGAAGCGTAGTTGCGTCCGTGGCTGGCCGGATGGAGCAGTAGCCAATCGCCGAACCAAGCGCCGCAGCAGACAGCGGGGGCACAACAACTTCCCCAAGTTCATAGCTCACTCGGCGCCCGCCGCTACTGAACTGAGGCGTTCGGCGGCAAAGGGCGTTCGACTGATGACGCCGCTCGTAACTGCATCGTTCAAAATCCATTTGGCAGCGGCTCGGCCAGGGTTCTGCCCAGCCGGCCGGCCCTCACCGCCTAGGAGTACCGCCGTGGCCACGTCGAAGCCGATCGCCGTCCTGCTCGTTCACCCGTCTGATGGCACGCCGGATCCGAACCGGCCCGGCCCGGACTTCTATACCGATTTCTTCCTGAACGATGCCGAGAGCCTGAACCGGTACTGGCTCGACGCCTCGGACGGGGTCGCCGACCTGGCCGGCACGCGGGTGTTCGGCTGGCGGAGTCACGGGCTGAAACAGGCCGACTTCGCCAAGCTCAACCGGTTGGCCAAGATCCAGCAGGCGGTCGCCGCGTTCACCACTGCCGACGAGGCCGATCGGATCGACCTGAGCGGGTTCGACAGCGTGGCCGTGTTCGGCGACCCGGCCGACGACGGCGGGTCGTCCGGCATACAGTCATTCGCCCTGCCAACTGGTTCGCGGAACTTCGGCACGTCGATCTACGGCATCCGTCCGGACCACGCTGGCGTCTGCCACGAGGTCGGCCACGGGTTCGGCTTCGACCACGCGTTCGACGATAGCCCGACCCCGCACGACCCTGCCAACGACGGCCGCCCCGGGGCCTACGGCGACTGGTGGGATGTGATGAGCTACGCCCGCTGCGAGATGTACGCCCACCCTCGATTCGGCTTGGCTGGCCCGACCATCAACGCGACGATGCGACGGATCGCCGGCTGGCTCAAGCCGGAGCGGGTCATCAACGGCAAGGCCGCCACGCTCGGCCGCTGCATCGTCTATGACGTGAACGACCCCGACCCGGCCCACCCGCATGTCGTCGCGGTGGACGAGTACGACTTCGAGTTCCGGGCCGGCCGCGGCTGGAACCGGGCAGGCGGCGCCGGCGTCCAGATCCGGACGACCGAGGAGAACAGCGGCACCCATTCGATGATCCGCCGGGTGAACGCCGGCTTCGGTTCGCCCGTCTACATGATGAACGCGGGCGACACTTTCACAGTCGGCAACAAGCTCGATATCTTCAAACGCCACTTCACCGTTACCGTGGACGCGATCGACCCTGTGGCCGGGAGCGCGACGCTGCTGGTCAGCTATCGGGTGCCGCAGCGAGAGCCGGTCGTCGGCCCGGGAATCGTCATCGGCGGGGTGGCGTCGGACGGCGGCGGGTACGTGATCATCAATGGGCATCTGATCAAGATCCCGCCGCGGGGGCCGCGGGAGGGTATCCTGCGGAACTTGGCCGCGCTGGAGGCGGTCGAGTTAGCCGAACGAGCGGAGGTCCGCAGAGCACTTGTTGGCGAGGTATTGAGCGACTTGGCCAAGAACGTCGAGAAGCTGGGCATCGAGTTGCGGCGGTAGCGGTTGCCCGGCTCGGTGAGTGGAAGTGGCGGTGGTGCGGTTAGCTGCCGGAGTGGTTCCGCGGATGAGGTCATGGGTGATGTGAAAAGGCACGCCGCCCCAGGAACTTCCCATGCGGTGCGCGGTCACCAACTCCTGTGAACGATGCTCGCCATTGCTTTCGGCGAGCACCGGTTGCTGCACTGGTACTGCACCTGCATCTGACGCTGGCCGACACGTGGTCAAGTGGGGCACCGGGGCCGAAATGCTCCGGTGCGATCTCTAAACCGCCGGCATCGCCTACGCCGTGGAAGGCCCCGATGGCCCAGAGCATGCTAACTTGCCCCTAGAAATAGTAGGGGCCGGCACCCTTTGGCACCGGCCCGCATCGACTCGCACCACTGGGGCCTTTGGGATTCGAACCCAAAACCAAGGGATTATGAGTCCCCTGCTCTGACCGTTGAGCTAAGGCCCCCTGTTCGCGATATTCTACGCGGTCGCCTCCGTTTCACCCTTTGCGACGCACTTTCTTTTCCGTCCGGCAAATGTCGACGATCTTCCCGCCTTCTTCGAGGGCCATGTGGAACCGTTGCTCGGCTTCGATCCGGTGGACGGTGAGGTGGTACGACGTGCTCGCCGTGGCGATGTACGACCGGGCCGTGGATTTGCTGGCGTTCCGCAGTTGACCCCACGAACCATCACCCAAGTACAAAATGCCGTTCTTGTCTTTCAAGCCGTCCTTCATGGGGTGCGTCCGCTTGAACGTGTGGTCGTGATGTTCGAGTACTAAATCGACGTTGTACTTCTCGAATAACGGCACCCAGTTTTTGCGCTGCTCCTCGCCGGTGCCTAGTTTGCCGGCCGGCCCCTCGGCCGCGCGGAAGCTCGGGTAGCACGGCACGTGGTTCACCACGATCAAATGGGGCCGCTCGGTGCGTTCCCGCAGCGTCCGGTCGAGCCAATCGGTTTGGGCGCCGATGATGGGCGAGGCGTGCCCGGTGTCCATGAGGATCAAACTGAGGTAGTCGCCGAAATCGAGTGCAGCGTAACTGGCGTCTTGGTACAGACCATCGAAGTGGGCGAAGAAGAACGGGGCGTCGGATCGAGATTTACTGTAGCCACCCTTGACTTCGTGATTCCCGAGGCAGCAGATCATCGGGATCATCCGGCCTTTGGTGTCGACCATGTGCTTGCTGTAGTTCCGCAGCCAGCTCAGGTACGTTTTCGGGCTGGTGCCGTTGTCGTAGGCCAAGTCGCCCCCGATGACCGCGAACCACGGGTCTTGTTTGGCGGCCTGTTTGTTGTTCTCGATGGCGTGCGGATTCACTCCACAGTCGCCCCCGGACACGAAGGTCAGTTCGTTCGTCGCCTTCGCCGGCATGGTGCGAAACTTATAAGTCGGCGAATTGCGGCCGATCTTCATGCGGTATTCGGTGCCGGGGCTTAACCCGGTGAGTTCGGAGCGAAAATTGATCAGTTCCGTCTGCGGGAACGGTGTTGCCGTCGTCTTGGCCGTGTCCCATTTCAGCGGACTGGTATCAAAGAATGTCCGCGCGGTCGGGCCGTAATAGATCGTCGGATCGTCGGTGGCATCCCACTCGCCGACCCACTGCGCGGTCATGGTGGTGGTGGGATCGCGCTGCCATGTGAGGAAGAGAGTGTCCGGCTTGAACGGGGCGACGACCGTGATTGGATCGGGCACGACCGGCTGCCGAACCAAGACGGTCGGCATGGCCATGAGTGCGGCCAATCCCCCGAACGAGGACGCGGCGAATTGTCGGCGATCGAGCGGAAACATGGGCGGGATCCGGCGAGAGAGAGGCAAGCAAGGGGAATTGTAATCGGGGTGTATGAAAGAATGATAATGGCCGAAGGGATTTGTGGAATGTCCATTCTGGATGAAAAATCGGTGAGTGAGCTTCGGAGGCGTGAATCATCGTTAGAAAGTACCCACTCACTATAAGATATTGTGCCACCGTAACCCCCGCGCGTCGGCGATGTTGCGAGTCACTTCTTCGGCATGCTGTCGGTTCTTGCAGTGCAGAAGGGTTTCTTCCGTGCCGCCAAATTCGTTGCAGAGCGCGGCGTGGAAGCTCTCCGGCCGGATGACGAAGATGAAGAACAGAATCCCCGGCAAACATCCCATGATCAGCAGATAAATGCAGATCACGTACGACACCATGCCGGGGTTGTGCGAGGCCACAATTCCGACGCCGGCACTCATATTCAAGGGAATTTTGAACCCCGGCATCGGGATGAAACAGTAACGGCGTATCTTGATGATCACGCAGCGCCCCTTAGGGTCGCGGGTGACGTGGAGGGATTCAAAACTCCCCAGAATGAACGCTTGCAACGCCATGTTGAATAGATTCATCATCACGTTCATGCCGATGGCGGAGGCGTCCTTGAACGATTGCCCGTTCGCCAGCATCCCCAACGCAATCAGTAGCACATTCACGAATTGCAGCGTGATGAAAATCTGCAAGCGGGTAGCCGGGTTCCAACCTTCGTACCAAATCTTGTCGATCTCCTCGAACTCGCGCTTGGACTTGAGCTTCTTTTTCCCGACGAGTTCCCAACCGCAGTGGACGCAGAACGCCGCATCGAGCGGCAGATCGTCCCGGCACTTCGGGCACGGTTTCAATCCGTTGCCGGGGACTTCGTAGGGAGTCGTTAACGGGCCGTCGTGCTCGATTTGGTCGCCGGCGAGCAACGGGGCACCGACGCCGGTCGCTTCGGCGAATTCGGGGCGGTGGTCGTGCGGATCGCGGTGGTGCTGGGCCACGATGTCCGGCGCCCGGCCCGTTCTCGGCGACTCGGGTTCGTCGTCGTCGAATTCCGGGGCCACACGGGCGCGCACGGCCGGTTTGGTCGCCACTACATCGAAAGGGGTTTCCGCTTCGGGTACCGCGTCCGGTTTGGCCCGCATTTCGGGTGGCACTTCGGCGTAGTAGCCGCAATGCTCGCAGCGCACTTTGGCCTTGGCGTAGCCCGACGGGACGGTCGCTTTGCCGCCACAATTTCCACAGATGAAGCGCGTGCTCAATTTCGGATTCCGGATTTGGGATTTCGGATTGGAAGAAACGACTTCAGCACCCCGGACGGGGAGTGTTTGCAATCCGAAATCCGAAATCCCAAATCCGAAGTGTTAATTGGTGATCCCTTTGGTAATGCCCATAAATACGTCTTCCAAGTTGATCTGCTCTTCGTTGAAGGTACGCAGTTTGTATTTCTCGGCGATGAGTCGCTCGGGGATGAAGCAGCCGTCGCCTTCGCCGTCTTTGAGGGTCACGCGGATCGTTGCCGCCTCTTTGGTGAGTTCGACCGACTCGATCTCGTGGAACTGTTCGAGCTTCTTCGCGGCGAATTCATTTTGATCCGGGCCGACCGACACGATGTAAACTCGCTTGGTGCGCACCTTGTTGATGGCCTCTTCGACGGTGCCGTTGAAGATGAGTTTGCCGCGCTCGATGATACCGATCTTGTTGCAGATATCAGCCAGCTCGGGCAAGATGTGCGACGACACCATGATCGTCTTGTTCATGCCGCGCAGCTCTTTGATGAGTTCGCGCATCTCGATGCGGGCGCGCGGGTCGAGGCCGGAGGCCGGTTCGTCGAGCAGCAGCACCTGCGGTTCGTGCAGCAGCACCCGGGCCAGCCCGAGGCGCTGGGTCATCCCGCGGCTCAAGCTCGTCACGAGGGCGTCGCGTTTGTAACCGAGGTCGACGAGTTCGAGCACTTGGTCGCACTTTTTGCGGCGGTCGGCCCCCCTGATGCGGTACGCGGCGGCGAAGAACTCCAAGTACTCCGTCACCTTCATGTCGTCGTAGACGCCGAAGAAGTCGGGCATGTAGCCGATACTGCGGCGGATCTCCTTCGACCCGGTGTAGATGCTGTAGCCGCAGACGCTGGCTTCGCCCCAGCTCGGGTTCAGCAGCGTCGCCAAGATGCGCATGGTCGTGGTTTTACCGGCACCGTTTGGCCCGATGAACCCGAACACGTCGCCCTTGTCGAGCTTCAGCGTGAGCCGGTCGAGGGCGTAGAGATCGCCGTATTTTTTGGTCAGGTCGCGGCATTCGATCATGATGAAAATCCATTTGGCGAGCCGAACCCCGTCAGGGGTCGGGTGTTCAACATCGGATGGTGTTCACGCGGACCGGAGAGTTTGTAGCTTCACCCGACCCCTGACGGGGTTCGGCTCGCCGGGCCGGCTTGCATTACTTCCCAATGGCCTTCACCGGAATGTAAATGCGGATGTAAGTTTCCTGTTGCAGAGTGCCGGGGACGGCCGGGCGTGGGCCACTGCCGGGCAGGGCCTTCAACCAGAGTTGGCTCGGGCTGGCACTGTCCGGGTTCGTCATCAATTCTTCAGCATTTCCGCTGACCTTGGCGAGTTTCAGCAACACGATGACTTCTTCCGTGTTGGCTTCACTGAGCCGCCACGATTGATCGAGCCGGCGGAGGGTGGAATTTTGAAGGTTGCGACCGCCGGAGTCTTTCTTCACACCCGCTTCGTGGAACAGCATTCCCCATAGCCCGAGTGGCGTCGCCACGGTTTCCTGAACCGGCTTCCGCGAGGAGTTGCGGCCGGTGGTCTGCTCGGCCGGCTCTCCGCTGGCGTAGAACTTGGCGTCGGGGGCGAGTTCGATCCGCTCCCATTCGCGGGCTTCGGCGGTACTGCCGGGGTTGAACTTCACCGGCACACCGGTGCCGATGCCTTTATCGAGTTTGTACGGTTTGCCGGCGAAGTACGCGATGGCGTCTGTCACTTCGGGCAGCGGCAGATTGATGGTGATCGTGCCCGCCGCTCCGAGTGGGGCGGAAGGCAGGTGGGCGACCGTGGATGTCACCGGTGGAGTTTTGCTATCCAAGAATCCAGACCAGTTGGCGGTGAAGGTTTTGGTCGACCAGACCTGCACCGGTACTTTCGACAAGCCGTTGGCCGTCGCGCCGGCTTGGGTCGTGCCACCTTTCGGATCGATGCGGTACTGGTAATTCCGGTAACCGCGACCGATGCCGCCACCCAGCCCGATTCGGCTCCCACCCATCCAGTCGACGACCGTGACCGGCTTGATCGGAGCCTCGGTATCCGGCGAGCCGAACGCCCACGGCTCTTTCGGTTCGACACCCACGGTGTAGTTGTCGATGCGCGGACTGAAGACCGTGAACCAGGTCTGCCCGTAGACTCGGTTGCCACCGACATCGACATCGACGACGTCGATTTTATTCACCCGCAAGTCTTTGCCTTTGATCTCGTAGGCGGTGAAATAGGCCGCCGCACTGACGGTGAGCACGATGATCGGGAAGGTGATCCAGGTCAGTTCGAGCCGACCGACGATCTTCTTGAGGAACAGGTATTCGATGGGGCCGATCAAGAGTGTGTAGAGAACGATGAACAGAGCGACCCAACCGAAGGAAATCACCGGTACGCCGTCGAAGGTATCGACGTGCTGGCGGAGAGCGTAGGTGATGCCATCTTCGGAGGCCGTCGGGTTAACCCCCGG
>JANXWE010000219.1 GCA_025351325.1 Fimbriiglobus sp.
GGCGGGCGCGTTTTTGCGATGGTTTCGACGAAGCCACCGTATTCCATTCCACGCGTCCTGATGGTGCTGTCGAACCTCAACCGAGTTCACTTCCTTCGGCGCCGATGCCGACATCCACCGTCGTGAGCGCCCGAGATGCCACCCGTGCTTGGAGATTAGCTCAGCGGGCGGAAGTGGCCAATGCTCAAGGTAACTTTGCACGCGGTGCCATACTGTTCGCCGCGGCATCCGCCGCATGCTCGACCGGTTCCACCAAGTATCGCAACGAAGCCAAGAACGCGATTCGCGAAGGGTTGGTTGAGCGGCTCGCGGTCATCCTTCAGTGGGAGCCTCATCGCAAAATCGAATGGAATCAGGCGCTGAAAGCGCTGCTCGCCCCAGCGGCGGACGGGCACTGGTCACCGGCGGCCAAAGCGTTGTACGAGTTGCAGAAAATAGCCGTCGATTTGGAAGGCGACTTGTACGCCGTCGATCCCGTCGGTTGGGTCACCACCTTTGGCCGCAAACCAATTTTGCGGAAGCTGTCACTCGCACGCCTGGCTTGGCTCCACCAGCGCTTGCAAAAGGTGAAGAAGCAGATCGCCTACGCCCGACTGGCCCCGACCGAATTCGAAACGCTGCAGACACTGGTGGACACGGAAATGCAGCGGGCCGAGCTTGCCCTGCGCGGCGCGATGGAACCGGTTGTGCACCGTGTGTTTCACGATGTTGGGTTGGTGCCGAGCAACATCATCGAGCGAATCGCCCTGCCGAAGATCGTGGACGAAATGCTTGATGCGACCGTTGCCAAAGGGTTCCTGCGTTTCGGCGATTTGCGCGACACCCTCTCGCGTAATCAACTGAAGATGCCCGACTTAGCTGGGCCGGTGCAATTGCTCCGTGGTGATCCGCTGTTGCAAGCGGATCGCCGACTCGGGGAACAACTCGACGGTGTCTATACCGCTGCCGAAATCTACTTGCGGTGGTTCCAGCGCGGCAGTGCCGTTGCATTCGGCACCAAAATCGGCCGCTGGCTCACATTGTTCATCGCCTTGCCATTCGGCGCGGCATTCATGACGGTCGAATTCGCCAAGTATATCGTTCTCGAAATCGGCGCGGTCGCCAAGTTCGTCACGGGGTTGTTCCGTGTTGCGGAACCGGCGGTCGAACACGGCCCGAAATCGCACGGGATTTCGATGTCGCCGGAAACGGTGACAATCATGCTCGCCCTGGGATTCGTTTACCTCGGACTAATCCATTCGACCGCGCTCAGAAAATTCGCCGGGCGTCTCTTCACTGCAATTGCGAGTTCCATCCATTGGACGTTTGCGGTGTTGCCGTCGCAGGTTTGGAACTCGAGAGTTATGCGGGCCTTTCGACGTAACCGATTGGTGCGCTGGTTTCACCGGCGGCTAGCGTTACCCGTCGTCGGCGCAGGAGTCACCGCATTGGTCGGGCTTTCGGTCGACTGGCCCGAGGAGATCATGGGGTGCGCCACCGCGGGCACGTTCCTCGTGGTGGCGATTGTCGTGAACACGCCACCGGGTCTCATTCTGCAGTCTCGAATAGAAGCGGGATTGGCTTGGCTCTGGCGACAAATCAGCGTGAACTTCTTCCCCGGCCTGCTCGGCTGGATCGTTTGGATTTTCCGTGGGTTGTTGAGCGGACTGGATCGACTCATTTACTCCATCGACGAGTGGTTCCGCTTCCGCGAAGGCCAAGCCAAACCGTCGCTGGCCGTCAAAGTTGCACTCGGGTTAATCTGGTTCCCGGTGCGGTACGTTCTACGGTTCGCGATCTATTTGCTCATCGAACCGCAGATCAATCCGCTCAAGCACTTCCCCGTGGTCACGGTGTCGCACAAACTACTGCTGCCGATGATCCCAGCGATTTCCACAGCGACCGGTGTCGCCAAGAAATGGGTCACCGGAATCATGACGGGCGTGCCTGGCATCTTCGGATTTTTAGCTTGGGAGCTGCGCGAAAACTGGCGACTCTATTCCGCGAACCGACCACATCGAGTGTCGCCGTTGGCACTGGGGCACCACGGTGAGACGGTACGCGGGCTGTTGCGGCCGGGGTTCCATTCTGGAACGGTGCCCAAGGCGTTCGCCACAATCCGCCGGGCGTTGGCCAAAGCCGAGGAAGCGGACGCCCCAGCTCAATTGCACAAGCCGCTCGAAACGTTGCACTACGTCGAAGACGCGATCCGTCATTTCGTCGAACGGGATTTTCTAGAGTACCTCAGTTCCACGCAGGCTTGGGCCGGTGTGAATTTACAATGCGAGGTTCACCTCGGTCTCCAACAGATCCGCGTGGAAATATTGTGCGATGGAGCACCAGCCATTCTCGATTTGGAACTGATCGATTCGGAAATCGTCGGCCACTGCGACGACTCGGCGTTCCTGGTCGGTGCCACGGCCGAACAACTCGAATGTTGGCGTCGGGCCGTGCTCGGCTTCAACGCCATGGGGGCCGTCCTTTCGGACGACCCCCGTTTGAATTGGCGAGAATGGGTGCAGTTTTGGGAAGCGTCGGCCTCCTGCGAAACTACCCCTTCCGACCGCGACCCTTATACGTCTTCTGTTCCGTCAGCACCAAGTCCATGAATACGTCGTGTGCGGCCACGGGGATGCTCGGGAAAATCTGGCACTCGAACGAGAGCGCGATCAGCGGCACTTCCGGGCGGATACTCGACAGCAATCGGTCGTAGTACCCTTTGCCCTGTCCCATGCGGCCACCGCTGGCGTCGAAGGCGGTGCCGGGCACGGCGACCAGATCGATCTCGTGGGGCTGGACGCGTTTCGACGGCAGTTCGCGAAGATCCGTGGCGGGTTCGAGGATTTTGTAAGCCCCTTCCACCAGTTCGCTCATGTCTTCGAGCCAGAACAATTCCAACTGGTTCGTTTCGACGATGCAGTACGGAATGATCACCTTCGCCGCTTTGGCCATGGCTTCCGGGAGCATATGCCGGGTGCGCACTTCGCTGCCCGCGTCCACGTACCAGAGCACGGTCTTCGCGGCCTCATAGACCGGCATGGCCATGAACTCTTCGCAGATCTGCCTACTGATTTCTTCTTTGTTCTTCTGGGCCACGCGGTTCTTGCGAGCTTGCTCGCGGATAGCCGCCTTCATGGCTTGCGGATCGACTTCACTCACTGGTAACCCTCAATGCACCTCAATTGGTCTCAAAGAGTAGTTGTAGGGTTCTCGACGGGTGTGCCAACCACCCTTGAAGTGGTGAAAGCGGAGCAATTTTCGGAATGCTGGGCAAAACCACTCAATCATCGACCTGTCGATGGCATGACCCGGCGGCGGATTACCCGGTCGGGCAACCACCGGGTGATCCGCATCAAACGGAACATCAGCCAGGGGAAGTTGTACACCGCCGGCCGGCGGAGCAGAGCGTTGGCAATCCGACGGGCGGCTTCGTCGGCGTCCATCAAGAACGGCATCGGGTTCGTTTGGGCGGCCGTCATCGGGGTGCGAATGAAGCCGGGGCAGACGGCCGTCACCGCAACCCCGCGTGGACCCAGTTCGATTCGCAGCGATTCGCAAAAGGTATTCACCGCCGCTTTGCTGGCACAATACCCCGCTGAACCGGGCAAACCCTTGTACGCTGCCAAACTCGAAATGGCCACGAGTTGGCCCGCGCCGCGTTTCAGCATCCCCGGCAGCACCGCATCGAACGCGTACACGACGCCGAGGTAATTCACTCGCATCATCGTTTCGACGTCTTCGCTGGCCAAGGGGTCGGCACCACTCGGGAAGCTGACGCCGGCATTTGCAATCAACACGTCAATCGGCCCGAGTTTGGTTTCGAGGGTGTCAATCGCGTCCCGAAGGCCGGAGCGGTCGGTCACATCGCCGGGTTCCTCTTCGATGGTTCCCCCAGCGGCCCGGACATCGTTGACCAGTTTCTGAAGGTAATCTTGCCGGCGTGCCAAAACGCCGACGCGGGCGCCGCGCCCGGCCAGTTCCTTCGCCAAAGCCGAGCCAATCCCACTGGATGCACCGGTGATGACGACCGTTTTCCCCTGCCAACTCATTGCAATTCCTCAAACCGACTTCTTGCGGATGCCCGGAACCGTTGCGGCGTCGACTTCGCCACTTCTCGGAATTTCCGGCGACACGGTCGCTTCGGGCAAGGCATATTTTCTTATCTGCGCTTGGCAAGGCCGCCCCCGGAGAGCATTCTGAATGGAATGCGTCCCCTGTTTGCGAGGATCGCCCATGTCGGTTCGAATCGTCTCCACACTGATGCTACTGGGCGTCCTGTCGTCGTCTGGTCTGGCCCAAGTGGTCTACCCACCCTCACCCGACCGTTTCGACGTCGAGTTCCGCTACCGGATTCGGGCCGACCGCGACGAACGCATCCGCCAATATCGTGCGATGACGGCCGATCTCGAGAAACTCGGATTCGTGCAAAATCGAGTCGCCAACGACGATCTCGAAATCTTAGATGCGTTAGCTGAAACAAAATCGGGGAGCATCCCGGCCAAAAACGCCAAAGCCCTTCTTGGCTTGGAAGCCGTCAAAACGGTGATCGTCCGCAAAGCGGGCGACAAGTTGCCGGAAGACCCCAAGAAAGCCGTCCAAGTCCGCATGCTCATCCCGAAGAATTTGGGACTTCGCGAGCAACGACTGTTGCACGACCAGACCGTGGCCCACCTCGGCTCACTCGGCTTTGTCGAGTCGGTCGGTTATGATCACGATGGGTTCAGCATCATCCGCGGGGCACTGCCGGCCGGTGTCGTGCCGACATTACTAAAAGATCTACGGACACTCCCTGGTGGCTGGCTATTCGGCGTCAACAGCAAAGATTCCTTGCCCGCTCCTTTCAGTTCCGTGGTGCCACTGAAATACGTCGAGCTGCTTCCCGATTTGCCCGTCGATTCCCCAGTGCTGGTGTTGCCGACGAACTTGGGCAAGCTCACTGCGGAACTCAAAGCGATTGTCGACGATCCGATGCAGGTCGAGAAACCTCTCGTCGTGGAAGCGATCTTCGAAGGAGACCTCGGCGTGACATCCCGAAGCGAACGGATTGCCCTCCGAACCATCGCCAGCGGGGCAACGCTCGAAGGGATCGTCGGACGCGTGGCCACCGTCCGCTTGCCAAAGGCATCGTACGTGACCAAGCTTGCCGATTATTCGGAAGTTCGCCATGTGCGGCTACCCCGTACGGCCAGCGAAACAGCCAAGCCGACTGCAAACCCAGCACCAGCCACGCAATTCCTAACGGACTCGAATTTAAGCAGCATGCACAAACGCGGATTCGATGGCACCGGAGTGCGAATCATCGTGCTGGCCTCCGAGTTCCCCGAACTCGCGAAGCAGTTGACTCCAACTTCGAAATTGAAATTCTTCGATCTCACCGGCGAAGTCCGCCCCACTCTCGAACCACTCCCTGCTTTACCAGGACGGGTTGGCACAGGGACCGCCACCGCACTCGCCGCCGCTGCGGCTGCCCCGAAAGCAGAGATCCTCTGCGTTCGGATCGATCCATCGTCGTTTCATCAACCGTTGACGGTGGCGAAAGCAATCACCGGGGAGCTGGAATACTCCGAAGCCTTGGTGACCCGTTCCGAAGAAATGACCGTCTTTGCGGATCGCTTGTTGGCGGAGCGTCGCGGTGCCGTGGATCGCTATCGCAAAGCCATCAGCAACATTGGTGACGACGTCAAGGCCAAGAAAGAGCGGGACGATGCCGCTGCGGAATTGAGTGGAGTGCAGAAGCGCGAAGGAGAGTTCAAGGCCCTTTCGGATCGCTTCGCCGTGTTGAAGTCCGGCCTCGAAAGTTTGAAAGGTGCCGGCGTGGTGATCAACACGCTCGTTTGGGAATCGGGCCACCCGCACGACGGCTTGAGCGACCTGAGCCAATATCTCGATGCGAAGTTCGCCGTCGGGGCGACCCGCAGCGCGATTCGAGCGAGCAAACTTCCGCCGACGCCAGCCTGGATTCAAGCCGGGAGCATTTCGACCGGTCAAATATGGGGCGGGTCATTCCTCGACCGCGACGGCAACGGCGTGATGGAATTCACCAATGCTCCGACGATCCCGTCCAAGCGTTGGACGCCCGAATTGAACTTTCTGAACTACACCGCAGCCGATGGAAAAATCCAAGCGGCACTCCCCAAAGATTTGAAAGTGCGCATCTCGGTGCAGTGGCGGGAGCCACACAACGAGGACGCGTTCCTCGTCAGCGAGCCGGCGTTCAGCCTCCGGTTGCAACTCCTGCGGCAAGTTGATGCCGACGCCAAAACCTACGCATCGGACGACTTGATCGTAGTGGTACGGAGCGTCGGTGCCCCCGTGCGACTCGCCTCGTCGAACGGCTCGGGAACCTACGAAGCCTCGTTCGACGTGATCATTCCCGCCGACGGTAGTTACGCCTTGCGAGTCGAAGGCGGCCTCGCATCCCAGGGCCAAGTGAAAGCGTTGCGTCAAGGCCTCGAAATCCGCCCCCGGATTCTCGTCGAGATTCTCGACACCGCACAAGCCGCCAAGGGCAGTGTCCGATTCGATACTTACGCCCCATCTGGCGGTGGCGTCGGCATCCCCGGCGATTCCCCCGCCGTGCTCACCATCGGCCAATCGACCACGGCCGAACCAACGAAAGCCATCTCGGTGACGGGCACCGGCCCCGGCGTGGCACTGAGCGGCAAGCCAGATTTGCTGGTACTTGGCGAGGCCTATGGTCTTTCGGGAACGGCCATCGCTTCGGGCTATGCCGGTGGTTTAGCCGCGAGTGTCCTCACCGCCGGTGTTCGCCCGGCGGGCATGATCCAGGCGCTCGGATTTCAGCCGGGGGCTCCGCTGGTGCTGCCTAAGTTATGGATCGAATCACTGACGCCGCGCCGAGATGGGAAGTGATTCAGGAAGCGGCATCGAGCAATAGTAATTCTCCACGCCCACCGGTGAGCACGTCGCCCCGGTAGCAGTGGACGTTACGAATGGCCCCGAGTTGATCGCGGATCAATTCGAGGTATTGGGGCTGATAGTCGCAGCAGTACCGAAACCCCGCTGCGACCGGTTCGGTTTGGCCGCACGCAATCAACGTCCCGCGTTTCATGCCGCTACCGGCACGCGGACCGAATCCCTTTTTGCCGACGATCGTGCCGGCGATCATCGCCGACCCGGCGTAAGCACCGATAGTTCCTCCCACCACGATGGTACCCCGACGCATCAGCAATCCGAGTTCGTCGCCGGCATTCCCATTCACGAGGATCGATCCGCCCCGCATTCCGTGCCGAGATCCGCGATAACCTGAGCCGACGTTGTGCCCAGCATGACCTTGAACTTCGACCTGGCCCCCACGCATTTCCGCCCCGAGCCAGTCTGCGGCATCTCCGTGGATCGTTAACCTTCCCCCGGTCATTTGTGCACCCGCGTGGAGGCCCACATTCTCTTCGACCCAGATCGTACCCTGGCTCATCTTCGCACCGAGCTGTTTCACACGGCCGGTATCGCCGCGGAATCGGAGTTGCCCATCGGAACAATCCCCCGAGATCGACGCGACCTCACCGAGTTCCACGGGGCGATTCCCGTACAACACGGGTAACTTTGCCGCGTGTAACACCGAGATTTTTTCAAGTCGATCCGGGGTAATGCCTGGGAACTCCAGTGGGATGGTGGAGTCGTGACGAACGATGATTGTCATCATCGGTTGCTCTCCGGGAAAAGAGAATGCAAACGAATGTGGAACGGCCCGAGTTTGCCGCCATAGTTCCCAGCTGTGATCTGCAACACACCGGGACACTGGCACGCTGCGACAGTCCCATCACGCATCGCTTGTTCCACGAGCGCGAGTGTCAGACCGTCAATGACAATCTCGTATACGGCGTTCGCCCCTTCGGGAAGTTCCGTCTTCACCACCCCGCGAAGTGTCGGGCAGTAGGCTTCGTTTGTACTCGCTTTCAACGCCGCGTACTTGCTGCCGACTTTGCTTCCGGAGCGGACGATCCCGCCGGGGAACGGGAGCAACACCCCGGGGATGGCCCGCATGGCTCGCACCGCAACTTCAGCGGCGGTCAGCGTTTCCCGTTGTGATCTCCCAATGATGATGATGTTCCCACCAGCGACACCCTTAGTCGTCCCGAAGGTATCTTCGCAGAGGAATTCGCCGTCCATCGTAGGAATGCGCCAGTACCGCTTGCCGGTGACTTGCTTGCTGATTTGCCAGCCGTCGCCGAAGTAACGAAGATTACCTCCAACGCGAATCGACTTGTTGGGTTCGCCTTCCAAACCGTTGAACACCGCCGTGGTGGCACACGTCAGTAAACATTGGCCGACGCGGTTGATGAGAGCTTTCTGCAAAGCATCGCGGCTGAATGCGAAGAAGAGTATCGCGATTCCGGGCCGGCCATCGGCTGTTTCTTCAAGCTGCAACTCTCGTTCGATTCCCGCCTCCGCATCGCAGCCAATTACACTGCTGGCATAGCCCGTCGCGGCCGTGGCCCCAATGCGGGCCCATTCGAGCGAAGCCGCCGTCATCACGACGCGTGCGGCCGTCATCGGGAAGGCTTCCGCGAAAGTATCGACGATGTCCACGCCGTGGAGTTGCATGGGTCACCAACCGCCGACGATTTCTTCTTCGACATCGCGATTGAGTGCTTTGTACGTCGTGTAGCTGACGAGTTGCCATTTGCCATTCGGCCCTTTGGCAAAACGGCCGCGGACATACCGATGGAACGCCTCCGCCTCCGGACCTTGTGGCTTCGCGTCGAACCCGACGGTGATGGTGTCGCCCGCCACCACCACGTCGTCGCGGTTGAACGACCAGAGCGCCACCTTGGCGCTGTACGCTTTCGCAAACTCGAACGAGACTTTCACGTCCTTCTTCTTCTTCCCTTTGCGGTCGAAGTTCTCTGCAATGTGTTTCTCGAACTTGTTCCAATCGTTCGTGTTGAAATCGGCCTCGAATTCCCCGGCCGCCCGGATCACGATCTCGCGTGGGCTGTCGAAAAATTTATCGATGATGAATAACGCCACGAGGAGTCCGACGCCGATCCCGGCTGCGATCAGTGTCTTGCGGGTGCGGTACCGGTACCAAATGCCAACACCCGCCAACATCGCGATGAACAGCGTGATGTACAGGCTGTCCGCAGGATCGCTCAGAAACGTCGGCATCGGAGTGGGTTCCCGGGAAGTTGAAGTTGGACAAGTTATTATGGGCTTGGGCGAGCCGGCCAGCGTGAGTGAGCTGCCGGATTCTTTGCAGTCCAAAAGAATCCGGCAGCTGACGCTGGCCGGCTCGCCATAATCTCATTGCTCACTTCATCTCGATGCCGTAGATCGCGGCGGCGCCAAGCTCTTCTTCAATCCGGAGCAGTTGGTTGTACTTCGCGATCCGATCTGTTCGGCTCGCAGAACCGGTTTTGATCTGCCCGCAGTTGGTCGCCACCGCGAGATCGGCGATGGTCGTATCTTCCGTTTCGCCACTGCGGTGGCTGAGGATCGCGGTGAACTTGTTCCGCTTCGCAGTCTCTACGGCTTCGAGCGTTTCCGTCAGCGTGCCGATCTGGTTCACCTTCACCAAAATGCTGTTGCCGCAGCCCTCGGCGATGCCGCGCTTGAGGCGGGCCGTGTTCGTCACGAACAAATCGTCGCCGACGAGTTGCACCTTGTGCCCGAGTTTCGCCGTGAGTTTCTTCCAGCCCGCCCAGTCGTCTTCGCTCAAGCCGTCTTCGATCGAACGGATCGGGTACTTGGCGCACAGCCCGGCCCAAAGGTCGATCATTTCATCGGTGCTGATCACGCGATCCGGCGCACTTTTGAAGAAGCAGTACCCTTCTTTGCCCTTGTGCTTCGCTTCTTCATACAGTTCGGTGCAGGCCGGGTCGAGCGCGAACGCGACTTGCTCGCCGACTTTGTAACCAGCCTTTTCGATGGCCTGTGAGATGGTCGCCAACGCTTCATCCGCCGATGGGATGTTCGGGGCGAAGCCGCCTTCGTCGCCCACCGCCGTGTTCAATCCCTTGTCGTGCAGCACTTTTTTGAGGGAGTGGAACACCTCGGCACCCATGCGCAGCCCTTCGCGGAAAGTCGATGCCCCGACCGGCACGATCATGAACTCTTGGAAATCGACGGTGCTATCGGCGTGCTTCCCACCGTTGAGCACGTTCATCAGCGGCACGGGCAACACCGTCGCACTGGTGCCACCGATGTAGCGGTACAGGGGCAGGCCGGCGCACTTGGCGGCCGAGTGGGCCACGGCCATCGAGACGCCGAGGATCGCGTTCGCCCCGAACTTGGCTTTGTTCGGCGTGCCGTCGAGCATCACCATGGCCGCATCAATCGCGACTTGCTGAAACGCGCTCATGCCGAGGAGTGCAGGGGCAATCGACTTGTTGACGTTCTCGACCGCTTTCAGCGTTCCCTTCCCCAGGTAGCGTTTCTTATCGTTGTCGCGCAGTTCCACGGCTTCGTGGGCGCCGGTGCTGGCCCCGCTCGGCACCGCGGCCCGGCCCATCAGGCCGTTCTTCAACACGACTTCGACTTCGATGGTCGGGTTGCCCCGACTGTCGAGGATTTAGCGGGCGTGGATCTTCTGGATCGTCGACTGGCTCATGGGTGCGTTCATCGGCAAGGGCAACGGGAACCCCCATTCGGACGACCCGAACAGGGCGATGATGGGATACGGCCCTAGCCGACAGGGTCAAGAGAACTGGCCGGTGGGTGACTTAATGGTGTAGGATAAGATCATTCGCAAATGGAGCCGTCATGCCGATCCACGATTGGAAATCCGTTGAGTCCGGGATCTTCCACAGCTTTCACCAAGTGTGGAGTACGAGAATCATGGAGTCCTTGAACAACCTTCTTCCGAGCGATCATTACGCGATCGTTGAGCAGAACGCGATGACTTCGGAAAAGAGTCGCTACGAGCCGGAGGTGGTGACGTTGCAAACCGACGTGTCGGATTCCGAATTAGGCGGCGTCGCGCTCGCGGCGCCTCCGCAGACGACCCGACGAATGCGGGCCGACCTTGATGCATATACTGCGAAGAAAAACATCGTCGTGATTCGGCATGTGTCGAGAGATCGCATCGTCGCGATCATCGAACTGATTTCCCCGGGAAACAAATCGAGCATCCGCGACACGACGCAATTTGTGAACAAGGTCGACGATCTTCTCCGACGTGAAATTCATGTGATGCTTGTCGATCTCTTTCCACCCTCGCGCACGAATCCCTACGGAATCCACGATGCCATCTGGCAGAACTTCGATTCCCGCGATCCGCTACCGATCGACCCCGCCAAATCGTTACTGGCCGTGAGCTATGAGAACCACGATGAAGGAGATCTCGAAGCCTACATCGAACCCCTCGCGGTCGGCGACGCCATCCCCGACATGCCTGTCTTCCTGCGTCCTGGCGGTTGCGTCCTGGTTCCGCTGGAAGCGACCTACAACTCCGCATTCGACGCCGTTCCCCTGCGCTGGCGCCGTGTCATCGCACCCGAAATTCAACCCGTAACTTCGCCAAGTTGATCGGATCCAACTCCTCGCCGGCCGGCCCCTCCTTCGGCGTTTCCAGAATCATCGGCAGGTGGGCGAAGCGGGCGTCGTTCACCAACGAACGGAACGCACCGTCGCCGATTTCCCCGATTCCCAAACCCGCGTGCCGATCCACCCGACTCCCAAACGGTTTGGCACTATCGTTGACGTGGAACAACTTCAGACAATCCAGCCCAACAATGTCGTCGAACTCTTGGAAGGTCGCCGCATACCCTTCCGTCGTCTGAATCGGGTAGCCGGCCGCGAAAATGTGGCACGTGTCCACGCAAACTTGGAATCGTTCCGGTTCCCGAACGCCCTTTCGCAAAATCGCCAACTGTTCGAACCGGTGGCCCAGCGTCGTCCCTTGCCCCGCTGTCGTTTCCAACAGAATGATCGCTTGGAAACCTCGGCACCGTTCCGCCGCAATATTCAGCCCTTCAATCACACGGTTCAACCCCGCTTCCTCGCCGCTGCCCACATGCGCACCAGGGTGCGTCACGAGGTAACTCAGCCCGAGTTGCTCGGCGCGTTCCCATTCGATCACCAAGGCGTTAATCGACTTTTGGAACAGCTCCTCACCCGGTGCAGCCAGGTTGATGAGGTACGAATCGTGGGCTGTGAGGAACTGCAACTTCGCCGCTTCCGCAGCCTGCCGGAACGTCCGTGCCTCGTCATCCGAAATCGGCTTGGCGGCCCACTGATTCGCATTCTTCGTGAAGAGTTGCAGGGTATCGCATTGAAACCGGACTGCCGTCGCCACGGCGTTCGACAGTCCACCCGCTACCGAAAAATGGGCACCGAACAGGGGCATGACTCACTCCGCGGTTACTTGAGCAACTTGGTCACGTCGTCTTGGATGGCCCCTCGGCCCGTCGTCGTTCGATCTCGGCCATGCGTTCGCGGATGACCGCTTCGAATCCCCGGTCGCTCGGCGTGTAATAGGTCACGTCCGACGGCACATATTCCTGATCGACCCAAGCCCCGTCACCATCGTGGGAATACTGATAACCCGTGCCATGGCCGAACTGCTTGGCTCCGCCGTAATGGGCATCGCGCAGATGTTTGGGAACCGGGAGCGTGCGGCCTTCCTTCACGTCTTTCGTCGCGGACATTATTGCCACTGTGCTCGCGTTCGACTTCGGCGCCGTCGCCAAATAACAGACGGCGTGCGACAAGCTCAACCGGCACTCGGGCATGCCGACGCGCTCCACGGCATCCCACGCGGCATTGGCCACCAGCATCGCTTGCGGGTCGGCGTTGCCCACGTCTTCGGATGCAAAAATCACCAGCCGCCGGGCGACGAAACGCGGGTCCTCCCCCGATTCGAGCATCCGGGCGAGCCAGTACACCCCGGCTTGCGGATCACTGCCGCGCAGCGACTTGATGAACGCCGAGGCGAGGTCGTAGTGCGTGTCGCCGGTCGGATCGAAGTCCATGACCTTGCGTTGAATACTATCTTGAGCGAGGGCCAAATCGAAAATCAGCGGGGCGGCCACCGTCGGATCGGGGCTGGATTTCACGCCGATTTCGAGTGCCGTGAGCGCTCGGCGGGCGTCACCGTCGCAGATTTCGCAGACGAACGCCATCGCCTCGTCCGTCAGTGTCACCGGAATGTCACCGTAACCACGCTCGCGGTCGGCGAGCGCGTTTAACAAAACCCGTTTGGTATGTTCGCGCGTCAGCGGCTCGAAGGTGAATATCTGGCTGCGCGACAGCAGCGGCGTATTGATCGAGAAAAATGGGTTCTGCGTCGTCGCCCCGATGAGGATCACCACGCCGTCTTCGACATCGGGCAGCAGTACGTCTTGCTGACTGCGGTTGAACCGGTGGATCTCGTCGAGGAACAAGATCGTCCGCCGGCCGTCGTCTTCGAGCAGTTCGCGGGCTTCGGTGAGCACCTCGCGGACTTCCTTCAAATTCGCCGAAACCGCGTTGAGCGGCTTGAACTTGCTCTTGGTCTGATTGGCGATGACGTGGGCCAGCGCCGTCTTCCCGCAACCGGGCGGCCCGTAGAAAATGAGCGAACTCAGCCGATCCGCGAGAAGCATCCGCCGGAGCAACTTACCGTCACCGAGGAACTGCTCCTGCCCGACGTATTCATCCAAAGTGCGTGGTCGCATTCGCGCCGCCAGCGGACGGGCCGACAGTCGATGATCCGCACGGATGCCGCTGAGTAGATCCATCCGTTCAGTATGAAGGTTACACTCCGGAGTTTCAAGTTCGGCGCTCCAACAAGTCTTCGAGCGCGGGTCGCAATTCCGGAAATTGGAACACAAATCCAAAGTCTTTCAATCGCTTGGAAACCACATACCGACCGTACAGGATCAGCTCCGGGTCGGTGTTCAGCAGCCACTTCGCACCGAAGCGTACCATCCAAGCGAAGGCCGGCAGACCCATGGGCATGCCGACGGCCCGGCGGAGTTCCCGCATGAAGTCCTTCTGCGAAACGGGGTGGGGTGCCGACGAAATGTAAGGGCCGAGCATGTTCGGATCGAACAAGGCGCGCTCGAACAGCCGGTTCATATCCCGCTCGTGAATCCAACTCATGCCCTGCGTTCCGGAACCGACGGTGCCACCCAGTCCGAATTGGGTCAGTCGTTTCAGTGTGGAAAGAGCACCGCCACCGGCCCCGCGATTCCGGCCGAGCACAAAGCCGGTTCGGAGGATGACCCTCCGTTGGTTCGGCAGAGCGCTTTCTCGGAATTCCTCTTCCCAAGCCCGGCCGACATCGGGTGCCAGCCCGTGGCCGAACGGCGAATCTTCGCTGCAAACCAGCTCGGGCGGATCACCGTAAATGTGGGCCGTGCTCATTTGCACCCAGACCGGCGGCGGCGAATCGACGATCCGTAAAGCCCGACCCAGCACACGCGTCGATTCCACCCGGGATCGCAGTATTTCATCCCGGTGATCGGGCGTTTTAATGCAGTTGACACTGCGGCCAGTCAAGTTGACCAACCCGGTCGCCCCGTGCAACTCGTGCCGCCAATCGCCGAGCGTGCGGCCATCCCACACGACGTGTTTCCAATCGCCCACTGGTTTTGGGGCGCTGCGCGAAATCAGCACAACCTCACGACCGCTCGCACTCAAATATTCCGCGAGCGAGACACCGAGGAACCCACTGCCACCCGCGATCACGATTCGGGCGCTGGGAATGACCATCGGTGTTGCATCCCAAGCGGAACCAGCATCTTAACGACATTGGAACCGTGACTTCGGCGCGAGGTTAACCGAACGGGCTAACGTCACTTTTTCACCGCCGGAAAACCACTCCGTTCGACCGTGGCCACCTTGCGGAAGTCGTCGAGCGACTTCGCGGAGTCGATGTCGGCCTTCAGCACGCTGACGATGAGCTTCGCCGGAAGTTTGGGTTTCGGTTTTTCATTGCGGCGTGGTGCATCATCGATCTTGAAGTTCAAGGCCCGCTCGAGCGCTGCTTTCGCTTTCGCGGGCTCACTGATTTCAAAGTAGGCCAGAGCGAGCTGCCCGAACGACGTCCGAACGATTGCCTCGGCCTCGGCGACCAACTTTCGAAGATCATCGTTCGGTGTTCCCCCGGGTACAGACATCACGGTCAACCCGCTCTGGAACCGGGCCAACCCTCTCTCGAAAGCTTCGGCCGCTTCCTTGTACTTCTGCTGCTTCAGGTGGAGCTTACCCAAATTGAACGCCTGAGTTTCTTCGGGTTTGAAACTGGAACCGAATTCGACTTTGACCGTCGGCAGTTCGTCGAACGTCAGAACCACCGTCACACGCTCCGTCTTGGCCAGTTGGCCGAGGTTCTTGGCATTGACCGCGAGCACCTGAATGATCTGCTCCGCCATGTCACCCGGTTGGCACATCGGCAAGCGTTCCGGTTTCGGTTTCGTCGCGGGTTTGCTAATACTCTCCATTTTCTCCACGCCTACTTGGAATTTCACACGCTCCCAATCGCTGAGTGGTACCACATCCTTGACATCCTTGGCAGAACCCCCCCCTTGGTGGCAAGCATTGCAGTTGGTCGCCGTCGCCTGTCCTTGGATCGGACACGGGTGATGCGCGGCATTATCGAAACTCCCTGCGAAGTAGGGAACCGGAACATGGCACTTTCCACAGTTATTGCCCAAGCCGACGACGCCCCTTTTCGCATCGAACGTCAACTCGGCACCCGCCGGAATACGAAGGGTGTAAACGATGCCCCCACCGGGGAGCACCGTGCCATCGAATGGCCCGATGTTCTGGCTGAGTTGTGACCCCGAGGTCTTGAAGTTTTGCGGCCGTTGATTCGTGAAGCTATCCAATCCGTGAAACGAAGTCAGGGGGTACGGATACGGATTGGGCACTAAGTTTAGATTCTGGGCTGGCACGCTGGACACCCACGAAGTCGGTGCCGGCAATTGTATCTCCACCTTATCCGCAAATCCGAAGCGGTGGTTCAGCAGGCGTCGCAGCACTTCCACATCGACGGACTGGCGTTCCTTTTGAAGCAGCGATTCGATCTCCGCAACGATCTCCGGCGTCTGAGCCACGGTCGTCGCGGACGTGGCCAGCGTCAGCATCAGGGTGAACAGGATTCGCATGGTCAATCTCCGGTTTTGAGTTTGGTCGTGAACATCGCGTTGTAAAGGGTGGTGCTGGTCTTCTCGGTCTGGTCGAACTGCTTGGCCGTTATGAGTTGGAAGGCCCGCAGTTCCCGGGTCAATTCCATAAGGCGGGCCAGTTGCAGTTTGTCGCGATCCACGACATCCGTCGTCAAAGCCAGCAGCAGTTCCTGCATCTCGGCATACTTCAAATTCAGCGTCCGCAGCGCCGCGATCTGCAACTGCTGATCTTCGATCAGGTTCGGTAGCCTGGGATCGACTTGCGGAATCGGTGCCGGTGCGATCTCAACGACCGCAATCGTCGGCTGACCCCAGCGCACCGCAAACTCGTCGCCACTCAGGCGCACCTCGAGTTTCGGTATCAGCGCGACCACGAAAACCCCGGCGGCCAACGCCGCAATGCCGATGGCGGCCCGCTTCCAACGCTTCGCGCTACGCATCTGTTGCTCGTGGCCCGTCCGGTAAATCACGGCCAAATCAACGGGCCGTACGGCCAGAGTCGGGATCGAATCCAAGGCGCTGCGCAAGATATGATGTTCGTTGTTCATGGGGCGTTCTCCGGTTTCAATCCGCGTGCGGTCAGGGCCAGTTCGAGCTTCGCCATCGCCACGGCGAAGCGAGATTTCAACGTGGTCGACGGCGTCCGGAGCAATTTGGCCATTCCCTCGAAACTCAACTCTTCGTAATGTCGCAGCACCACCACTTCGCGCTGCGACACCGGCAATTCCGCCAGGGCCGCCATCACAATGGCCGCACGTTCGCCACCGTCATGTAACTCGATTGATCGCGGGGGATCGTGCGATTCCTCGAGCGCAATCACCGGTCGGCGCGCTTTCCGCCGTGCCGTGTCACGAGCTAAATTCAGCGCGATTTGGTACAGCCAGGTTCGGAAAGTCCCCGCATCGCGGTACTGGGCACCGCGCAGATACACCCGCAAAAAGACCTCTTGGGTCAAGTCCGACGCGTCTTCGCAATCACCGGTCAACCGAATCAGAAAACGCCCGATGGGGTACTGCCAAGTACGCACGATTTCCTCGAAGGCCGCACGATCCCCGGCAGCCCAACGCCGCATCCGTTCGCCGTCGGTCGTGGAAGAAGAATCGTGCATCGCTGCCAAGTGGAACGTCGGTGCCGAAGCAATCGACGAATGAAAATGTGAAATGTGACGGGCGTGTCATCTGGTCGAATTTTTACCCCGAAGGGGTTGCATCCCACAGCCCAGGGTCGCCGCTTCGGCGCACCCTGGGAAACCTCTGGGGAAACTCACCCCGCCAACCGCGCAAGTTCACGCGGCCGCACCAACCCGGACGCTTCCCGAAATTCGAATCCCGCTTGCCGAACCGCCTCGGCGAACGCCGGTTGGCTCAGCAGATGATACTCGCGTTGCCGGCGGTGCAATTGACCGTCGACCAAACTGCCGTCACGTCCTTCGAGTGTGGCGTCCAAAATGCCCGGATGGCAGGTCAATTCCAGCATTGTTCCCGGTGCTACGGCGAGCCATTCGGCAAAGAATTCATCCCGGTGCACGAACGGCGGATCGGTGATGCCGAGCAACCACTCGGCGCCGGGGAAGCCCTCGGCCGCTTGGAGTTTGGCCGCTTTGCGACCGAATCGATTGAGTGCCATTCGCTTGATCCGCGCCCCTCGAATTCCGGTCAATGTCCGGATCGGTTCGCGGACACGACGGATGAACGGCTTCGGTTCCAGATCGCGCAAGACGTTTCGCAAAGCCCGGCCGACCGGGCCAAAAATGTGCACATGATGGTGGGCGTTGACATTGGCCGGTGGCTCGCCGACGAGTTCAAGGTAGCGTTGCAATTGGGCGCTGAACTCGGTTTCGATTTCCACAGTTGAAATGCGGCCGCGAATCATCCGCTTGAGAAACGACCCGAGCGGTAAAAATCGGCCATCAGCACCGACGAGCGAGGGAACATGCTTAGCAGGCAGAATTGGAGCGTCGAGCGTCAAACAAGGGTGCCAGCCGAGTTCAACTGGGCAACCCTGCGAGCGCCATTCGGCCACTCCCTCGGCCGCATAAGGGGAATTGACGAGCAGAACCGTGGAAGTGACGACGCCGCGTTGGGCCAAGTCGAGAATGCCCCGGCTGGTGTTCGGGCCGATGCCGAAATCATCGGCGGTCACGAGCAGAGTTCGAGGAACAGCCACGGGGACCCCAGGGAGATTATGCCGCTTGTGACTCGGAAACACGCTCCACTAACGCCGCCGGTGCGGGGAAACCGGACTTCGGCCAACGCCGACGAATCCGCCAAAGTTCACGAAGCATGGTCACGATCGTCTTCAATCCGCCGGTGCTACTGGCCGCATCATCGTATCGGACGCAGACCGGTACTTCCGTGATCGGAATTTCGTAGCGGGCACACGCGGTCAGCAATTCGCAGTCGAATCCGAAGCCGTCGCAGGTCATATTGGGCAACACCCGCTCGGCAACCTCGGCGGTCATCCCCTTCAACCCAGCTTGCGTGTCGTTGATCGTCAGCGGCAGCAGCCGGCGAACAATCCACCCGAACACGCGGCTCTGGCGCCGGCGTTTGGCGATGTACGCCAAGTGACGCACCGCCACGCGTACCAAGCTATCGGGGTGATCTCGGCTGCCCACGGCCAACTGCGCCCCGCGTTGGAGTTCGTCGGCCAGTCGGGCGATGTCGTCGTACGAATAGGCGAGATCGACGTCGGTGAAAACGCGGACGGTTCCAGTCGCAGCCAGCAAGCCGACCCGCACGGCGTGCCCCTTACCCCGATTCTGCTGATAACTCACGACACGCAGTCGGGGGTCGTCCGCTTCGAGCCGAAGGACTTCCAGCCGCTCGGGCGTACCGTCGCTACACCCATCGCACACGAAGAGAATTTCCCAAGGGTCGGGTCGCACCGCCATGAAATCGCGAACCGATTCCCACGTGCGTTCGACGGCTGGGCCAGGATTGTAAGTTGGGAACACGAGACTGATCACGGTTGTAAATCCCCTCCTTACCCTAAGTTACGAAACTTCGTGCCCAACAACATCGGAATATCCATTTGTAGGCGATTGTTCGGGAAGCTAACCCATTTTAACGGAGTTGTAAACGCCGGAAGTGAGCCGTGAGCCGGGTATGCCAACGATTCTTGGAGTCCCGAGAAAGAGGGACGCGGATGACGCGGAAAAAAGACAGGATTGAAGAGGATCAGAACAGATCAATTTCTTTCTGATCCTCTTGGGTTTTAAAACCTCCAAGATCCGTTGGTACACCCAGTGAGCCAGGATGCTTCAACCGATTCTGGCGTCGTGCTGGCCCATCTTGGTACTATTCTGACGCGTGTACTTGTTTCCGCGGAGATTACCCCCTCCCCCCTGCGGAACCAATGGAACCAATGGAAACAAGTACAGAATACAGAATGACAATTGTCCCACAATTCTAAACGATTGGCCAGTTATGGGTTCGGGTTGCTTTGTTCGGCGTCACCTCAATTTTGGTGAAAACTGTTGCCTTTGCCAGTTTCTTCGTTTTGAGCACTGTCCTGCCGATCCTTGGGTCAGTCCGGTGTGCCAGTAACATTTGTTGCACCCAGTGATTCAGTCAGGCAAGCCGGTCAGCATCAGCTGCCCGATTCTGTTTCGACAAACGACCACGGCGAGCCGGCCGGCGTCAGCTGCCGGATTCTAAATGCTTGAAAGAATCCGGCAGCTGACGCTGACCGGCTCACGCAAAACTCCAAGGTCAATTTTTTCTAAGTATTTCTAAAATATTTTGAAATTTGGCGTTACGACTCTGATATCACTCTGATGTGACCAGCAAATACGCGGCTAAGTGATCCAATCGAGGTACTGTCCATGGCGAACAACTGGCCCACTGAGCAGGCCCTCAAGATACGGCTGGCTGCTCTTTTCAATTCTCCCATCTGGCGTAACTTCCCATTTGTCGGGACAATGTACCGCTTTGCAGGACTCAAGTACTCTGACCGTAGCCAATTTACTGATGGTGAAGGGGCGAGACTGAACGGGGGACGGTTCACTCCGATCAGGGGACAGCGGACACTTTATTTGTCTTTGGATCGGGCCACAGCGATGGCAGAACTCGATTCGTGGTATGCCTTTTTCAATATTCCGGATAACGCGTTCCGACCTCGAATTCTGGCAGCAGTGGCAGTCTGCGTCGTGAAGCTATTGGATGTCTCATCACCAGAAACATTAGCTGAACTCGGTGTCACAATTGAGCAGATCGCCGAAGAGTGGCGTTTGACGAGTGTTGATGGTCAGATTGCTCCAACGCAAACCTTCGGAAGGCTCGTTTATGAAGCTGGGTACGAGGGAATTCGTTTTCCTTCCGTTCGGAAAACAGGCGGGCTGAACTTCTCACTGTTTCCTGAAAACTACCTCGACGGAAGTCATGCACTGATGCTGGATTCAGACTGAACGGCAAAATTTCCTGCAAATTTGCTTGATCGTGAGCCGATAGTTATATACAGTAGGGGATAGACAAAGTGCCCATCGTTGCACTCAAAAGCCAAGCAATGCCTGCCAAAATCTTCCTTGCGGAGTGGCAGTCAACTCAAGCGTAACGAACCACGGAGGTTCCGATGAATCCCACTCTCGATATGCCTCAGATGGAAGAACTGCTGTCCAAAAACGACCCGATTATCAGTGGTGAATTGCTCTCCAGTCTCAGGCAGGAGATGGGTCTTACCAGACCTGCTTTCGCTCGCCTCGTTGGCCTTTCCGAGCGTTCGATCGCAACCTGGGAGGGCGGTGCTGACTTGAGGGAATCCTCGCTGCGCACGATCATTGAAATTGGTCGCCTGTATTCCAAACTCCGACAGTCGTTCGTGTCCGCCGAACAACTCGCTACGTGGCTGAAGATGCCAAATACGGCATTCGGAGGTTCGCAACCGATCCAGGTCATTGAACGTGGTGAGATCGACCGTGTCTGGCGGATGGTTTACTTCCTGGAGTCCGGCTCCCCAAGCTGATTGGTCACGACTTGATTCACCACCTTCGCTATAAACCCTTTGGTGGCATTGTCTGTCCAAAAAAAATGGGCCTGTCCAGAAATTCTGCGTCTGTCCAGCGGTGGGGTAACTCGCTGGACAGACATCAATTCCCATACGCCACTTCGGCAGCGGCAACTCCGGAACCCGCGGCGACCTTCAAGCCGGCACCGCGCAACACCGTTTCCAAAGCCGCAAGAACTTGGAACACACTGCTCGGTTTGCTGTTGTAACCCATCAGGCCGATCCGCCAGGCTTTGCCTTTGAAATCGCCCAAGCCGCCGCCGATTTCGATGTCGAAATCGATGAGCATCCGCTTGCGATTGGGAATATCTTCGATTCCCGCTGGAATGTGAACCGCGTTCAACTGCGGCAGTTGACAGCCCGGGGCCGCAATGTAATTCAGCCCGAGCGCTTCGAGTCCCGCTTTGAGGGCCACGTGATTGCGGAAGTGGCGGGCCCAGCGGGCTTCCAGACCTTCTTCGAGGACGATCCGCAATCCTTCCCGCAAGGCGTAAATCATGCTGATCGGAGCCGTGTGATGGTACGAACGATCGCCACCCCAGTAGCTTTCGATCATGGTGAGGTCGAGGTACCAGCTCCGCACTTTGGACTTGCGGGCTTTGAGTGCCGCCACGGCACGGTCACTGAACGTCAACGGGGAAAGTCCGGGCGGGCAGCCGAGGCCTTTCTGCGAGCAACTGAACGCGGCATCGATCTTGAGGTCGTCCACTTTCAACGGTGTGCAGCCCAGCGACGTGACGCAGTCAACGATCAGTAACGTGCCCAATTCTTGGCAAAGCTTACCTAAGCCTTCCAGCGATTGATGGACACCAGTCGAGGTTTCAGCCTGAACGATGCCAAACGCCTTGGGGCGTTCGCGTTTCAGTACCTCACGCAGGTGATTCAGATCGAAGGCCTGGCCCCAAGGTTGGTGCAGGGCGATCACGCGGGCGCCGGTTCGCTCGGCCACGTCGATCATGCGGGCGCCAAAAAACCCCTTCGCGCAGACCACGACGGTATCGTCCGGTTCGAGGAGGTTGACCAAACAGGTTTCCATCCCCGCCATGCCCGTCGCCGAAATCGGGAAGGTGAGCCGATTATTCGTGCCGAACACTTCTCGCATCATCGACTGGGTTTCGGTCATGATCTCGAGGAACTGCGGATCGAGGTGACCCAACAACGGCGTGGTCATCGCTGTGAGGACACGCGGGTGAGCATCGCACGGCCCAGGCCCGAGGAGCAAACGCGAGCGGGGGGTCAACTGGGAAGCGATCATGGCTCTTCTCAATGGGTCGGAACCCGATTCAACCGCGCAGCGCCGTTTCGAGCGACGAAATGGCGGCGATCACTTCGGATTCTTCGGCCGGGGTCAGTGCTGAGCCAGCGTAGCGAACGCGGTAGAGTTTGGAAGTCACAAAGACCGGAACCGCTGCGACCGGGGACGTTTGCAACTGGGCGGTGACGACGTCCGCGAACTCCTTGGGGGTCTGCCCGAAACGGGGCGAATACCCGGACTGTTTCAGCGAGGCCAGATATCGCCGGTACCAAACGAGTTCGGACTCAGCCTCGAACACCGTCGGGGTGCTTCGCCGACGCCACCGACGGCGCATCCAGATGGCGGTACCGATCAAGGCGCAGCCGCCACCGAAGTCGAGCGACCACTCGACGATCTTGGATTTCACCGTTTCGACGGCCAACTCCCGCTTCGCCGGGTTGTAACCGATGATGAAATCGGTCACGAATGAGACCCCTTTTTGTCGGGCTTCGTCGAACCAGTTGCCGCTGCTCGGGGCCGAAGCGAACGTGCCGGGGGTCGGATCCAAACTGAGCCAATGCCAGACGCGGTTGGCCTTGGCGTTTTCTGGGTTTTTGAACGGGAAGTTGGCCGGAGCCGTTCTGGGAATGAGCACCTCGACCCAAGCATGCGCGTGTTCTTGACGGATCAAGATTTTGGAGTCGTCGCCCGAATCGTACCCTTTGAAGCCGACCACGAATTGGGCAGGAATCCCAAGAGCTCGCAGCGAGAGGGCGAGGCCGGCTGCGAAACGCTCGCAATGGCCCGCCTTCGCATTCACCAGAAAATCTTCGATCGGGTCGATTTTCTTGTCGATCCGACGCAGCTTCATGGTGTAGCCGAAATCGCCGGAGTTCAAAAAGTAGTCTTGGAAGACTCGGGCCACCGCTTCGAAATGTTCCGGCGGCAGTATGAAACCAGCGCGGAGATCGGCATCGCTGAGAACGGCTTGAGGCAACCGGCCGGACGATACGAAGCGCTTGAGTAACTCGATGGCCCAATCACGGATCTTGGGGATGCGCATGCGGGTGAGAGTCGCACGCTCCGGATCAATTTGGGACGAATCGAACGGGGCGAGTGCTTCCATCGCCGATCCGAGTCCCGGTTCGTCCGCCGGTCGCGTTCGCTGCGTGTAAAGAAACCGAGTTCGGCTCGACGGTTTCGGGAATAAAAACGAACCATCGTAAAACGCTGACCAGGCCGTTGGCGTTTCGTTCTTCACAGACCAGACCGGGGCTTGCTGACCTTCGACCCAAATGATTGGCGACGAGAGCACCGGCCCAGCGACCTTCTCACTACCTTGAAATTCCAGATCATACTCGCCACGGCCGAGATTGGGGGGGCTGTATTCTTCGGGCGGCAACGCCACGTGGAAGCGCGTCCCGTGCCCGGAACTGTACGCCTTGCGGATCCAGTTTCCGATTTCGTAATCGGAGTACGAAGCGCCGCGCCACAACTGGTTGGGATCGAAATCAGTCTTCGCGGTACCGTCGCGGTTGGTCGCCCGGACTTCGAAGGCGACTTCGGCATTGGTTTCCAGATCGCCGATTTTGCTCATATCGTGCGTGTTTTCGGGGTTGTACCCCGTTTCGATTCGAGTTTTGGTAAACGCCCACCGTTCGCCGGTGGAGCGCGGACTGAGGAAGAAGATCGGGAATGCAACGAGTCCGGCCGTCGCAAGCCAAAAGAGTGCGTGCTTCCACATCCCTCGTTCGGCGTCGGTGGATGCTGAAGTTCCCGCGAGTTGGGGTCGGATTTCGGTGTGACCGGGCAACCCGGGAATCGCCCCGGACGAACGGTTGGAGAAGAAGAGAGTGAGGCTCCAGACGGCGCCGAGGGCGTACAACGCGACTAGCACCAAGAAGAACGGGTCATCGGTCATGGACGACGCGAGCACCACGGTGGCGAGGCCGATGCCTTGCATCGTCCACCAGTCGCCGACATGCTTGGGTCGGAAGAGCTTCGCCGGGATGAGAATCATCACCAATGGGCCCATGTAAGGCAGCAAATTGGCGGGCCAGGAGAGGTTCGAGAGTACCGAGTCACTCGGCCGCGTGAGCTTGACGGCGAGCCAGCCGACCGCGATGATCCCAATGATCAGACCGAGTAAATTCGCTTTGCCCAAACCGAGCGAGAATCGCCCTTCCAGGAAAAACGAGACGATCAACGACACGACCACGACCGCCGTGAACACAATCGATTCGGGCACGAGATCGTACTCCGAATACCCCAGGCTCACACAGGCCACCAGCAGCGTGCTGTAGGTGCTGATCCGGAACGGTAAGCTGAGCGGCGGGGGGGCGGTCATGCTGTCTCTCGCTTTCCGGATACTGGCGGCAACGCGACTGCGGCGGGTAGCACGAACCATTTGGCCGGGGAACTGGGGTCGACCACAGCGAGCGAAAGTCCAGCCGAGCGGATTGCCCCGGCCACCGGGCTGTGTGGTCGTGTGCTAATCAATAGTCGTGCGGCTTTATGGCGGATGGCTTGGATCCCGTAAGCCGCAGCGACCGCCACATTCGGTGTGCCGACAATTCCTGCGAATTTGCAGAACCCTTCCCGCACGAAGAGGGGTGTTCCCGGGCCAGTGTTCACCGTGGCCGTCTCTTCAAAAACGACGAGGGTGATCGATCCGGGCCGCTCTTCGTGAACCCAGGCCCAAGCAGCGGTCATCGCCAACGACAACGCCCATTCGAGTTTGCGCTGCGAGACGCGATCTGTCGGTGTACCCGGCACCCAAGGATCGACGAGGATGATGAGATCGAGCGGTGCCGTTTGATCGTACTCCCGCACCATCCACTTGCCGCGCCGGGCCGAGGTCTTCCAGTGGATGTCGCGCACTCCATCGCCTTGACGGTGCGGCCGCACTCCACGAACGTCGCCATCGCTGGGCGTGTACCGTGCCGGCGGTCGGCGGGTACGATCATCGCCGTGCCCGGCTCGGATGAGGAACCGCTTCATCAAGCGGGCATTCACCGTACCAAGTGGTGGGAGCACCAGTTGCTCGCCGGCTGTGGTCAAAATCCGCTGAAATGACAGCAACCCAAAGGGATAGCCAGATCGGGCTAGGAGCGGTGGAAGTGGATGTCGGCCGCGATTGGCGAACGTGATCTTAGTCGCGGCGTCGACAAATGTGCCCCCGAGGAATCGGGGCAAGTACCACACGGAGGCGACATCGGGTGCGGCCGATTCGCGGACACTCAGAGATTTCGTCCGACCGACTGGATTGTGAATCTCGGAGTGGAGGTTCACTTCTTCCCCGGCAAATGCGGGGGCGTGCTGGAGCCGCCGTGCAGAAATACGACGAGTCATCCGATGGGCGAGAAACGCATTGATGCCTAAGAGAACGGCCGTGGTGTACGAAACGAGTAAGAGGACGTTGATGGTTTTCATCCAACCGACGACGCCGACGATGACCGTGACCAGAATCCACCAAACGAGAGTGGAACTTCCAAGGAAGCCTGTGCGGCCTTGTGGTCGACCATTCGTAATGCCTGATGCCTTGACCATTACACAGGCACTTTGGTTTTGGCGACGATTTCATTCACGACGGCTTCCGTGTCGTTGCGACCCCCTTGATCCCACGCTTTCGTCATCATCCGGTGGGCCAGCACGGGCACAGCCAAAAACTTCACGTCGTCGGGGGTGACGTACTGCCGACCGGACAGCATCGCGAGTGCCTGAGACGCCCGATAGTAGGCGAGGGCCGCCCGTGTGCTCGCTCCGAGGGACACTTCCGGATGCACACGACTCGCTTCCACGAGGTCGAGCAAATAGTCCGCGACGGGCGGTTCGACTTTGACGTTTCGCACCACCATTTGCAACGCCACGATATCGCTGGGTCGCAGGACCGGTTTGAGGTGATCGACCGGTTCACCCCGACGGTGCTGTGTCAGAATGGCCCGTTCGGCTGCGCGATCTGGGTAGCCGATTTTCACACGGAGCATGAACCGGTCGAGCTGGCTCTCGGGAAGGGGGTAGGTCCCTTCGAACTCATACGGGTTCTGAGTGGCCAGCACGAGGAACGGCGGCCCGAGCGGCCGGGTGGTGCCATCGATAGTCACCTGGCGTTCGCTCATCGCTTCTAGCAACGCGGATTGCGTCCGGGGTGTGGCCCGGTTGATTTCATCGGCCACCACGACTTGCGAAAAGATCGGGCCGGGGGCGAACTCGAATCTCGATTCCCGTTGATTCAGAATGTTGGTGCCGAGCAAGTCACCGGGGAGCAAATCGGGGGTGAATTGAATCCTCGAAAACTTGCATTCCAGACTCTTGGCGAGCGCCTTGGCGAGCAGCGTCTTGCCGACCCCGGGGACGTCTTCGAGCAACAAGTGGCCATCCGCGAGAAGGGCGATGACGGCGTAGCGGATGACTTCCGGTTTGCCGAGAAAGACACCCGCGACATTTTCCCGAAGACTATCGACAAGTTGGGCCAGTTCGGCAGGGGGCTGCGCTTCGGGTGTCGGTAAGTAGCTCGATGACGGTGGGTGGGACATCGGGCGGCTTTCTCGGGGGAAGGCGGTCGACTGATCCAGGTGTCCCCCGTCGAAGCGCGGGAGAGGTTGCAGTCAATACGCTTTTACAGCGCCCCCGGTTTGCGCGGATTTTTGAAATCGCCTCGCCTGCCCCAGAGTAAAACGACCGGGAGTGCAAATAGCATACTTCCCAACAATGCCAACGCGACGAACCAGCGCCACGGCAGACGGAGTACGCCCCACTTCCGCATCAAATAAGCGAAGATTCCGAGCAAGAGGAACGATTCAACGATGAATACGAGCGAAATCGGATTGGTGAATGCTTCGACCAGCGACTCCGGCCGAACCAGCAATCCGTAGAGGAACAAGCTGTTCAGTGCCACCAGCCCGAAGCCGCCCAACGCGATCAGAGCCGTCCGCTCGCGCGGCGAATATTCGATCATCGCTTACGCATCTCCGAACAGTGGCTTACCGTCGCCGATCCCGCCGCGGAGGTTGGGGTTTGTCGACCGTGTCGCCGCCCGCTCGGCTGCGATTGCCACATCCGCGACCCGTTCGGCCTCGGTCGCGGCGATGGCCACCGCTTCTTCCCCGGCTTGGATCGTCTTGAGCGACAACGCGATCCGCTTCTTTTCCATGTCCACGTTCATCACTTGGACTTCAACCTGCTGGCCTTCCGTCACGACATCGCGCACCCGGCGGACGCGCTCGGTGCTCAGTTCCGAAATGTGAATCAGGCCTTCGATTCCCGGCGAAAGCTCGACAAATGCCCCGAAATCTTCAAGGCGAGTCACTTTGCCGTTCACCCGCGAACCGGGCCGGCAGGTGCGGGCGAAGTCATCCCACGGGTTGGCCAGGAGTTGACGGAGACTCAGGGAAATCCGCCTCGTCGTCGGGTCGAGCCTCTTCACCACGACTTCGACGCGCTGGCCGAGTTGTACGATCTCGCTCGGGTCGCCTATACGCTGCCAGCTCAGTTCGGAAATCGGAATCAGGCCGTCGGCACCGTCCAGATCGACGAACGCCCCGAATGGTTTGATCATGCGGACGACCCCGACGCGGGTCTGTCCTTCCTGCAGGGTCGCCCAGAGGACTTCGCGTTTCTCTTCGCGCTCGCGCTCTTGCACCGACCGCCGGCTGACGATCAAATTCCGCTCTTCGCGGTCCAGCTCGATCACCTGCACCTTGAGTTGCTGACCCACGAACTGCTCGGGCGATTCGACGCGGTATAGGTCGAGTTGGCTCAGGGGCAAGAAACCCTTAACCCCCGAGACCTCGATCATCATCCCGGACTTACTCCTGTTCATCCCCGTGACTTTGGCCAACACGATCATGTTCATGCTGATGTTCGACCAGTCGCTGACACTCTGCACGGACCCTTCGCGGGTGAGCAGAACCAACCCGTTGGCCGCGTCATAGCGTTCGATGGAGAACTCAACGACATCGCCGATGTTTGGCCGCGTTTCGAACTGATCGAGTGGCAAGAGTCCTTGGCCACGTCCACCGGGGACGTCGATAAAAACATCGACCCCTTGTATGGAGACGACTGTGCCTTTTTTCTTGCCGCCGGGAGTTCTCGCCGCCGGCTTCTGCGAACCCTGCTCGTCGAGTTTGCCGAAGTCCAGGCCGGCTAAAGCCGCTTCCATCTCGGCTTCGATACTGGCGTCGAGTTGCCGCTTGTTCGGCTTCGACTGCGTGAAGTCTCGGCGATCCAGCACGATCGGGGCAGACCCGTCGTTGCGTGGCTTCTCCTCGCGCGGCGGGCGGTGCCCCTCGCCGGCACGCGGGAACGGCTTGGCTCCCGGGCGTGGGCCACCCGGTTGCGGTGGGCCTTGGTTCGGGCGCGGTGCCTGTTCCGGTGCCGGGGCGGGAGTCGGGTTCGGGGTATCGCTCATGGAAAGATCCGGGAAAGATTGCCGTCAGCCATCGTCGCAACGGATAAGGTTATCATCCGGTGCAAAGACGGCAACCGACCGAACCTGCGAGAGGCGGCCACGTCTCTTGATCTCCGAGACGATTCCCGAGAATACCGGTGCGACGATGATCCAGATTGACGGCAGTGAAGGGGAAGGGGGCGGACAGATCCTGCGCTCCGCGCTGGCACTGTCGCTGCTCACGGGGCAGTCGTTCCAACTCATCAACATTCGGGCGAATCGCTCGAAGCCGGGACTGGCTGCGCAGCACTTGGCGTGTGTCCGGGCGGCTTCGCAGATCAGCGGTGCGATTTTCAAAGGTGGCTCGCTCGGTTCGACCACCCTCCATTTCGAGCCAGCACCGGTGAAAGCCGGCGATTACCGCTTCCCGATCAATACAGCCGGAGCCACGGCACTGGTTCTGCACACCGTCGCGTTACCGTTGATGCTGCGCGGGAATGGGCCGAGCACGGTGCGGATCACCGGGGGGACGCATGTCATGGCGGCCCCGAGTTATCACTTTCTCGAAACCACTTGGGCCAGCTACTTGGCCAAACTCGGGTTCGAATTGACACTCGAGATGATCCGTGCCGGGTTCTACCCGCGTGGCGGCGGAGAAATTGAAGCGGTGCTTCAGCCAGCGACCCGTGTCCGTGGACTGAACTTGCTCAAGTGCCCGGAGTTGACCACCGCCGGGGGCTTTGCAGCTACGGCCGACTTGCCGGCTTCCGTGGGGAAAACTGTGGCGCGCCGCTTGAAGCACAAGCTGAAAATGGCCGAGATCGAGAGCCACATTCCCGAAGAAACGTGGGACAACGGCCCCGGTGCTGTGGCCGCAATTATCTTTCGCCAAGCACCGGTGCCAACCCTGTTCTTTGCGTTGGGGGAGCGTGGCCGACCCGCTGAAACCGTGGCTGACATCGCAGCGGAACAAGCGTTGGAGTTTCGGGACAGTGGCTGCCCGGTCGATCCGCACTCCGCCGATCAGGTGGTGTTGCCGCTGGCGTTCAGCGACGAGTCGAGTGAATTCGCGGTGTCGGAAGTCACCAACCACCTGCTCACCAACATCGCCACGATCCGCAGGTTCGTCGACCGGGAAATTGTTTGCGAAGGATTTGTCGGTGGGAAGGGCATCGTGCGGATCGCGGCGCGGGTATAATCCTCCCATGCCCAGCGAAGTGATGCTCCAAGTCGCCAACATCGTTCCGTTCACCGAAGCCGAAGGGCCCGGTCGGCGGTTCGCGCTTTGGTTCCAAGGCTGCCCGTTGCGTTGCCCCGGTTGCTGCAACCCGGAATATTTGCCGTACAAAGGCGGGCACTCGGTTTCGCTTTCTGAAATTACCGGCCAATTGAAGAAATCGGTGGAAGAAACCGGCATCGAAGGGATCACTCTTTTGGGCGGTGAACCATTCGCGCATGCGGAAGGTGCGGCCACTCTCGCCAAGCTGGCCCGTTCGATGGGCTTGTCGATCATGGTCTTCACCGGGTATCACCGGGAACAGTTGTCAACGATAATCGACCCCGCGACGGCGGATCTTCTTGCGGCCATCGATATTCTTGTCGATGGCCCGTACGAGCGAGATCGGCCCGATACCCAGCGGCGGTGGATCGGCTCGACGAATCAACGCATCCACTTCCTCACGTCGCGGTACCACGCCGACGATCCTTGCTGGCAGCAACGCAACACACTCGAAATCCGGGTGCGCGGTGCCGAAGTCACAATCAACGGCTTCCCGGCGATTCCCGCACTAGGATTGTGGAAAGGGTGGAAGCGCAAACCCACCCCGACGGAACGCCCCGCCGAGACCAAGGAATGACGATCAGCCAGCAACTCGGAGCCGACGCTACGCCGCCGAGCGGGCCACCGGCGGTCTCTCGTTTCGAATATAATTTGCTGCGGATTCTCCGGTTTCTCGTCGGTCAGATGCCGGCGGATCAAGCGATGAACCTCGTGTACGCCAAACTCCCGGTTCCGCCCTGTTTGAGCCGGGTTTGCGTGCAGATCGCCCAAGATACTCTCGCCAAAGCGAGCGTGCTCCACTTGGCTCAGGCCGGTGGCTGGCGCAACGAACGCTTCTTGGTGAGTCGGCAACCGGTGGCCGGCCGCGTTTGGGAACGCTTGCCGTTAGACGAGCGAACCCTGCGTTTCGGCCCCGGCCCGATGGCATTCTTGATGTGGTTGACGGCGGAGAAACCGACGGACACGGCCGACAAATGGGACGTTCACGGATCGTTGTCGCCGGCCGACGAACTCTTTTTTCTGATGGCCTACGACCAGTTGAAGGCGGAGCCGGA
>JANXWE010000237.1 GCA_025351325.1 Fimbriiglobus sp.
GCCAATTTCATCTTCGCCGATGGCAGTGTCCGGTTGATCCGCTACGATGCGAACAGCGTGATGCCCGCGCTCGCCAGCCGCGCCGGCGGCGAAGTCGCGGCGGTACCGGAGTGATGGCGATCAGGAGTGGCCGGCATGCAGATCATCCACGTTATCGATAGTCACACGGGTGGGGAGCCAACGCGGGTCGTGGTGTCGGGTGGTCCCGATCTCGGAGGTGGCAGTGTTGCCGCGCAGGCTCGCGTCTTTGCGGCGCGGTACGACGAGTTTCGCTCGTGCGTGGTGAACGAACCGCGCGGATCGGATATTCTTGTCGGGGCACTCTTGGTTCCACCCCTCGACCCGACTGCGGCGTGCGGGGTCCTCTTCTTCAACAACGTCGGCCTGCTCGGCATGTGCGGGCACGGCACCATCGGACTCGCCGTCACCCTGCAGTACCTCGGCCGCATCGGGCCGGGGCGGCACCGGGTCGAAACGCCCGTCGGCGACATTGCGATGACATTAGAGACTGGTGGTCGGGTGAGTGTTCGCAACGTACCCAGCTACCGTTCCGCCAAGAGCGTGACCGTCGATGTGCCGGGACTCGGAAGCATCACCGGGGATGTCGCGTGGGGTGGGAACTGGTTCTTTTTAATCGGCGAGCACGCTCAAGAATTGACCGTGCGGAACGTGAAGCCGCTCACGGATGTCACGTCGCGCATCCGGGACGCGCTCCGACGCCAAGGGATCACCGGTGCCGACGGTGCCGAGATCGATCACATCGAACTGTTCGGACCGCCGGCCGATACCGCGAACGACAGCCGCAATTTCGTACTCTGCCCCGGCTTGGCTTACGACCGCAGCCCCTGTGGCACCGGCACCAGTGCGAAGATTGCCTGTCTCGCAGCGGATGGGGAACTCAAGCCAGGTGAACTCTGGCGACAAGAGAGCATTCTCGGCAGCGTTTTCGAAGCCACGTATGAACTGGGGGACGGTGGAACGATCATTCCCACGATCACCGGGAGTGCCTTTCTCACGGCCGAAACCAAACTGCTCGTCGACGATGCCGACCCGTTGAAGAACGGCGTCAGGAAATGCGAATACTGAGTATCCCTGGTACTTTTACGGACACTCTGTGGAACTTCTGACAATCGGCCAAATTTAGGCTTGCCTAAAAATGACTACAGAAATACAGTTATGATTGTGGTCTAAACGAAGTGGTTTCGAGTTCTGTGAACTCCCTACCCCAACCACTTCTCAATCATCCGATCCATTTTTATTCGGGCATCCTGGCTGTCGCCAGCACGGTACCTTCGCAAACATCAAACGGGGCGTCGCCTCGATTTGAAATAGAAACTCTACGGAATCGACTGCGACTATGCCGATTTTGGTCTCTGAAGTCGAACTTTACCCGGATGGCCTCCTCGACCATCCGCCAGCTTCTGAGAGACCTTGGCGAGTCGCCCACACGCGGCCCCGCCAAGAAAAAGCGTTGGCGCGCGAACTCCATTCGGCCAGAATGCCGTTCTATTTGCCATGTGATCGCCGCCGAACACGGGCACGCGGTCGCGTCGTCACCTCCAAGGTTCCACTGTTCAGCGGTTATTTGTTTGTTCAGGCGAACGACGACGAGCGGTGGAGGATCGCCTCGACGAATCGGGTGGCGTGCTTTCTGGAAGTGCGTAACCCGATCCGATTCGTCGACGACCTCCGGAGCGTCTGGCGCGTGTTGGATCTGGGCGAACCGGTGACGGCTGCGGACGGACTGGTTCGCGGTTCGTCGGTCACGATCCGAACCGGCCCGTTGGCGGGAATGGCCGGGACCGTGGAACAAGTGGTCGGGGGTTTCAAGTTCGTGGTGATGGTCGATTTCATTCGACGCGGGGTGTCGGTCACCTTGGATGGAGACATGCTCGGTTTGATCCGCTCGAAGCACGATTGACTCCATGCCGGCTTGAGGCGCAACGTGATGGATTCATTCTTCTTGATCGCGGGCATCGCCGTGGGGCTGGGACTCCTCTTCACGTGGCTGGCGCGCGCGTTCGCTTGGCGTGTCCGACTCATGGATCGCCCCGACGGCCGCCGCAAGATGCAAACCAATGCCGTCGCCGTCGTCGGCGGACTCGCCCTCTTCGCCTCGACATCCGTCTCGGTCGTCATCGCCTGCTCGCTATCCGAAGAAATACAGTTGGCTCTTCGCGATCACGCCCGCTCCGCAATCGCGTTGATCGTGGCCGGCGGTATCATCGCGGGCGTCGGCCTCGCCGATGACATTTTCAATCTCCGCGCCCGCTACAAATTGCTCGGTCAACTCGCGGCGATTGCGGCGCTCATCTTCGGTGGCGACTATGTGATCGCCAGCATTTCCCTGTTCGGCCAGAGTGTCCCTTTGGACGGACTGGCCGTCCCCATCACGGTCTGCTGGTTCCTCGCGGCCGTGAATGCGTTGAACTTACTCGACGGCATGGACGGCATGCTCGGCTCGGTCGGAATGATGGTCTGCATCGGCCTGAGCGTGATGGCCTTCGAACACGGCCACGATTTCGTCGGCTACGTCGCGATCGCCCTGGCCGGTGGCCTGATCGGATTCTTGCGCTTCAACTTGCCACCGGCCACCGTCTACCTCGGCGATTGTGGAAGCATGCTGGTCGGTCTGGTCATCGCCGCGCTGGCGACTCAAGCGTCCCTCAAAGGGCCGACTCTAGCCATCGCCTCGCCGTTGGCGTTGCTCGTCCTGCCGTTCACCGACACGGCCGCCGCCATCGTCCGCCGGAAACTCACCGGCCGTGGACTGGCCCTCGGCGACCGCGGCCATTTGCACCACGTCCTTCAGGAACGCGGCCTGACACGGGTCCGCACGTTGATCCTCATCGCCGCGCTCAGCAGCATCGCCTCCATCGGGGCGTTGACGAGTAGCCTGCTCCGCAACGATCTGGCGGCTCTGGCCGCGACGCTCGGCATCGGTGCCATCCTGGTGTCGGGCGGCCTCTTCGGCGCCGCCGAATTGCGACTCATCCGCGAACGCAGCCGGGGAATCTTGAAGTCGTTATTCGGCCAAACGGCTCCCGTCGAAATGGAAGTCCGCTTGCTCGGGAGCGTCAACTGGGGCGAGGTTTGGGATCAGATCACCCGCCAAGCGGAAGAGCTCGACTTGACGTCGGTCTGCCTCGATGTCGACGCCCCGGCTTGGTACGAGGGCTACCACCACCGCTGGACGCGCCCCGGCCAGCCGGGTGGCCCGCTTTCGATCTGGCGGGTGGAACTGCCCCTCCTCGGCCACGGCCGCATCATCGGCAGGCTGAGCGTGAGCGGGTCGCGGCATCAAGAGTGCATCGCCGAGAAGCTCGCGGTGTTGTCGCGCATCGTCGAGCAAGCCGAAACGCTCGCGTCACAAATTTCCCTGCCCGCCGAGTTGGCGCTCCGATCCGCGACAGCAGGATTGAGCAAGTCCGCCGTGAAGACCCCGATCGCCGCATCACTCTGATGGTCGAAATCGTCCCGAGGAAAATCCGTGCCAGTGCAATCCGAAGTGTACCACGAATCGACCGGCAAATCGCCTTCCCTGCTGCTCGCCGCTATCCGCCGCTGGCCGCTGTTGATCCTCGGGGCCGGCGTCGGACTCCTCGGTGGGTTTTTCGTCTTCGCGGCCCAAGCTCCGCAGTATCAGTCGTCCGCCAAGGTGCTGGTCATCAAACAGCGGATCGAACCGCTGTCCGGCACCGATTCCCGCGCGGCCTACGTCGACGATTACGTGGCCACCCAGATCCCGCTGATCAAATCGGACTTGATCCTCACCTCGGCGGCCAAGCGCCCGGAGCTGAGCCAGCTCTCGGAACCGCTCCCCGAGAATCCGAACGTCGCCGCGAGCGTGTTCCTCGGCGGCCTCACGATCGCCCGCGACAAAGAAGCCGCCGTCGGCGGGCAGGGGAGCAGCAACGTGTTGGTGATGTCGTTCCGCAGCAAGAACGCCCACGACTCGTACCTACTTCTGCAAGCCGTGATCGACGCCTACAAGCGCGAACTCTCCGACGTTTATGCCGGCCAGACCAAAAAACAGATCAAGGCGCTGGAAGCCCGCATCGACGCGCACAAACAGTCGGTCGATGAGGAATCGGGGAAACACGCCGACCTCGCCCGGCAACTGCTCGTCATCACCGGCGAAGATCTCCCGGTGATTCGCGGCCGTGTCTCCGTCGGTCGGGAGCGCGATTTCGCACTGGCCATGGAACTGAAAGATATCGACGATCAGCTCGAACTCATCAACACCACGGGCAAGAATCGCCGCGACCGTTTGGCGGCGTTGACTCTCCTCGGTGTCGCGAAACGAATCGGAACCGAGGCGGGTTCGGCCGCCCCCGAAACCCGCGTGTTCGCCCTCCAAGCCGAGCGCAAAGAACTGCTGGAACGGATGGGCAAAGATCACCCGCAGATCAAGGCGATCGACGCCCAGATCGACTTTTTCAAGAAACTGCTCGAAGAGCAAAATCCCGATGACCCGCTCGGGACGCTCGACGAATTGACCCAGTTGCAGCGCCAGCTCGAACGCCGCAAAAAAACGGCGAAAGCCCAGATGGAAGTCATCGGCACCCGCTACCGGGATGATGAAGACAAGCTCAAGCGCGGCGGCGATCTCGCCGTTCAAATCGACCGCACGAAGGCCAAAATCGCGGACGAATCGAAGCGGATGAGCGACCGCCAACTCGAGGTCAACGCCCTGCGACCGTCCGAATCGGCCGGCGGTTACGAGGCGTCGGTCATCACGCCACCCCACGAAGGGAACAAAGTCGGCACCGGGCTATTCAGTTGGCTCATGGCGGGCATCGTCTTGGGGGTTCTGCTCGGCGTCGGCCTCGCCATGTTGGCCGAACTGACGGACAAGAGCTTCCGCTCCGCGGCCGAAATTCGCCAACGGCTCGGAGCACCCGTTTTCGGACATCTTTCACCGATCGATATTAAACGGGTTCGGGACGTCGAGATTGCGGCGAACTACGATCCGACGCTCGTCGTGGCACTGCGGCCCAAATCGGTGGAAGCCGAAGCCTACCGGGGAATTCGGGCTCAACTCTTCGTTTCCACGCAGGATAAAGGCCACCAGGTGATTCAAATCACCAGCCCCAACCCCGGTGACGGCAAATCGACACTCGCCGCGAACTTGGCCATTGCCATCGCCCAAGCCGGCAAGAAAGTGATTCTGCTCGATTGCGACTTCCGCAAACCGCGGGTTCACTCCCTGTTCAACATCCCCAAACCGGAGCTCGGCCTCGCATCGGTGACCGACGGTCAAACGGCCTTGTCGACGGCGATCCGACACAGTGCGGTCGCCAATCTCGATCTTCTTCCGTGCGGCCCACGTCCGTCGAACCCGGCAGAACTGCTTTCGAGCACGAAGTTTCAAGAAGTTCTTTCGGAACTCCGCAAGCAATATGACTTTGTGATCGTCGATACCCCGCCGTTACTCGCCGTGAGCGAACCGCGTGTGGTGGCTCAACGCGTCGATGGCGTGCTGATGGTCTTCCGGATCACCAAAAAGGCCCGCCCCCAAGCCGAGCGTGCCCGTGAGCAGCTCACCGACATGGGTGCCAATCTTCTCGGGGTCATCGTCAACGGCGTCGGTGCGTTGAACGACCAGTACGGTTACAATTACCAATACACCTACGACTACCAGTATGCCCAGAGCTATTCCGACGAGAGTCCCTCGGGAGAATTCGACGCCCCGAAATAAAGTCGGGTATGAGTTGCCGAGGGTGGCGGGTATCGTGGAAATGGTATCTTAAAACCCTGTACCATACTTGAGTCCCGGTCGTTTTTATGATGCCGTTGGCCGACACGCACGTTCACTTGCTCGCCGGACTCGATGACGGCCCACGTACCGACGACGAAGCCATGGCGATGTGCCGGATGCTCGTGGCCGAAGGTGCCCGTTCTGCTGCTGCCACAGCTCACCTGCATCCTGAATTCCCCGAAAACACGCCAGAACATATCATCGCGGCGACGGCCCGATTGGCCGAGCAACTCCGCGAACAGCAGATCCCGTTGACGGTGACACCCACGGCAGAAATCGTTCTGAGCGACGATCTCGCCGAGCGTTGGCAAACCGGCCGAATCTTGTCGGTGGGGAACTTGAATAAGTACCTCTTGGTGGAGATGCCCCACGGGGTCTTTCTCGATTACCGCCCGGCTGCGGTGGCCCTGCAACCGTTCGGGATTCGCATCATCGTGGCGCACGCGGAACGGTACGAACCACTGTTGAACGATCCGGCGCTGGCGGTGGAATGGATCGCCGCGGGTTGCCTCATGCAAGTGACGGCCGAGGCAATTGCCGATCCACCCGGATACGACGAAGCGGCGATGAAGCTTTGGGCTCAACGCGGGATGATCCACCTGCTCGGTTCGGACGGGCACCGGATTGACCGCCGCAAGCCCGAGCTGCAACTGGGCTACGCGAAATTGAAGAAGTGGATGGGGGCCGCCGCCGCCGAACGAGTCGGTAGCATCTGGGGCACGGCCGTGCTGCAAGGTCTTCCCGTGCAACCACCTGCGCCCAAGCCACCATCAACAAGCTGGTTCACTCGCCTTTTAGGTGCGTAGGACTCCGAGTGCTGACGCAACCCGGCTCGCCAAAAATCCTTTTTCCAAATAACTGAACATATTTATTTGACACGCAAATTCTGGAGCTTATAAGCATGGTGTACACGATTGCACACTAGGGGTTCGCCATGACAACCATATTTCCGGCTACTGCTTCCGCCAACGGGCCAGTCCCAAGCCGGCGAGTACGAGAAACCAGCAGAGCACGGGCACCCAATCGCCGGCGAAGGCGTAGAAGCTGCCGCGCGAATCGAGGGGGACTTCCCCGCTGACGATGGCGATCTTCTTCTTCGAGTCGCCCCATTCGTAGTCGGGCAATTCTTTGACGCGGCCGTCCGGGTCGATGATCCCCGAGATGCCCATATTCACGGCCCGCACCACGCTCCG
>JANXWE010000263.1 GCA_025351325.1 Fimbriiglobus sp.
TGCCGGAAGTCCGCTACGACCACAACACGAGCAATCCGGGGCCATTCGAAGGCAACCGCGACATGTTCACCGCGACCATCGGAGCCATCCTCCGCTACTAAAATAGTTTGCCTCGGTGTGACCAGTTTCGGCTGGTCACACCGAGGTGATTCGTCGTTTGGGATTGAGCGTCGCTTCGCTCAACTCCGGGAAGTCACTTGCCGGGCATGTGCTTCACCATATCGGCGCATGACTTTTCGCATTTGCGGCACTCTTCGGCACACATTTTCATGTGTTTATCGTCGGGGTGTTTCTCGCATTCCATGGCACACTTGGCACAACACTCCATGCACGCCTTGCAAATGATCGCGGAATACGGCCCGCCGCGAGCGACCATTTGCGAGGATGCCGCACAGCAGGTGGCACAATCTTGGCACGCGGCCAGCGACATCGCGTGATCTTTTTTGCCGTCCGCCAGCATGTGGCCGCAGTGGGTCGTGCACATGTCGCACATCCGCTGACAGTCGGAGCAGGCCTTGGAACAGGCCATCATCATGGCGTCGTGCTCCATGTGCTCGCCTTTGGCGACCTTGGTCGGCTCCTCCGGTTTCGTTTCCGGTTTTTTCGCGGGCGGGGCCATCCCCACGACCGCCAGTAGAGCGAGGATCATCAGGCACGAACCGGCCACTTTGAAACGAGCCATGGGTGCACACTCTTTCGGGAGAAACGAGTCGGCGTATCCGTCGCAAATGGTGCGTCGGGTACCGGCCGCATCATTTTTCGCACGTTTCGTGCCCTTTCCGGCGTTTAAATCGCTTTCTACTAGAGGTTGCCACGGTTCCCCTTTCGCAATTGCTCTCCTTCCCCCTAAAATAGACCTGTGGACTCTCCGCCGATTCTAAAAAAGCACGAGACGATTTCGATCATGAGCACGGAACTGACAGCCCCGCCCAAACCGTCCCCGGTGGAAGGGATCAAAGATACGTCCAATTACTTGAAGGGTGACATTCTCGCGGAACTGGCCCAAGATACGGACCACTTCACGGAGCAGTCGAAACAGCTCATCAAGTTCCACGGGACGTATCAACAAGAAGACCGCGACGCCCGGAAGAACCGCGCCAAACCCGGCGTCGGCAAAGCCTACATGATGATGCTGCGCCTCCGGATGCCCGGTGGGCTGATGACGGCCGCGCAGTACTTGGCACTCGACGAAATTTGCGAGAAGTACGCCAACGGAACTTTAAGGTTTACCACCCGCCAAAGTGTCCAGTTGCACGGCGTGCTGAAGGGGAACCTCAAAGCGACCATCGCCGGCATCAACGAAACCCTGCTGAGCACGATCAGCGCCTGCGGCGACGTGAATCGCAACGTCATGAGCTGCCCGGCCCCGCTCGCCGACGCCGCTCGTAAGCAGATGCAGGACTTGGCCCTCCAAGTGGCCGATCACCTCACGCCGGTGGCCGGGAAGCAGTCGTACATCGAAATGTGGCTCAACGGCAAATCGGTGACGCCGCCGACCGATCCGGACGTCGCCGAACCGATCTACGGCAAGCTCTATTTGCCACGGAAGTTCAAAGTCGGCTTCGCCCTGCCGAACGACAACTGCATCGACATTTACGCACAATGTCTCGGCTTCCTGGCCATCGTCGAGAACGGTCGCACCCTCGGCTACAACATGCTCGTCGGCGGGGGCATGGGCACCACCAATGGCAAGCCCGAAACCTTCCCGCACTTGGCGAAGTCGGTCTGCTTCCTGACCCCGGACGAAGTCGTCTTCGCGTCGGAAGCGGTCATCAAGCTCTTTCGCGATCACGGCAACCGTGCCGACCGCAAACGGGCTAGGATCAAGTACGTCATGCACGATTGGGGCGTCGAGAAGTTCCGCGAAGTGTTCGCCCGCGACTACTTCGGCAAAACACTGTTGGAACCGAAAGTCGCCCCGATCACCGCTGTCGATCTGCACCTCGGCTGGCAGGCTCAGGGTGGCGACAAGTGGTTCCTCGGCATCAGCGTCGAAAACGGCCGGGTCAAGGACGACGGCGTCTACCGGCTGCGTTCCGCGTTGCGGGCCATCGTAGCCAAAGTCGGCTGCAACATCCGCGTGACGGCTCAGCAGGATGTGCTGCTCTGCGACATCGCCACCAAAGACCGGCCGGCCGTCGATTCGCTGCTGAACGAATACGGCGTGCCCCGCGCCGAAAACTTGAGCATGGTGCAAAAGTGGAGCATGGCCTGCCCGGCCATCCCGACCTGCCCATTGGCCATCAGCGAGAGCGAACGCTTCCTGCCCGGTGTGGTCGACCAACTCGAAACCGAATTGGCCGCACTCGGATTGAGTGACCAACCGATCAGCCTGCGGATGACGGGCTGCCCCAACGGCTGCGCCCGGCCGTACAACTCCGACATCGGCGTGGTCGGCCGTTCCGGCGAGAAATACACCCTGTTCGTCGGCGGGCGGATTGAAGCGGATCGCCTCAGCTTCGAGCTGCAAGACATGGTGCCGAAGGATCAACTGGTGCCACGCTTGCGAACGTTGATGCACCACTACAAAGCCGACCGTCACCCGAGCGAAGGCTTCGGCGACTACTGCACCCGGTTGGGAAAACCGGCACTGCTCAGCTTGCTCGGATGATACTCGGTTACCTCAGGGACACTCTGATGCGAAATCTTCTCGTGCTGATCGGATTCGGGATTGCATGGCCTCTGAGTGCAGCCGAACCGGTGATGGCCGTGAAGAAGTCGAAAGAGAGTCTCGAGTTCCGATTCGGCGACGAACTCGTGACGAATTACGTGATTTCCACGAGTGCGGTGAAGCCCTACTTTTGGCCCTTAAACGCACCCGGTGGCCTCGCGGTCACGCGGGCCTGGCCGATGATCAAAGGCACCGCCGGGGAGACGACCGATCACGTCCACCAGAAGTCGGCTTGGTTCTGTCACGGCGACGTGATCCCGGTCGGCATGACACTCAAAACCAAATCGGCCGACAAACACGTGCAAGGTGTCGATTTTTGGTCGGAAGGGGCCGGGCACGGCAAAATGGTCTGCACCGATGTCGGCGAAGTGAAGATTATTTCCCCGGCATCGGTGAGCATCCCAACCAAGAACGAGTGGCATACTGCCGACGACGAAAAAATCCTCGACGAGAGTCGGATGATCCGTGTGCAGAAATTGGCCAAGGGGTATCTCATCGTGCTCGAAATCGACCTGCACGCCAGCGTTTGTCCCATCACCTTCGGTGACACGAAAGAAGGCTCGATGGGCGTCCGTGTTCCCGATGGGATACGGTTGCAGGTCAAAGGCGGCGGCACCATCACGTCATCGGATGGGAAAACGGCCGATGCGGTGGCGAAGGACAACCTCCCGCTCTGGGGCATCGTCGCCGACTGGCATGACTACACCGGCAAAATCGGGGATCAGACTGCTGGCATCGCCATCTTCGACGACTCCAAAAATCAGCACCGCAGTGTCTGGCACACACGAGCATACGGTCTGATGGCCGCGAATCCCTTCGGACGGCATCTGTCGGGGTTTCCGGGCGTGAAGGGCAATAAAGAATTGGCGACACTGGCGAAGGGGGACCATCTGAAATTGCGGTACGGAATCTATTCCCACACCGGCGATGCGAAGACCGGGGACGTCGCCAAGGCCTACGCCCAATTCTGCAATGACAAATAGCGACTCACTTCTTGGGTTCTTCCACGGCGGGTTTCACGGCCGGATCGGTTCCGAGAATCGTCGCTTTTTTAACGACCAAATCCGTAGTGGTCGCTTTGGCGGCGGGAATTTTCCGGAGCCGAACCATGACCAAATCGACGGACTGCCCCGCTTTGAGATCGGTACGTTCCGCCGCGTAGCCCGACACCCCGTACGGCTTTTTCAACTCCGCGATTTCCTCGACCGTGTGGCTTGTTTTTTTCCCGTGGACATCGAGCTTCGTCGGCAGTTTGCTCCAGCGGACGAATCCGGCGTCGGCGAATGCCACGCTGAGTTCCACCGGTTTGCCCGGAACTTGGATCAGATGCCGATTCTTACCGGTGCCGGTCGTTTTGTTCTGTGGTGGGCCGGGGATCTTCAGGAGGAAACTGTTCTTCTCGACTTTCACGATCTCGCCCTGCACTTCGGACACGAAGACGAACTTCGACCAGTCGGCCGCAGCGGTTTCAACCGGTTTGGCGTCGGCAGTTTTGCCGTCGGCAGCGGACGCCGTTTCAGCCCGACATAACAAGCACGTGAGCAACGCGAATCGGAGGAATGAACGGGTCATCGTCTGCATCCGGGCCGCGTGGAGGAATACTCCTTATACCCTAGATTTCGGGGAAAGTTCCGGAAAACAAAACGATCCGCCGAAATGGTGGATCGCGAGTCAGCGTGGCGGAAATCGAATCAGCGCGTGTACGTTGAATACTTTGGAAACACCGGTTGAATGGGGCTTTTGTAATACGTCGACGGGTACCGGCTCGGGTCGGGTAACGGGCTGAGGCCACCTTGCGTCGACGGGGCCGCTTGCGTCTTTCCGAACAAGTTGTTCACCGTCCGGATCATCGCGTTGTTGTCGAGGTACCCGGCCGCCAAGCGGCTGACGTATTTGAACGACGTGCCGACGATGTTGGTGGCCGTGTCGGTCGGTTTCACCACCAATTTTTCGGTGTCGATCGGCCGGGATTTGTACTGGGCTTGGGCGGAATTACCCATGGCGGCCAGAACCACAACGGTGGCCAACACCACTGCATAGAAACGCATCGCGCCCCCTTCCACTTTGCACGGCATCGCCCAAACCGTCCCACCCGGTTCGAGATCCACCTTTCTTGAATGAGTCTCGGCGTGCAATAGCATGACCACCGCTGCTGTCAACAATATTTTTGCTATCCGAGAATAGGGTCAAATGGGGCTTCCCTTTTGCAATCACCTCCATGAAATACCTCATCATCATTCCCGACGGTTGTGCCGACGAACCAGTTGCCGAACTGGGCCACCGCACCCCCCTGCAAGCGGCGCACTTGCCGAACATGGATCGCGTGGTGCAACTCGGCACCACCGGCCTGGCCAACAACGTCCCGGCGACTCTCACACCCGCTTCGGACGTGGCCACATTGTCGCTCTTCGGGTACGACCCGTTGAAGGTGTACACCGGGCGGGCGCCGCTCGAAACGGCCGCGATGGGCATCCCCTTGGGGCCGAATGATTGGGCCATCCGCTGCAACTGGATCCACGCCCCCGAGGGCACGATGGACGACTTCACCGCCGGGCACATCACGAGTGAAGACGGTGGCGAATTGATGGCCGCGATCCAAGCCGAACTGGGCGGCCGCGACCTCGCCGGCGGTGTGCTGGAGTTCCACGCGGGCGTGAGTTACCGCAACATTTTGGTCTGGCGGGGGCGGTGCGCCGAGTCGCCGTTCGCCGACTTGAAGACGCAACCGCCGCACGATGTCCCGAACCGTCCTCTGGCCGATCACCTGCCCGTCGGCACCGCGCGTGAGCTTCTGGTCGGGTTGATGGAGGCGAGCAAAACGGTGCTGAAGA
>JANXWE010000270.1 GCA_025351325.1 Fimbriiglobus sp.
CGACTGGTTCATCGACGAACTCAAAATCGGCTGCCGTTTCGGGTAGAGTCGGTACGGCCACAACAGCGGCACAGGCCTTGCATTTGACCCGTTTGCCCGCGAACGACTCGGCGACGGTGTAGCTCTTTCCGCAGCCGCACTGAAACTGGATGGCCATCGAAACACCCCGAATGATTCAAATTTTCTCGGCGGAAACCGCGATCGCCATCCATTCGACGGCTACTCCTTCTGGCGACGGAGGTACTTGCCGTCGTCCGTCTGGATCACGATCAACTCGTTTTCGGTGATGAACGAAGGAACTTGCACCTTCAGCCCCGTCTCGAGTGTGGCTGATTTCTGTTGCGCCGCCGCCGTGGCACCCTTGATTCCCGGCTCGGTTTCGGTGACCCGCAGCGTGACCGTTTGCGGGAGATCCATCCCGAGGGCGCGACCATCGAAAAAGGTGATCGTCACCGAGTCGTTTTCACGCAGATAAGGCATCTGTTTGCCGACCATCTCGGCGTTGAGTGTGACCTGCTCGAACGTCTCGGCGTCCATGAACACGAAGTCGTCGCCGTCTTTGTACGAGTATGTACAGGGTCGTGTGTCGAGGTAGACAACGTCGACTTTGTCGTCCGGGTGGACGCGTTCGTCGACGATGGAACCGGTCTTGAGGTTCTTCAGTTTTAAGTACAAAATCGCACGCCAGTTTCCCGGCGTGTTCAAGTCCCGTTCGAGACAGTACAAGAGCTGACCGTTCATGCTCAGCACCATGCCCCGTCGAACGTCGATCATCTTGGTCGAAGCCATGGCTCATCCTCGTACTGGATCTGGAATCAATTCCTGCGTACCCGCTAATCTAGCGAAGCCCGGTGAATCGGAGAACCCCCGGCCTCGAATAACTCTACTTTTGAGACGTTCCAGACAACTCTTTCACGTATTTCGAACAATCCGTTTGACAGCCCTCTCTTTGCATCGTATATTCACCACTGTACACATAATAACATCACTCGAACTGAACCCGTTCCCAGATTCCTCATTTGCCGTGCTTCCTCCATCGCGTACAGTTTCCCCAACACCGATTCCGCTCCCGGAGTTCCCGATGCGCCTCCCCTTTTGCCTCGTTGTCAGTGCAATCCTGTGTGGAACAGTCAGCGCCGATGGCCCCGGTGATAATCAACTGGCCGATGTCCGACCCGTGCCCCCTCTCGGTTCTGCGCTACCGGAACCGGTGCGCGAAGAACTCAAGACAGGGCTAAGCGAACTCCAAGATCTCATCAAAGACATCGGCAAACACGAGCTTTTACCGGACGTGCAGATCTACGAGAAAGCCGTGCGCTGGGCGCTCGATTACAACGAGGTTTACGACAACAAAGGGGCCGCACCCGGTGGCACCGTGAAAAGTGTGCTGAAGTCGGGATTGGAGCGGGCAACGGCGATGAAGGCCGGCAAGACCCCGTGGACGACCGCGACCGGCTTGGTGGTCCGTGGTTACAAATCCAAAATCGATGGCAGCGTGCAGCCGTACGGTTTGGTGATCCCGAAGGATTATGACTTCGCCGCGAAGACTCCGCACCGGCTCGATTTCTGGTGGCACGGCCGATACGAAAACGTGGTCGAAGCGAGTTTTATCAACGACCGCACCAAGAACGCCGGCGAGTTCACGCCGAATGGGGCCATCGTGCTCCACCCGTTCGGGCGGTTCAGCAACGCGAACAAATTGGCCGGGGAAATCGATTCGTTCGAGTGCCTCGATCATGTCAAAAAGCACTACCGCGTCGACGACAAGCGAATCGTGGCCCGCGGTTTCAGCATGGGCGGGGCTGCCTGCTGGCAGTATGCGGTTCACTACCCGACGCTGTTCTGTGCCGCCGCACCGGGGGCCGGTTTCAGCGAGACGCCCGAGTTTCTGAAAGTCTTCCAGAACGAGAAGGTCGAACCGACGTGGTACGAGAAGAAGCTCTGGGGCATGTACAACGCCACCGACACCGCGCAGAACATCTTCAACATCCCGACGGTGGCCTACAGCGGCGAGAAGGACAACCAGAAGCAGGCCGCCGACGTGATGGCCCGCGAGATGAAGAAACTCGGCATGGAATTGACACACATCATCGGGCCGGGCGCCGGACACAATTACGAGAAGGCCGCGAAGGAGGAAGTCAACAAGCGGATCGACGCGATTGTGGAGAAGGGCTTGCCGGTCGGCCCGGATCGCAAGGAGATCAAGTTCGTCACAAACACCCTCCGTTACAACCAATGCGACTGGCTCACGATCACCGGGTTAGAGAAGCATTGGGAACCGGCGGAAGTGACGGCTACTTATGTGTCGCAACCGAACAACAGCGGCATCATCAAAGTCACGACCAAAGGAGTGACAACATTGACCGTGCAGGGTTGGCACAGTTACATGTTTTTTGAACTTAACGGCAAACTTGTCGGCGCGACTTCGATACCGACCGAGTTCAAGAGGCTGGACAAACCGGTCCCGCAGGCGCTCGACGCCCGTGCCGTTGCGGATCGCCCGAAAGTCAAACTTGCACTCGCCAAATCCCACGGCCTCCAAGGCCCTATCGACGACGCCTTCATGGATTCCTTCCTCATGGTCTCCCCCACCGGCAAGCCGATGAACGAGACCATTGGAAAGTGGACGACCCAGGAAATGAAGCACGCCACCGAGCATTGGCGTAAGCAGTTCCGCGGCGACGCTCCGATGAAGGCCGATAAGGATGTGACCGATGACGACATTAAAAACAACAACCTGATTCTCTGGGGTGATCCGAAGAGCAACGCGATCCTGGCGAAGATCGCCGACAAGCTGCCGTTGGCCGAGTTCGGTGACAGCACGGTGACACTGAGCATCTACCCGAACCCGCTGAACCCGAAGAAGTAC
>JANXWE010000297.1 GCA_025351325.1 Fimbriiglobus sp.
TGCTGAGCAGCGTGTTGATGACCGGGGCCAACCCGAAGATCAGCGGGGCAATGTACACCTTGTAAGCCGTCGGCGGCAGACCCGCCGACGTCGCCGCTTGAACGGACGCGCTGGTGGCGAAGACCACGCACATGGCCCCGATGGCCCCGGCGACCCCGGCCAACGAACTGAAGACGACCGCCGAGGTCTTGATGGTCGGCTGCACCTCTTGGCCCGACACGAACAGGATCATCGGGAAGAGGACGGCCAACACGAAGTAGGCCAAGCCGACGCACAGGATCGCGGCGAGCCGGGCGTTTGATTTCCCGCCGAACTCCAGGCCGCCGAAGGCGATGATCGGAACGTAAGTCCCCCACGCCAACCCGGCCAAAATCACGTAGCCCCACCAGGGAATGTTCACGGTTGCTCCTGCGAATGCGTGCGAGTATCGTACGGGGTTAGTGTAGGAATACCGCTGGCCCCCAGGCTACTTCGTCCCTCTCACCCGTTCCAGCGCGGCCGTGGCGTGGGTGCGAACCATCGCGTCTTTGTCCTGGGTTGCTTCCATCAGCACCGATTCCGCCGACGCCGCGGGTGGGCCAATTTTGGACAGTGCGAGCACAGCCGCGTCCCGGACTTTGGCGTCCCGGTCTTTCACGACTTCGATCAGTGCCGGCACGGCCCGGACGTCGACTGCGCCGATGTTCCCGAGCATATCGGCGGCCTTTTTCCGGCTCTTCGGATCCGGACTTTTGACACCGTCGAGCCAATGCTCGACGGTCTCGCCGCCGAAGTATTTCTCCTGCGGCCCATCCGTCCGACCACAACCGAGTAGCAGTGTGATCAACAGCATTCCAACAAACAGTCGCCGCATGGTGGTCACTCGATCGCTTGGGTGAAGTCGCCGTCGGCGCGGGTTCCCGTCGCCCAATACGCCAACCGGTCGGCCGGTGCCGGGGACCCTTTTCGACCGCTGACATTGCGCAGGAAACGAACGGAGCCATCGCCGTACAAGTGGTTCGCCCCGGCAGTGTGGAAGCTGGAGGGATCGTCGGTGCCACCGTCGTCGGATTGCTCGTTGGTGGCGTTGATCCAGTTGGAGTGCATCAGGCCGAAGAGATCGGTGTCGTAGTCCATGTTCGGGTTGATCGGGAAGACCGGGTTCTTTTGTCCCAGCCGCATTCGCGCACCGGGCAACGCTCCGGCCCACGTCCCTTGGGTGATTCCGCAGGCCCGCTCGGCGACCAGCGCCGTGTGGCTGGTGCCGTCGGTGATGTCGGTGATGCGCGTCTTGCTGTTGCGGTAGAAGCAGCCGTGGAATTGGCCGTTGGAGTCGCCGGTGGCCACTTCGGTTTCATCGCCACCGACGAACGCGGCGTAGCTGCACGGCGCGGCACTGATGCCGGTCAAGGGCACCCCGCCCGGCCCGTACACCGGAAAGTTTTCCGTCTGGATGTCTGAGGGGCACAGGTAGATTTTGATCTTCTGGCCGAGCACGGCGCTTGTCGTCACCGGCAGCGTCAAGTTTGGTTGCAACCGGTACAAATTGTCCTGCTCGAAGTACGGCAAGATGTGGAACGACCAGCCCCAACCGGGGCTGACATCGCCACCCGGCGCGGCCAGGGCCGTGAACCCCGGCGGGAAAACCAAGTTGGCGTCGTGGTAGCCGTGGAGGCCCAGCCCGATCTGTTTGAGGTTGTTTTGGCAGCTCATGCGAGCCGCCGACTCGCGGACTTTCTGCACGGCGGGCAGCAGCAAGCCGATCAGAATCGCGATGATGGCGATGACGACCAGCAGTTCGATGAGCGTGAATGCGATTCGGAAACGATGCGGTGGCCGGGTCATGTCGACTCCTCGACGGTGCGGATGTTCCGACCGAGAATGCAAATGGAGTGCCGGGACAAAGCCGGCAATTTCAGCCAGTTTTCTCAGGCAAAAGTGTGTTCATCGGCCAAAGACTGGCCAGTGCTGGTCGTGGCGTGGCCTTACCAGATTGGCAGGTTCACTAACCTCGGTGTCGGATTCTTACGAACCCTTGCCGATCCCTGTGCCCCGTTCCATAATGACGGATTGCCGAAGGTGGCTTCGGAATTCACACATATTACGGTGGCTGGCGAGGGTAGCACCTTTATTGGTGCGAGAGTCGCGGTTCGCCCGAGGTTATCACTGTGTCGCAAGCTGTCGCATTGGCCGTTCACGTCCGCGAAGGCAAAGGCACTCGCATCGCCCGCAAGCTCCGCGATACGGGCATGATCCCCGGTATCGTTTACGGGCACAAAGAAACCCCCGTGCAAGTGACCGTGACCGCGAAAGAATTCAACCACGCCGTCCGGGTGCTGAAAGCCCGGACGATCGAGATCGTCCTCGGCGGCAAGAAAGAGACCGTCCTGATCAAGGACTTGCAGTTCGATTACCTTTCGAAGCACATCGTCCACTTCGACCTGCTCCGCGTGTCGGCGTCGGACACGGTGAAGGTGAAAGTCAAAGTCGAACTCCGCGGCGCCCCGAAAACCACCGGTGGCGGCGTGCTCGAACAGCCGCTCCACGAATTGCACATCGAGTGCGGGGCGACCGCGATTCCGGAAAGCGTCCGCGTCGACATCAGCGCGTTGCAGTTGGGTCACCCGATCCACGTCAGCGATTTGAAGTTGCCGCCGGGCGTGACGGTGCTGGAAGCCGACGACGCCGTGGTCGTTCAACTGAAACTGCCGGGCCAAGAGCCGGAAGTCGCCGAAGCCGAGACCGCCGAGCCGGAAGTCCTCACGGCCAAGAAGCCGAAGGACGGCGACGCCGAGTGAGTCTTTTTACCCCCGATCGATGAAGCCCGACCATGAAGATCGTCGTCGGCCTCGGGAATCCGGGGGCCAAATACAGCGGAACCCGGCACAACGTCGGCTTCGAAGTCATCGACTACTTGGCGGCGGCCCCGGCGGTCGGAACCTTCCGCACCGCCTTTTCGGCCTTGGTCGCCGAGACGACCGAAGCCGGGGAAAAGGTGCTGCTCGCCAAGCCCGAGACGTTCATGAACCTTTCGGGGCGAACCGTCCGGGGGTTGATCGACTTTTACAAATTGACGGCCGCCGACGTGATGGTCGTCTGCGATGATTTCAATTTGCCCCTGGGAAAGCTGCGGATCCGCGCCAGCGGAAGTCACGGCGGGCAAAATGGACTGCGGAACATCCAAGATTGCTTGGGAACCGATACGTTCTTGCGATTGCGAATCGGTGTCGGCCAACCCGGGCCCGGTGAAGCGGTCGATTTCGTTCTCAGCCGCTTCAAACCCGGCGAACGGGCGACAGTGGAACAAGCCGTGGCTGCCGCTGCCAACGCGGTGATGGTTTGGATTCGCCAAGGGACGAGTGCTTGCATGAATGCCGCCAACGGGCCGAGTGAACCGCCGAAGCATAAGCCGCCGTTGAGTCAAGAAGAACGCGACCGCCGACGGGACGCCCGCAAATTGAAGAAGCCGGAACCCGAACCGGGAACTCCGGCTGCCGATTCTTAGCAGGTTGTTCCCCCGCCGTGGTGGGTGGGGGTCGAACGGAAGACTTTCCTTCCGCCCGAGCCAAAGCAACCGTGCCTGCGACCCGCAGGCTTTTCCGAAGAGGATTGTATGCCCGTTGAACTGTACGAAACGATGTTCTTGCTCGACGCCAACCGGATGGCCACCGAGCCAGACGTTCTCAAAAACAATCTGCACGCCGCACTCGAGAAACACGGCGCAGAGATCCTCGTGGCCCGGATGTGGGACGAGCGCAAAATCGCTTACAACATCCGCCGTGCGAGCACGACCCACAAAAAGGGCTCGTACTACATCGTCTATTACAAAATGGAATCGACCAAGCAAGCGGCGATGGATCACGACTTCCGCTTGAGCATGACCGAATATCTGTTGCGGCACCTGACGGCCCACATCGACTACCGCTGGGAAGAGGCGATGCTCGATGTCGCCCGCAACGATCAAGCCCCCGGATTCGCGCTCCGCGGGATGCAGGAAGAGACCTCGCCGACCGACATCAACCCGGCTCTGATTAACGATCCCGGCGCCGAATTCGGTGGTGGATTCGTCGGTGGCCTCGCCGGCACGCAAATGCCGGCCGGCGAACGGCGGCCACCCCGCCGCCGGGACGATAAGCCAGAATGAGCCAAGTTGGGAATGCGGAGTTCGGAATGGGGAATGAAAAAACCTTCCATTCCGCATTCCGAATTCCCCATTCCGCATTTGTGACAACTGACCTCGCTTCTGTGTTTGAGTTTGATTCTGATATGCTTGGAGTGTGGCCCAACTTTCCTACCGAACGTTGAACCCCAACCCTAAAACGGGCCGCAACTCAGGAGTATTCTCATGGCGACGCTGAACAAAGTGATGCTGATCGGCCGGCTGACCGACAACCCGGAGCCACCGCGGGTATTGCCCAACAGCGGGAGTACCGTGGTGAAGTTCCGCTTCGCGGTCGGCAAGAGCAAGAAACGGCCCGACGGCAGTTGGGAGAACGATCCCAACCCGCTGTACCTCGACTGCGAAGCGTATAGCCGGGCCGACGACACCCGGCAGATGAAGCTCACCGACCTGATCGTGCAATACTGCAGCAAAGGCTCACAGATTTACATCGAAGGCCGGTTGCAGTACGAAACGTGGGACGACAAAAATAACCCCGGCCAGAAGCGCTCGAAGCACAAGATGGTCGTCGAGAGCATCCAGTTCCTCGATGCCAAGGGCGCCGGTGATTCCGCTGGTGGTGGCGAAGATCGAGCCGCCTATTCCCCAGCACGGGCGCCGGCCGGCAGCGGTCGACCGGCCCAGCAGCCACCGCCGCGTGGCGGTGGCTACTCCGACGGCCCGCCCGACCAGGGCGATGGCGACAGCGATATCCCGTTTTAACGATTCCGCTCACCCGCGTCGGGAAGCCTGACTTCCCGACGCCTAAATAGGTTCATTTCCATGGCCAAGACCGCGACCAAGCCGAAGGGCGATGCCAAGAGCAAAGGCAAAACCGAAGTGAAAGTCCGCGCCCTGCCGGCGCCGAAAGTCCGCAAGCGCAACCAAGTGAAAAAAGGCCCGAACGGCGGCAGCCTGATCGTCCTCGTCGAAGACGTGGCCCACCTGGGCAAAGTCGGCGACCAGGTCGAAGTGAAGGCCGGCTACGCCCGCAACTACCTGATCCCGCACGGGATGGCGGTGGTGCCGACGCCGCACGATCTGAAGCTGCTCGAGAAGCACCAGATCAAGATCACCAAGGCCAAGGAGGCCCGCCTCGCGGACTTGAAAGTGCTCGCCGAGCAGCTGTCGCGGCTGACGACGATCACCATCGAAGCGCAAGCCAACGAAGAGAACCACCTGTACGGTTCGATCGGGGCCCACGAAATCAGCAAGACGCTCAAGGGCAAGAACCTCCAGGTCGAACCGGAGATGATCAAGCTCGAGCATCCGATCAAGGAAGCGAACACCCTCACGGAAGTGCCGCTCTCGCTCGGTTACGGCATCGAAACGAAGATCCAAGTGCTGGTCGTGGCCATGGCGCAAGCCCCGGCCGCGAAGAAGTAAGGGCCGGTCGATGGAACGGAAACAGCCCGCATCAGCGGGCTGTTTTTTCGTTGGTAGTCGTCACGCCAAAACACAAAAAACCCGACGGGCCGCACACCGGGGTTGGTGGGCGGCCCGTCGGGTTTTGAGTCGAAGTTCGGGGGTTGAACTTCGACAGGGGTCTTCCGGCTCCGAAGCCTGGGGGGTTAGGCTGCGGATCGTCGGGGGGTTGACGATCCGCGAGAAGCCGGGGCGAGAAGGTCTTTGGGGGATCAGCTCGCCGGTGTTCGGAACCGGTTGGGGTCGGTTGCGACAATGGTAGTTAATGCACGGGATGTGCCAAACGAGAGGCCTTTTCATTTTCCTAGGAATTGCAGCGTTTTTGATCGGCAAGGAATTCCGCTTTGTAAAAGCGTTTGTCCGAGTTGCAATTGTTACCGGGTCGGAACCGGTAAGAGTTGCAAAGTTGACCAGCGCGGCGAACTCCCAAGATCCGTTGCGTCACCGGTTTGTAACGGGCATTTCAAATTCCGACGGAGTTGAGGTACCATATACCCAACTTCAACTCCGACAGGGGATCAGCCATGCGCGGAATTTTGATTCTGGTGAGTTTGTTCGCGGTGGCAAACTCGGCGGACGCGCTCCGGATCTATCAACCGAGCAGTGCCGAGCGAACCCTGACGGCTCAGCGTGTCTTCGTGGGGATCGTTTCCGAAATTGAAGAGAAGACCGAAGACGTGAAAATTCACCCGAACTCGAAAGAGGCGACCGCGTACAGCATCGCCGTGGTGAAAATCGTCGA
>JANXWE010000329.1 GCA_025351325.1 Fimbriiglobus sp.
ACCACCGAAGGCCAAATCGCTTACGGCCGCGAGATGCTGAGCATCCCGGACGCCAAGGATCGCCTGAAGTCGGACGTGTCGCTGCTCGTCCGCAAGAAGAACACCGCGACCACGATGGAAAAGACCTTGAGCCACCGCGAACGGTCGAAGGAACTCCTCGAGAAGCAACTCGCGGAACTGACGAACCAGAAGCAGACGCTCAAGAGCGAAGTCGACGCCATCGAAGTGGAATATCAGAACATCAAGCTCCAGCAAATGGAGAACAAATACCAGAAGGACGACAGCCGCTTGAGCAGCATCAAGCAGAGCATCGAAAAGATGCGCAAGGATCTGGAAGTCAAGAAAGAGCGGATCAAACTCGATCCGGTCGGCCAGCCCGTCACGGGGTCGTCCGAATCGGTGGAAGACATCCTGAAGCCACTGAGTCTGAAGGGTGACAACGCCGGCGAGTAACTGCCGCAGATCGAAGATCAACAGCCACCCGAATTCGGGTGGCTGTTTTCGTTTCGGAATCAACGCAAGTCGGGCATCACTTGGCGGAGCAGGATTTCGACCGCGTCCTTTGCGGATCGATGCGAGTCGTGGTTGGTCGGAGTATCCGGGATGTCGCTGACCCATTGCATATCGACGATGCGGTATTGGTTTCCGTCCGCTTGGATCGTGTACTCCAGTCGCCCCGAGCACGGGTTGCTTTCGCGGGTGGATAAGATACCGAGTGTATAGCCTTCACGTTCGTACTGGCCGGAGTACGGAATCTTCAGCGTGAATTTGCCAGGTTCAATTTCGTTCAACAACGGGATGCCCGTCCGGCCGTTGTACTGGTACAGGTTCTTCCGCTCGTTGCCGAGGATTCCGTTCTTAGTGGTGTCGCGCCGGTCGGACGTGATCTCTTTACCGCGCAGTGATGGCATGAAGCTTTGTAATTGATCCGGAGTTGTTTTCGGTGCCGACGGCACAGTGTTTCGTGGCCAGTAGGCAATATCAATCCCGATTCCAATCAAGCCGACGAGGAGGCACGCGACCAAGAGCCACCACCTCCCATGGCGACGAGTCACCATTGGAGGGTTCCGCTTCGGCGGCGACGCACCGGCCTGCATCTGTTCAATCTGTTCGACGCACAATTGCGCGGTCTGCGGGGCCCGTTTTGCGGGATCTTTGATCAGTAACCCTTGGATGAATCCTGACAAATCGAGTGGAATTTCGGGTCGAACTTCATGGGCTGCTGGCGGCTCGTGCGTGGCCAGCGCCAGCAGCGTCGAGTAGAGTGAAGTGCCGGTGTAGGGCCTTTTGCCCGTGCCCAGTTCGTACAGCACCATGCCGAGTGCAAAGAGATCCGCACGACCATCGACATCGGCGCCGGCGGCTTGTTCGGGGGCCATGTAAGCCGGTGTGCCGAGGACGACGCCGCTGGCGGTGATCACCACTTCCGGGTCGTGTTCCGCGGAACGGGCCAAACCGAAATCGAGGAGCCGCACTTTGGCGTCGTCTCCTTCCAACCAGATGTTGGATGGCTTGATATCCCGATGGACGAGTTGTTTCCCGTGGGCGGCCGCGAGTCCGGCGGCGATTTCTCGACCGATCCGAAGGATCTCAGCGGGTGTGAGAATGGGCGCTCGGGCGAGCCGCATCGCCAAGGTTTCCCCCAGCAACAGTGGCATCACGATGTACGGGGTTCCGTCCTGTTCCCCGACGGCGTGGATGGGGGCGACATGTTCGTGGTGGATGGCGGCTTGGGAACGTGCTTCGCGGAGGAACCGTTCGCGGGCTTTCTCACAGGCCAAGAGCGTGGCGATCATCAACTTGATGGCCACAAGGCGCAGGAGGCGGAGATCTTTTGCTTCCCAAACCGTACCCATGCCGCCGGATCCGAGAATCCGGAGGAGTTTGTACCCGTCGATCTGCCGGCCGATGTCGGACGATGTCGGGATCGGATTCTCAGAGTCGGGAGCCTGGAGGAAACTGGCCGTGTCATCCTCAGACCGGGTGATCAACTCGTCGGCCGGGGCCGATGGAGCATCGCCCGGCGAATGATCGCGATCCGAAGTCGCTGGGTTGGACACAGTAGCCCTTCCCGAAGGGTCGTTTCACTGGAGAGACAATCTTATTGTACCGCAGAGTCACCGCCGTTGGCGTTTTTTCGCTTCGGCGTACGCCTGTGCCAACCGGGCTTCGAGATCGTTCAGAATGGCCTCGCGGCTCCAGGTGCGATAATGGCCGGCCGGCACCGGCTCCCCGAAGACTACAGCGATGCTCCCCGCCGACTTGGGCAGAAACAGCGGGGCGAGCGTCGGCCGCTTGGCGTGGCGTGGCCAGCTTTCGTAAGCACCGACGATGGCGCACGGGATAATCGGGGCGTCGGCCCGTTTGACGAGTAAGGCGATCCCCGCCTTCAACGGTTGCAGTCCGCCGTCGTGCGTTCGCTCTCCCTCGGCAAACACCGTGACGGCCTCCCCGCGACCGAGGGCCTCGAAGACGGCTTGCAGGCCGTCTTTGCCGAGATTGCGGTCGATGGGGAACGCGCCATACTCATGGAGCAGCGCCCCGAAGATCCGATTTTTGAAGAGGTTCTTACGGGCTAAAAACGTCAGCGGACGGCGGGCGATCAATCCCACGAGGAGCGGGTCGATGAACGATTGATGGTTCGAGACGATCAGTGCGGAACCGACATCGGGGAGCTGCTGCCGACCGGAACAGCGATAACTCCAGCCGAGGTGGAAGACCCAGAAGCCGATTTTGTGCGTGGCGAACCAGAAGAGTCGATTCAGCGTTCGCGGCAGCGGCATTCCGGGTTAGCTCCGGGATTCGAGCACTTTGAAGTCGTTGCGGTGATCATGAGAGACCCCCTCCTCTTTACCCCGGAGGGGTTACATCCCACAGCCCAGGGTCGCCGCCGCGGCGCACCCTGGGGAACCTCAAATTTGCCGTATTCCCACAACGCGTCGGAGGTTTCCCAGGGTGCGCCGAAGCGGCG
>JANXWE010000247.1 GCA_025351325.1 Fimbriiglobus sp.
GGAGTGCGCAATTCCACCGGCCGCCAATTCGTTGCGGTAGTCGTCGTCTAACGCGACGCGGTGCATTGCGTCCCGCCAAGCAGACACGTCAGACGGTTCCATCAGTTTTCCAATTGGGCCCATCACTTCACGCAACGCCGACGCGGTCGAAGCGAGCACGGCGCCGCCACAGGCCAGCATTTCGATGGGTGGCAGGCCGAAACCTTCGTAGTGCGACGGATACAACAGCACGCGGGCCGCACCGTACAGCAGGGGCAATTGCTCGGCCGAGACGTAGCCGAGGTGTCGTGCCCCGGCAGCGCGACCGGCGCCTTCGAACAGTTCGCGGTCGGCGTCGGCTCGCCATCCCCACGGGCCGGCTAAGAGCAACGGGCAGGCTTGGCGAACAGATGCCGGAAGGTCGATGAAGGCCCGGAGGACGGTGCCGAGATTTTTGCGTGGCTCGATGGTACCGACGCAGAGGAAGAACTTCTCGGGCAAGCCTAGTTCACGACGGGCGGATGCCATTTGCTTGGGGGGCTGTGGTACGAACTGCGAACCGATCCCGTTGTGAACGGTCGAGACGCGTTCGGCGGGACAGTTCAAATCGGCGATCATTTCTTGCCGCACCGCTTCGGACACCACGATTACATGCGCCGCCCGGCTCAACCCTTTCAGAAAATGTTTTTGGTGGTACCGCACGCGATCCGCCGGATGCCACTCGGGGTACTTCAACACGGACAAATCGTGAACGGTAATCACGGTCGGCAATCGCGTCGGCAGGGGAACGAAGTTTGGCTCGTGGTACAGATCGAACCGGAAGCACCTTGAGTACGCGGCGAAATGGGTACGAATTCCGAACTTCGCCGTGGCCACAACGGCTCCCTTCATTCGGGATACGAATCCACCGGCGGCCGCTGCGGGTTGTGATTTGCTCCCGTTCGCTCGCGTGGCTCGCCGTTCGGCCAAGCGACGCACCATTTTGCCAGGGTAAAGCGTGAACTGACTCGATGGTTCCGCGTCCCCCAGAGCCGCGAAGAGATCGGCGATGTGATGGCCGACGCCGGTTTTCGCTTTGAGCGTCGAGAGTCCATTGATGAGCACCCGCATCAATTTGGCCCCCGTCGGCGCGGGTTCATGAAGCGCTGGCTGAGGATTCCAGGGGCAAGGAGTAACACGTCGCCGAATGCTTGGCCAATTGCCCGGACGGCTGGCCAGCGGTACTTCGGTGCCGGGCGGCGGAGGATGGCCATGACCAGCGCCCGCGCGGCACGCATGCCCAACCCGGTCACGGAATAGACCACCAGAAACGGATCACCATGGCGGAGTGCGGTGAGCGTTCGGTTCCGTTCAACGTAGTACCAAAACAAGGGTGAGCGATCCCCGGCGGACGCCCCGACCACGTGCCGGACGACGGCGCGCGGTGCCAGCACCGTCCGCCGGCCGGCCAGTTGCCCGGCCCAAGCTTCTTCGAGATCTTCGCAGTACAGGAAGTACGTGGGGTCGAATAACGGCACGCGGAGCAGTGCTCGCGGAATAGCCACGGCAGCGGCACAGGCAGCGAAGAGGACACCGCCCCGTTCGTATTGGCCCTGATCGAGTTGCATGAAGGATCGGTCGGCCCCACGCCCATCACGGAGTAAAAACAGGCCCGCACTGTTGATTCGGTTCGGCTCGGCGGCCAAAATCAATTTACTTCCGACGACGCAATTCGGATTCTCCAGAATCGCCCGGTGGAGTTCTTCGAGCCAGAACGGATCGGGAATCGTGTCGTTGTTCAACAGGACAATCACGCCACCGTTGGCTTCCCGGATCGCCAGATTGTTCCCCTCGGCAAAGCCGGTGTTCCGCGTTTCGGCAATCACCCGGACGTCTGGGAACTGTGTCCGCAAAAGTTGCAGGGAATCATCGCGGGACGCATTGTCGAGCAAGATCGTCTCGAAGCGATCCTGCGGCCACGTTTGCGTGCGGAGCGCGGACAGACAGGCCGGGAGAGTTTCGGCGCCGTTGAAGTTGATGACGATCACGCTGAAATCGGGGACGGATAACGCGGCCATGCACGGCCCCGGTTAAGCGACGACGGCGGCGGGTTGGGCAATGCTCGCTTGGTACGCGGTGACCACTGCCCTCGGCTCGCCATCGAGTAGCACGCGGCCGTGTTCCATCCAAACGGCCCGCGTGCAGAACTCTTGAACCGAGTTCAAATCGTGGCTGACGAGCACCATGAGGCTCGACTTTTTCATCATCTGCCGCATGCGGTCTTTGGCTTTGGTGACAAAAGCCATGTCGCCGACGCTGAGGACCTCGTCGACGAGCAGGATATCCGGCTCGGTCGCCGTGGCGATGGCGAATGCCAACCGCACCAACATGCCCGCGGAATAGTACCGCACCGGGATGTTGAGGAAGTCGCCCAGTTCGCAGAACTCGGCGATTTCACCCCGTTTCTTTTTAAGAGACTTCGGCGTTTCGCCCTGCAAATAGCCCCGGTAGTTGATGTTGTCCCAGCCGTTGGCTTCGCCCTCGAACCCGACGGAAATATCGAAGAGCGAACAAATTCGCCCTTCGACAATCCGAGACCCCGAGGTCGGCGGGTAGACCCCGGCGAGCATTTTCAGCATCGTCGTTTTGCCGGCCCCGTTGTGGCCGATGACGCCCAGCCGCTCGCCGTCGTTCAGGGTCAAGTTCAAATTGTTCAACGCGTGGATCGCCACCACCGGGTTCACCGTGGTCAGGAACAAGCCCTTCAGCAGGTATTCCTTCAGCGTCACTTTCGTCGTTTTCCGCAACGAAAAGGTGACGTTCACATCCTTCAGCTCGATCCGCCCCATGCTTCTGATCTCTCTCGAATTCCGGAGTTCGTACCCGCGCTCAAAGTTGGAAGATGACCCGTTTTTGGAGCCAAGCGATGGTGCCCAACCCGAGGGCCACGCTCGACGCCGTCATCCCGCCCGCGTAGGCGTAGCGATCCCAGTCCGGGATGATACCCGATACCAGCGGCTCCCGGATGATCTCGATGAACACGTACACCGGGTTGACCGTCACGAGCCAACCCAACTGTTGATCGATCAGGAGTTTCGGCTCGTACATGATCGGGGTGAGAAAGAAGAACGCCTGCGCGGCGACTTCGATCAGGTGCGACACATCGTGGAAATAGGTGGTGGCGAACGCGGCGATCGTGGCGATCCCCCAGCCGAAGAGCATGGCCAAAATGATGGCCGGGAATACGGCCCATATCGTCGGTTGAACGTACACCGTGCCGAGCACGGCCACCAGAATGACCAGCACCGTCAGCGTGATGAGCAGGTGAATGGAGTTCCCCATCACAGTGCGCAGGGGATAGATGCCGTACGGCAATGGACTCAGGCGGATGTAGGCTTCGTTTTGCAGGAACGACTTGCACCCGAGCACGAGCGTGTTGCGGAGAAATTCCCACACGGCCAGCCCGGCGAGGGTTCGCTGGGCGTACAACCGCCACGCATCCGGCTTCGTGGGGTCGGCGTTAAAATGGCTGAACACCACGCACAGAACAGTTGTCATGGCCAGCGGATGGAGCATCGACCAGCCGATGCCCAACACCGAGCGACGGTACCGCGTCACCAAGTCCATCTTGACCAACGACAACCAAAAATAGCGGAACGTCCAGACGGCCTTCATGTGGTCAATCATTCGCCCGATCCAAAAGACGGTCGCTCGACGCGGAAATAGTTCGCCCGCCGCCGGGTAAACTTAGTCATTTTGCGAACCATCTGCTAGCTCAACTCGGGGGCGTTTTTCCGCAGGGGAAACCAGTTCGATTCTCGGCCGCAATTGAACCTGCGGACAAATGCGAGCGGTGGGCTAGCCAAACCCGGCCAACCCCGCGACAACAACACCCATCCCGAAACGTCCTGGAACCCTCCGCTCATGCTCAAGATCACCCAAGAGACCCTCGGCGTCGGCTTCATCGGCGCGGGGGACATCGCCATCCTGCATGCGGCCGCCGTGAAAAAGGTGCCGGGGGCGAAGCTCGTCGGACTCTGGAACCGGAGCCAAGATCGAGCCACGGCCCGTGCCCGCGACTTCGGCTGCAAGAACTACGCGAATCCCGAAGAGTTGGTGAGCGATCCGGCCATCGACGCCGTCTTCGTGCTGACGAATTTGGAATCGCACCTCGAATACACGAAACTGGCGCTGGCCCACGGCAAACACGTACTCGTCGAAAAGCCCGTCGGTATGAGCGTCGATGAGATCCAGCAGATGAAGACCCTCGCGGATGCGAAGGGACTCACGGTGCTGCCGGGCCACAATTACGTCTACGAAAGCAGCATGATCCGAACGCGCGAACTCGTGGAGGGCGGCGACCTCGGCACAATCGTTTCAGCTTACGTGATGTACAACATCCACCACCCCGAGGAGGTGGCCAAGCGCTACCCCGGCGTCGTCCGGCAGATTCTCACGCACCACTCGTACATTCTGCTGTACTTGGTTGGGGCACCCGTCGAACTCTGTGCGATGAAGGCCAACCTCCACTACAAGGAGTTCCAAGAGGAAGACATCGCCATGGTGCAGATGCGGTTGAAGAACGGGGCGTTGGCCCACTTCTGCGCGAGCTTCGCCGCCGATGATCACGCCGCCGACCCGTGGACGGTGATGGTGAAAGTCATTGGCACCGCCGGCAGCACGCGCTACAGCTATCGCGACCACGTTGAAATTAAACCAGGGTTGGTTCACAGTCAAACGTACACGGCCTACGCCGGTAGCGTGGCCAACGAGGTGAAGCACTTCCTCGTCGATTGCCTGCGGCTCGGGGCGCCGCCGCTGAGTTCGCTGGCGGACGCCATCACGGCCCAGAAAATGATCGAAGCCTGCGAGGAGTCGATCCGGACGGGGAGTGTGGTGAAGATGTAATGGTGTAACTCGTTCTCAATCCGCTGGTCGGTTACAATGCTACTCATGACAACAACCCGACATCCTAGTGTTTCGACGTGGCCGCGCCTGCTGACAGCGGCCGACTTGGCCAAAATGCCCACATCCCTGCCCGGTGGTGATGTTCGATACGAACTCGATGACGGAGTGTTGGTTGTTATGGCACCACCAGGAGGCGATCACGGTCGCAAGCAAAACAACGTCTGCACTCTACTGACAAATGAGGCTGAAACGAAAAAACTCGGTCATGCTTACGGCGAAGTCGGCATCGTCCTGCGCCGCGGGCCGGATCGGGTACTGGGTGCGGATGCCGCTTTCCTGACGACCGACCAACTCCCGGCACGGTACACCCACGAAGGCTATCTCGAAACCATTCCCAAATTGGTGGTGGAAATTCGGAGCAAGAACAACGCCGATGCCGAGGTGGAATCCAAAGTCGCCGAGTACTTCGCGGCGGGGGTGGTCGAAGTCTGGGTGCTCGATCCGGAGCAACGAACCATTGCGAAATACACTTCAAACGGGGTTATGGAACACCGAGCGGAAGCAACGCTGACATCGGATCTGCTTCCCGATTTTCGAGTCGCTGTCGCCCACTTCTTCGCCGATTGATTCGCCGGTTCGCCGCGGGCGAGTTGTTTTCGGGCCGGATCCTCGTCATATCTCCCGTCGAGCCTATTCGCCCCCCTCCGGAGATTCCGATGGTCACTCGCTCACTCTGCCAGTTCCTCGGCGCCGTGACCCTCCTCGGGCTGTCGACCCCGGCGGCGCTTGGATACATCCATTTCCCGCCCGTCACGATGCCGAAAATGTGCAAAGAATCGACGAACATCCGGTTGATGCGGGTGGCAAAGTTCGACTCGGAAAGCGGCGTGATCGTCTACGAGGTCGTCGAATCGCTGAAGGGGAAGGGTCAGAAAGTCATGTCCTTCAAACATTCGATCCCCAAGGGCACCGCCGGGGCGGCGCCGATCTTCGACTGGGTCGGCGTGGGCAAGCGGGCGGTGTCGTTCACGATCGAGGGGAAGTCGCTCGCTTGCGGGTATGTCTTCATCGACGAGTTCTGCTACTCTGTGGACTACAGTTTCAAATGTGACTTCTGGTTGCTGATCCGAGTCGATCCCGACCTCGCCGCTACCTACTTCGGCTCGGCGGAGACGCTGGAGGCCGTGGCGAAAGACTTGCTCGCCGGCAAAGACGTGAAAATACCGGTCGACGGGTCGGTGAAGGCTTTAACGACCGGTGACCGCGTGAAACTGGCCCCCGCCCTCAACGATATCTTCAAGAAGAACCGCGATCACTAGTACAACGCACGACATTCGTCTCGCGGCTAATCCGAAAATGAAAATGCAACGCATCGGCTCCGGCCACGACACCCACCGCCTTGAAGTCGGGTACCCGCTGATCCTCGGCGGGATCACGATCCCGCACCCGCGTGGGTTGGCCGGTCACTCCGACGCCGATGCGGTGCTGCACGCCCTCAC
>JANXWE010000379.1 GCA_025351325.1 Fimbriiglobus sp.
TCGGGGCCATGTGCGTGGTCTTCGCCACCAGCGCGTCCGTTCAAGCGGCGACGTCGGCGGGTCTGCCGCCGACGGCTTACAAGGTGTACATTGCCCCGCTGATCTTCGGGTTGGCCCCGGTCATCAACACGCTGCTCAGCACGGTCTGGCACCCCAGCCCGAAGACCGGGTGGAACAACTTCCACTTCGAAATGCCCAACATCTATCTGCTGATCGGCATCGTGCTCGTCGGCCTCGGGGCCGCGCTCGTGCTCTACTCGAAAGAGATCGGTGAAGCACCCAAGCCGGCTGTGGTGGTTCCGGTGATCGAAGAATTGCCCGCGACTCAATCGTGACAACCCAAGGGTTCCGAGAAGCTCGGAACCCTTTCCAGTTCTCACTTCGCCACCAATTCCAACTCGTAGCGTTTGCGGCCCGATTCCGTCGGGTAATCGCCAGTGATACAAGCCCGACAGAGCCGTTCCGCCGGCAAACCGATGCACTTTGCCACCGCATCCAACGGCAGGTACACCAAACTATCGGCACCGAGGTCGTACGCCATCGCCGCCAATTCGTCCCGCGTCGGTTCGTTGCAGGAGAGGAACTTGGGCGCGTACAGTTGATCGACGGTGGCCATGTCGATGCCGTAGAAACAGGGTGCGACGATCGGCGGACAGGCCACGCGGACGTGGATCTCTTTGACGCCGCCCGCTTCGCGCAGGAAGCCGAGCAGCGTCTTGAGCGTCGTGCTGCGGACGATGGAATCTTCCACGAGGATGATCCGCTTCCCCTCCAGCACCTCCCGCAACGGCGTGAACTTCAACCGGACTTTGTCGGCCCGGTTGCCCGGCTCGATGAACGTCCGGCCGACGTAGCGGTTGCGGATCAACCCTTCCTGGCTGCGGATGCCGAGCGCATACGCCATGGCGTCGGCGGCCGCTTTGCCCGTATCCGGCACCGGCACCACGATGGTGTTGCCGTCGCGCGGGTCGAACAGGCCCATCTCCTCTTCGAGCTTAGCTAGCTCTTCGCCGAGCCGCGACCGTGAAAGATAAACGCTGCGACCATCGAGCGTGCTGGCGACGTTGGCGAAGTAGACCCACTCAAAAAAGCAATGGGCGCTCGGCCGGGGTTCCGCGTAGCGGTGGACGGTCATGGCGCCGTCTTGCAGCACGATCATTTCGCCCGGTTCGAGCGATTGGATCTTCTGGAAGCCCATGTTCAACAGCGGCACACTCTCGGACGCGGCGGCGAAGAGTGGGCCATCGGTGGCGTAGCAGAGCGGCCGCAATCCGAGCGGGTCGCGCAGGACCACCATCTCGCCGAGGGCGTTGAGGAAGACGAGGTTGTAGGCCCCTTCGAGCTTCCGGCTCAGCGCCGTGAAGATCTTCACGAGGTCGGGCTTCTCGTCGCCGCGCAGCGCGTGCGAGATCAAGTGCATGATGACTTCGGTGTCGCCTTCGCGGGCCAAGTGGTAGTCCTTGTACGATTCCACTTCGGCGCGGAGTTCGGCGAGGTTGGCGAGGTTGCCGTTGAACGCGAAGGCGAACCACTTCCATTTGCAGCCGTGCCGCCGCTCGAACGGCTGGGCGTAACTCCGGCCCGTCGGCCCGCACGTGGCGTAGCGGACGTGGCCGATACTCGCCCGGCCGGCGAAGTCTTCCATGATCGACGCGTGCTTGTGCTCGTGCGCCATCTTGAACGCTTCGGAAACGGTGCCGAGTTCCTTGTACGTGTCGAGTAACTGATCGCGATCCGGATTGAAACTGCTAAATCCGGCAGCGAGTTGGCCCCGGTTTTGAAGATCGAGAAGCATCCGCGTCATCAGACGGGTGGTTTGGTCGGGGTCGCCCTTCCAGATGTGGCAACTGCGGTCGTCCGCAAAATGATACAGCGCTGCGATTCCGCACTCGTGCCGCAATTCGTCCATGGGCGTGGATGTCCTGGGGAGTGGTGGCCGGCCAGTTGCCATCTTAGCGGAAACTTCACAAGCTGAAAGGGGATCCTCGGGAAAGGATTTCGGCTCGAAATGTTCTGTTCCGAATCAGTTTGATGGCAGGGTGAAACGGCTCCTGTAAATTCAAACCACCGCCGTGCGAACAAGAGTCATCACTCTCCAGGAAAACCACCGATGTCGCTGCGGAACCTTTTCAAACCCAGACTCTGGATGCTGCCAGTCGTGGCATTGGGTTTGGCTATTGGGGTCGTCATCAGCAAGCAAAAACCAGAGGTCGTTACCACGCCGCTACCAGTGGAGCCGCAATCGACTCAAATCCCAGAGCCGGAACCGATGCGCGCGGCGGATGATCTCGCTGCGGGGATCGATGGCGAAACCATGGCCGCTTTCTACGAGCGCGGTGGTCGGTATGGCAAAATGAAGGTGGACGCAGGCTGGGAATTCGGGGAGTTCGTCGATTGGGAACACGCGGCCCCGACCGACTTGCCTGCGTTCCAGTTCAAGACGGCCCCCGAGGGCCCGCTCCCGGTGGTCGGCGTCCCTTTCGCCATCATGATGTTCAACACCGGGCGGATGACCGAGACGGCCATGAAGCGATTGGGCAACCAGAAGAACTTGACCAAACTCCAAGTCAACAGCATCAACGTGAGCGGCTGCGGGTTGCAGGGACTCCGCGCGATCACCCACCTCAACATGGCATTCTCGGGCCTGACGGACGAGGGGTTGAAGGAACTGTCCGAACACAAAACCCTCACCCACCTGAGCATCGGGAAGACGTACGTCACGGCCGACGGCCTGAAAGAACTCCGGGCGTTCCCATCTCTGACTTTCCTCGATCTCATGTTCACACCTATGACCGACGGAGGGTTGAAATCTCTCCGGGATTGGAAGCATCTCAAGACACTTAATCTGTCCGAAACGGGTGTGACCGACGCGGGCTTGAAGGAACTCCCATGCCACGCGAACTTGAAGGCTCTCTACCTCGGCCTGACGGCGGTGACCGACGCGGGACTCAAGGACCTTGCCGGATTGAAACGGCTCGACACGCTGTCTTTGGAACAGACGAAAGTCTCCGACGCCGGGTTGAAGGAACTCAAGGCCATCCCGGCGCTCAAAGACCTCAATCTGTCCGGGACGAAAGTCACGGACGCCGGGATGGGGGAACTCAAAGACATCAAGAGGCTCACCCGGTTGAGCTTGTCCCAAACGACCGTGACGGAAGCCGGGTTGAGGGAACTCAAGGATTGCAAAGGCCTGACCGAATTGACTCTGTTCGGTACGCCGCTGACCGCCGCCGGACTGAGGGCACTCCGGGACATCGGAACCCTCGCCGAGTTGAATCTCGGGATGAAAGACCCGACGGAAGCGGATCTGAAAGAACTCAAAAAAATCAAATCGCTCAATCATTTGAGGTTGTACGGATCGAAGGTGACCGATGCCGGAATGAAGGAACTCAAAAATATGAAGTCGCTCACGGGATTGAGCCTATCAAACACGGAGATAACAGACGCTGGATTACGAGAACTGTACGAACTCCATAACCTCGCCTGGTTGAACCTGAGCAATACGAAAGTGACGGCTCAGGGAGTCGCGGAGCTGCGAATCGCGTTGCCAAAGTGCCGAATTGAGACCCGATATTGAGTTTGGAAAAGATTCGCGCGATCACCCTTTCAACATCCTGGAAACCACCGATGCCGCTCCGGAACCTGTTCAAGCCCAGACTCTGGATGCTGCCCGTCGCGGCGTTGGGTTTGGCCATCGGGGTCGTCGTCGGCAAGCAGAAACCGGAGGTCGTTACCGCGCCGCCAGTCGATTCGCAACTGCCACGTCCCCCGATCATTGAGTCGGAACCGATACCCGCAGTCGATGACTTGGCTGCGGGTATCGATGGCGAAACGATGGCCGCTTGCTACCGGTGCGGTGGCCAGTACGGCAAAATGAATTCTGGTCGCTTTGGGTTCGGATCATTTGTCAATTTGATAAGAGCGACTCCGTCCGATTTGCCCGCCTTCCAATTCAAGGGTGTCCCCGAAGGAACACTACCCGTGATCGGCGTCCCCTTCGCCATCTACTTGTTCGGCGTTCCACAACTGGCCGATGCTGATCTCGAACGGTTGAGCGGGCAGAAAAATTTGGCCGCGATCTACCTCGACAGCAAAGTCGTGACCGACGCCGGATTGAAAGCGCTCGAGAATCTGCCCGGGTTGACCAAACTGCATGTGCAATGTCCAGGAGTCACCGGCTGCGGGTGGCAGAAATTCCGAGCGATCACACACCTCAACCTTTCAGGCTCTGGCCTGACGGACGAAGGATTGAAAGAACTGTCCGAACACAAAAGCATCACGCACTTGAGCATCGGGATGACGCAAGTGACCGCCAGCGGATTGAAGGAACTCAAAGGATTCCAATCGATCACCTTCCTCGAACTCAGTGGCGCACCCATCACCGATGCGGGGTTACGGGATTTCCAAGAATGGAAGCATCTCCAAGTACTCGGCCTCGCCAAAACGAGCGTCACGGACGAGGGCATGAAGGAACTCAAACACCATGCGAATTTGACGGGGCTTTACCTTTGGGAAGCATCGGTGACCGACGCCGGTTTGAAGGAACTCGTCGGATTGAAAAAACTCGACACGCTGTCCTTGGAACAGACGAAAATCACCGACGCCGGATTGAAGGATCTAAAAGCGTTCCCTGCGCTCAAGTTCCTCAATCTGTTCGGAACCAAAATCACCGATGCGGGAATCAAGGAACTCAAAGATCTCAAATCGCTTATGAATCTCGATCTCTCGTTCACAGCGGTGACGGATATTGGATTGAAGGAACTCCAAGGATTTAAGAACCTTGCGACTTTGAATCTCACCCAGACGCAGGTGACGGCACAAGCAGTCGCGGAGTTAAAAATTGCCATTCCGAATTGCAACGTCTATGGCATCACTTCGAGACAGTCGAAGTGAAGCCGACGACTCAACTATTTCTTATCGAACATCACATGTTTCCGGTCGCCGCGCGACAGTAGATAAGCCATCAAGTCCAACACTTCATCATCCTTCAACGTCTCCAATAATCCGGCGGGCATCATCGAGATTTTCGACGGTTTCATCACGTCGATGTTCTTGCGGTTCACGTTCACTTGGCCGTTCGGGTCGAGCATGTTGGTGTTCACCATGATGTCGTCGCCGTTGAGGTTGACGATGCGGCCGACGACTTTTTTGCCGTCGAGCGTGTCGATCTCCACGGCAGCGTACTGGTCACTCACCTCTTTGCTCGGATCGATGATCGATTCCAGTAAATCTTTCGGGCCGAAGCGGCCGGCGATGGCCGTGAGATCCGGGCCGGCGGCACCGCCCTCATTGTCGTAACGATGGCAGGCGAAGCAGTTGGTCGCGGCGAACATTTTGCGGCCGTTGTCGAAGTCGCGGCCACCGGCCTTCAAACCCTTCTCGATGATCGGCATCAGGTCGTCCATCGTGTGCTTCTTCACGAACGGTCGCGGTTTCAGCACGATCAACCCGGAGCCGGCGGCCTTGGCGTCGAGGGTCGGCTTGAGTGCCACCTTCTCCTCGGCGCTCAGCGTGAGTACCGCGTCGCGTTTGATCATGTCGAGGAACTTGCCGAAACTGGCCCCGCCCTTGTAAGTCTGCGCTTTCACGAACCACTCGAAGTACCCCTTGCGGAGTTCCGGCGTCCAGCCGGTCTTGAGCATCCGTAAAGCCCGGGCGTATTCGATCTGCTCTTCCTGCGTCGGCGCGTCGAGGAGCAATTTGACCCCCTTCTCGCCGGCCTTGTCCCCCTGCAAGTAGACGAAGACTTGGATCAATTCGCCATCCACAAAGCGGCTCCCCGTCGGGAAGACCGGTTCGTACTTGGCCAGCCACGCCGAGCGCTCGGCCGCGGTCGGCATCCCGAAGCGGTTGAACAATACATGGTACACGCGGACGAGTTCGAGCCGCTGCTCGACGCTGAGTTTGGCGAAGTCGAGCTTGCCGAGTGCGGCGAGGATCTTGCCGCGCAGCGCCGGGTCGGCCTTCGGACTGTTCGGCTTCTGATGCTGCGGACAATCGGCGCTCACACGAACGAGTGCGAGTAGCGCGGTGATCTTAGCGGCCGGATGATCTTCCGCGAGCGCCTTGTCGGCCCACAGCTTCGAGTCTTGGAATTCGAGGGCCGTTCGGGCCGAGAAACGAAGGAATCGATCATCGCTGTTCAAGCTGGGCCAAACGACACCGAGACTTTTCTCGTCTGAAGAACCTTGGTAGCCTTCCGCCTGCTCGCGAATCTGTTTCGGTTTCATTTGGACTCGTGCCAGAATCCCTTGGGTTTGGTGAATCGCTTCCGTAAATGTCACGCGGTACAACCCGCTCTGAGTCTTGCGGCCGCCCGTGGCGAAGTACATCGCCCGATCCTTCTGGTTCACCACGACATCGGTCAACGCCAGCGGACTACCCGAAATGAACTCCTCGGCGGTACCCTTCATGGCGCCGCCGTCGGCCGACAAATGCACCGCGTAGAGCTTGCCATAGCTCCAGTCACAAGCAAACAATGCCTTCTGATATTTATCCGGGAACTTGGCCCCGGTACCGAAGACCACGCCCGTCGGTGAGCCTGGCCCGATATCGCAGATGCCGGGAAGGTTGTCCGCGTAATACGCCGGATACTTGCCAGCACCGTTGCGCCATCCGAACTCGCTGCCGCTGTTCACTTGGCAGATCCGCGTGGGCCGGTACCACGGGGTGTTGAAGTCCCACTCCATGTCGGCGTCGTAGGTGAACAGGTTGCCATGGGTGTCGTAGGCCGCGTCGTACTGGTTGCGAAAGCCAACGCTGAACAGTTCCCATTTTTTGCCATCCGGGGTCACGTTGTAGATGCAGCCGCCCGGCCCCATGACGCCGGCCATGAAGCCGTTGCCGTCCGGCAAGCGCGGTAGCAAATGGTCTTCGCCCCAATGCGGGGGCACCTTGGTCGTGTCGTACTTCACCATCTTGGTTTGGTTGCCGCAGACCACCGTGAGACGCTGGCCGTCCGGGTGTTTCATCACGGCGTGCGGCCCGTGCTCGCCACCGCCGGCTTCGAACGCCCGCAGCAGTTCGACCGTGTCGAGATCACCACCCTTTTTGGAGGATGTGACCTTGTACAATCCCGAACCGTTGCCGTTGACCACGACGTACAACGCGTCGAAGGCCCAGCACAACCCCTGGGCCATGCCGAACGATTTGCCGTTGAATTTGAGGCCCATCGGCGTCACGACGATCTTGTCATCGGTGCCGATCTTCGGCGGTGTGACGAGGAACATTCCTTTGTCGTACTGGTCGGAAACCACCAATCGGCCATCGGGCAGATCGGTCATGCAGACCCACGACCCTTCGACTTCTTTGGGCACCGAATAGAGCAGTTCGACTTTGAATCCCTTGGCGACTTTCAGTTGATCTCCCGGCGTGGCCAACACCGGTTTCGGTGTGGGTTTGGCGCCCTGTGCGAATAGTGCCGAACTGGCAAAACCGATCCAAATGATTGCGGAGAGAGAGCGACGCATGACCACCCCACGGCGAGAAGATTCGGGCCTGAGGCAAGAGTATAACCCACTTTGCCGGCGGGGTCGATGGAGTTGATTGTGTAGTTTCGGGATTCTTTTGCGCAACCCGGCGATTGCTCGACGAATGCCCGCGCGGCTATAAGTTACACATTATCGTTCCTGGAGGGGTTGCATGCGTGGCCCCTCCTGCCGTTGCCCGCCCGATGTGTGCGGGTTCGTTTCTGAAAGGTTCGCAGCACCATGGGTAAGATCGCTTCCGACGTCGCCAACATGGATCTCGCCGACGGCGGCAAAAAACGCATCGATTGGGCCGACCAAGACATGCCCGTCCTCCAAGCCATCCGGGCCCGCTTCGCCAAGGAAAAGCCGCTCGCCGGGTTGCGCATGAGCGCCTGCCTGCACGTCACCGCCGAAACGGCCGGTCTCGCTCGCACGCTCCAAGCCGGTGGCGCCGACTTGGTGCTGATCGCCAGCAACCCACTCAGCACCCAAGACGACGTCGCCGCCAGCTTGGTGCGCGACTTCGGCCTGACCATCTGCGCCATCCACGGCGAAGACCCGCACACGTACTACAAGCACGTGGCCGACGCGCTCCGGCACGAACCGCACATTACGATGGACGACGGCGCCGACCTCGTCACCGCGATGGTCCACATCTCGATGGACCGCCTCGACAAGTTTAACGACGGCCAAAAAGCGGTCAAGGACTGGGCTGCGTCGCTCCCGGTGGATGTGCGCAAGACCGGCTTCGGCCGCGTCATCGGCAGCATGGAAGAGACGACCACCGGCGTGATCCGGTTGCGGGCCATGGAGAAAGAGGGGGTGCTGAAGTTCCCCGTCATCGCCGTCAACGACGCCGAGACGAAGCACTTCTTCGACAACCGCTACGGCACCGGCCAGAGCACCATCGACGGCATCATCCGCGCGACCAACATGCTGATCGCCGGCAAGCAAATTGTCGTCGCCGGCTACGGTTGGTGCGGCAAGGGCGTGGCCCTGCGTGCCCGCGGCCTCGGGGCCAACGTGGTCGTCACGGAAGTGAACCCGATCCGCGCCCTGGAAGCGGCCATGGACGGCTTCGCCGTCATGTCGATGGCCAACGCCGCCAAATCGGGCGATGTGTTCATCACCGTCACCGGCAACAAGCACATCATCCGCGGCGAGCACTTCGAAGCCATGAAGGACGGCGCTTACGTTTGCAACTCGGGCCACTTCGACATCGAAGTGGACTTGGTTGCTCTCAAGAAACTGACCGGCGTGATGAAGCCGGACGTCCGCCGCGAAGTGGACGAATACAAACTGAAGACCGGCAAGCGGATCTACGTCATCGGCCACGGCCGGTTGGTGAACCTCGCCGCAGCCGAAGGGCACCCGGCCAGCGTGATGGACATGAGCTTCGCCACGCAGGCGCTGGCGACGGAGTACGTCGTACAGCAGAAGGGCAAGCTCGGGCCGAAAGTCCACCCGGTGCCGCGCGAGATCGAGGACTACATTTCGATCGCGAAGCTCGCCAGCATGGGCATCACCATCGACTCGATGTCGGCGGACCAGACCGACTACTCGACGAGCTGGGAACACGGAACGTGATCCAGCGTTAAACCAAAAGCGAAGAGCCGCCAGGATTTCCTGGCGGCTCTTCGCATTGGCAAACGATCTCACTTGTCGTCTTTCTTTTCTTTCTTCTCGACTTTGTCCTTCTTCTCGTCCTTCTCTTTCTTCTTCTCGACTTTGACGCGGACGAACGTTTCCTTCAGCCCGTCCGGATCTTCGAAGACGAGTTCGTCTTCGCTCAGCTTGATGATCTTGGAGATTTCGCCGCGGGCCTCGTCGCCCTCGCCGATGTTCCAGTCGATCGTGCCGAGCGGATTCTTCTCGTCGGAATCCGTGGTGGTGTACTTGCCCGATTGCACTCGGTCTTCTTGATCTGGCACTTGCTGGTGGAATTCAATGACTCCGTCTTTTTTGTAATGCACCGTGAAGGTGTACCCCTTGGGGACGCCGTTGGGGGCATCGGACTTGGTCATCCGCCATTCGCCGGACAGTTTTTCCACCAGCGATTTCTTGGTTTCTTTCGGCACCGGAGCGGCGGTCGCCCCCAGGCCCAGGATCGCCAAAACGCTCAGAGTCAAAATGGCACGCACGGAATTCACCTCCATTTGGGTATCGATGATCAGATTATAGCCGACCGACCGTTCCCAGTGAAGTTAGAAATCGAACGCGAGCCGGGTGCCGAGCGAATGGACGCTCCCGCGGGCCTCCGGGTTCTTCACGCCGTCCTTGTACAGGTAGTCGTAGTTGAACTGGAGTTTGGTGTTCGTGTTCAGATACCAATTCACCCCGAGCGTCACGTCGTTCAAGCGGCCGCCGTCGATCCCTTTATCGTTCAAGTTCAGGTAGGTGTACCGCAGCGCCAGTTCCACGGCCCCCGTGCCGCACTCTTTGAACGCGAAGTTACTCTTCGGGCTGACCCGGTTGAAGGTCCCGATCTTCGGATTCCAAGTGCGGCTTTCTCCGGTCAAGAACACCATGGCCTCGGTGTAGAACCCTTGGTAGGCGAGGGTGCCGACGTTGGGGCCGGTGCCGACGCTGGCCCCGTTGATGAGGTTGGCCGTGTATTCCGCTTGGAACGTGACCGGCCCGTAAACCGCCGCCGTTTCCACGTTGTACAGCGTCTGCGAACTGGCGTTGATCAGGCCGGTGTTCGCCACCAAGTTCAACAGCGGGAACGGGGCGTTGCGGACCTCGTTGCGGATGCGGACTTGCACTTGGCCGTTGACCGGATCGCGGTGACTCATGGCCCCGCCGACGTGCCAAAAGAAATGGTCGTCCGGTTGCCAAACGGGTAACCCGGCGACGCGGCCGGTCACGGCGTACTGGCCGTCGCCGAGGCCGAAGCCGATCAAGTCACTCTCGTTTTTGTAGCCGCCGATCGCGGTGAAAATCCGGTCGTCCGCCCAGGTGCGGAAGGCGCTGATGCCGGGCGAGAAGCCGTTGTTGAAGGCGGTCGCTTGGCTGAAATCGAACAGGTACGACCGCTCGAGAAACTCGAGGGCGCGGTAGCCGTTGAGGTGTTCGAGGCTGAACCATTCTTTCTGGTTGCCGATCCGCACGTTGCCCAACCAGGGGACGTCTTTCACCGTGATCCAAGCATCGGTCGGCCCCGGCGAGTTCGAGACGGTGGCCGCCGAAACCGGGCCGGTCAACCCGGCCGGGCTGAAGCCGTTCATGAATTCGACTTCGACTTTGTAGTCGATGTTCTTGTACATCGATCCTTCGAGGAAAAGCCGCAAGCGGCGGAAGTTGGCCCCGTCGTTGAAGCGGCCGGTTCCACCGCTGAACTGCTGCAAACCCGTGCCGGCCGTGTACCAGGCTCCGTCGGCATGCACGGTGCCGCCGATGTGGGCGACAAACTCTTTCTTCGGAGTTTGAAAGAACAGCCCGTTGTTCCAAACGGCTTCGAACTTCGGAGCCGCGATGGCGTCGATGGGTGGACTCGCCGTCGGCAAGGTACCGGTCGGTACGACGAACAGATCGGGGGCAGCGACCGTTTCGGTGGGCGGCGGTAATGCCGGGGTTTGGGCCGACACCGTGCTGACCAACGCCAATCCCGTCAAGCAGGCCAATAGTTCATTCCATCGCAACATCATTGGTACTTCCCCGGAGTCACTGGGCGACTGCAAGGAAAGTATCGACTCT
>JANXWE010000039.1 GCA_025351325.1 Fimbriiglobus sp.
CTATATTCCGCAACATTCCGGGCAGGGAGACAGGCGATGGCTAGGACAGGGATACGACGCATCGGATTCGGCATTTTGTTGCTAGTACTGGCCGGAGTCGCGGTTGCGGGCATGCAGTGGAAGAACCTGAATGCCCGGTACGCCGGGTACAAACTCCGCACGGCCACCACAGACGATGCCCGGCGCGAAGCCGCACGCAAATTGGTGGACGCGGGCGATGCTGGCACACACTATTTGACGGAAGCATTCCTCGGTAGCGACGTCGAACGTTGCTCCGCCATTGCTAGCGTACTGCGTGAACGTTTGAAGGAGTTACCACCGACCGATCCACGCTTGGCGACGCTATGTCGACCGCACATCCACAGCTTCGCGGACTATTCGGAAGTCGGTCAGGAGGCAGCTTTTACCCTCGTGCCCGATTGTCTGCGTTGCTCCGATGCTGACACGTTGCCTCGTTGCCGGGAGATTGTGCGTCAGGCACTTCAGCATCGTTCAGCCGACGTGCGAGTGCAGGCGATTCAACTGACGATGCGGCAAGAACTCAATCAAAAAGCGGACGTTGTTGCTTGTCTGCAGGCCCCGGAAGCAGATGTCCGCCGAGCGGCGATGCTCGCGGTCGGTCCAGCTAGCACCGGTTCGGCGGTCATTGGCGACGAAGACCTTTTCCCATGGCTCAACGACGCCGATCTGCAAGTTCAGATGCTCTGTGAAGCGGCCCTGAGCACACGCGGATTGGAATTGGAACAAATTGCGGCGGCGCGAAAATTGACCAGTCCGGATGCCTCCGAGCGGTTGAAGTTGCTCATCGATCTGCGCTCGAACCGCGATGCGATCCGCGACCCCGGACCGTGGCTCGAACGCCTCAGCCGCGACGCCGACCCGGCTGTGCGTGCCGGCGCCGCCCGCGTGGCGTACGAGTGCAAACTGTCTTTTGCGAGCTGGCTCGACCGGCTGGCGGTCGACGATCCGGATGAGACCGTCCGCCAGATTGTCCGATTCCATCGTACCCGAGCGGCCGAACTGAAGCAGGCCAATTACGGCGGCGATTGACGTCCGATTTCGTACAGGTGCAACGAAGCACCAGAAGCACTGACCGTGAGTCGAGAGGAACCGACGCTTGCAAAATCCCTGAGGATCACGGACTCTTCGTCGCGGTGCCGGTGGGTGAACAACACCCAAATGCGACCCGCTGGCAGCTTCGCAATTTCAATTCGGTACTGCGACGGATCGTCGCGATGGATGCCCCCCCGAATGATACACTCCGCCGGAAACGCATACCGCGGCGAGTAAAAGTCGAACGCCGGCCCGGCACCGGCGTCGCCGGAACCGCCGTAAACATAGATCCGATCCCCCGACTGCCAATTCAGTTTCACGTGATTCAACATCGGCTGAATTTGCTCGGTGCGGGCGGGCTTTTGAAACTCGTTCACCAACTCGACAACCGGCCACACAACGACCAACCACCCGAGCCACATTCCCCAGCATCCGAACTGCGAAGCTAAGAAGTTGGCACCACAACCCCAGACGACACACGCCGTTGGCACGAGGAACAGCAGGAGTCGTCCAGCAAATGGATACAGGTACAACCCTGACGAAACCAGGGTGAATAGGACGGTGACGATAAAAGCGAAGACGAGCCAGCGATGGATTCGTGCGAGTGCGATCAAGCCCGCAATCCCCACCAGACCAACCAGCAGTCCTACAACCAGGTTACTGCCCGAAAGCGTGGCCGGTTCGTGGATGAATGCCAGGGCGTGATCAACGAACCAGACTAGGCCGCTCCGGGACGTCGGCAGTGGGGCGAAGTGCCCGGCCCAATACTGGATCAGGTAATCGTTGTGCCCGAGGTGTCGAAGGTTGATGAAATAGACCGCGGTGAAACTGAGGAGCCACGACCCACCTAGCAAAATCAGCCCGAGAATGCGGGATCGATCCCGGCGGAAAATGGCCATGGTCAACAACGAAACGCCGAAGCCTGCGAGGACGAACAGTGCCGGGTGCGAGCACCAGACCGAGGCGACCCCGACCGTACCAAATGCTAACCAATTCTTGAGGCGAACCGGGCCGAGAAAGAACGGCGCGGCGAGGGCCAACAGCACTGCCGCAAATGCGGCATCACTCGAATACTGCTTGCACTCGGCAGCGTAACTGACGATGTGCGGAGAGATTGCGAACAGCACCAACGCCAGTGGCGCGGCCGAAGGGGGCATCAGTCGGTGCGCGGCGAAACCGAAGGCGCAAAGTCCGACGAGTGACGCCAAATACGCGGGCAACCGCAAGGCATATTCCGTCGGGCCGAAGAGTTCGACGCTCGCTTTCGTTGCCAGCAAGAACCCCACTGGCGCACCCTGATTGCGGTCGAGTGGTTCGAAGAGCCGGGCGGGGCTGCGCTCCACAATATTCAGTGCGACCATGGCTTCGTCGATCCAGAGCGACCGCTCCGAAACAAACGCCTCCGTGCGGAGGATGAAGCCAAGCGGAATAAACGCGAGGGTATACCACCGCATGTAATTCACCACGAGATACGTCCGGGATTGAAGACGCGGCGCGGATCGAGTGTCGCCCGGATGGTCGCCATCAATTTGCGATCACCACGATCACGACCCCAAACGGGCAGACCCACTTTCCAAGCACTCGGGCAGCGCAAAATCTGCAAATTGTCTTCGCGCCGATCACTCAGCAATTCTTGAATGATGGCCGACAATCGCTCGGGCTTTGGCTCGTTCGGAACGTGTACGAGGACGATGCCACTGCC
>JANXWE010000061.1 GCA_025351325.1 Fimbriiglobus sp.
GACAGAGCCAGGAATGATCGAAGTGGATGCATCGGTGTGATTTCAAAAATGAGGGATTATTCAGTATCTTTTTTGAGTAGTCCCGGCTCAGCGGGGTTTACCGCCATCGATCATTACATTTTGCCCAAATCAATATTCAAATGCACGGACGAGTTCAGAATGCGAAACCGTTTGCGATAGCATTCTGCTGCCGGGCGAGAGACCGGTGCGAAGGATTTCCAATACGGGCTCAAGGTAGCGGACGGCGTCGGGTTCACATTGCCGAGCCAATCCCTTGGCCGCCATGTCGACGCAAAGGATGGCGACATTCAGAACGGTGGTGCCTGCAAAAGGAGTCGCTAATCCGGTGCGACTTGTCTGAGCGAACAGCGCGGGAAGTTCATCCGGAAGGAATCCTTCGCAGAGTTCCGCCGCTTCGGTGAGGGCTTCGTCGTCGTAGAGCAACCCCTTCCAGAATGCGGGCACCACGAGCGCCAATGCCGGGCCGTTGGCGTCGGCTCCACGTACTTCCAAGAACTGTTTCAGCCGGACTTCGGGGAACACCGTGGTGATGTGCATTTCCCAATCGGCGATTGTCGGGAACCGCCCATCGTGCCCGTTCAGAATGAATTCTTGGAAGGTCATCCCGTCCGCCGCGCGATACAGGCCATGGTGATTGACGAAGAGCATCGGTACCGCCAAGAGGTATTGCACCCACTGGTCGAAGCTCGGCCCGGCATTCAAAAATTCGGTGAGCAACCCGGAGCGATCCGGATCCATCCCGAGCCAGATTTGGCTGCGATATGAAGGAAAGCCGGTTGCCTGGCCGGCATAGTGCGAGCTGTTGGCCCAAATCGCATTGATGATCGGGCTGAGTTTCAAAGCCACTGTGAACTTCCGCATGGCGTCCGCTTCGCAAGAATAGTCGAAGGTCACCTGCGTGCTGGCCGTGGCTTTCATCATGTGCAGTGCCATCGGGCAGCGACTCGGCAAATATTCGGCCATGAGCCGATGCCGTGGCCGGACGCCGAGCGCGATACCATCGGCGGATTGGAACGGTGAAACGCCGGATGCGATCCAGGCGACCGTATTGGGATCGGTGACCGCGCGGATTTCGTGACGATGAGTAGCCAGGGCCGCATTCAATTCGGAAATGGTTTGCAACGGCGGCGTCGAAAACTCAATTTGCCCGCCCGGTTCCAGCGAAATCATCGACCCGGCCCGGCTGAGTGTCGTCAGATGCTCGCCTTCGAAATGGGGTTCCCAATGGAATCGTTCGACCAGCGAATTCAGAATCGAGCAGATGCCACCGGGTTCCCCGTAGGTCAGGTGGCGCCCGGTTCGGCGTTCGATGGCGAACTTCTCGAATTCGGCACCGACGCGCCAAGCCTCGCGCGGCTTCGCCCCGGCGTAAAAATAGTCGAGCAATTCCGACGACGTCACCGGTTCGGTTTGCAGGAATTCATCCAACTTCGGCAAATGAACGCTCACTTCACTACTCCCCACCATCGTGACCGCCGAAGCAATCCTGATACACTCGAATAGAGAAACGCGCACGCGGAGCCAACCCTATGTCGAAGTCCGGGCCGATGGCCATTTTTCACGAGCATCCCGACTGGTTCAAGCCGCTATTCGCGGAAATGGATCGCCGGGCGATTCCTTACGTTCGGCTCGACCCACGTGCCCACCAGTACAATCCCGCCGAAGCCAGTTCCCCATATTCGTTGCTGTTCAACCGAATGAGTCCGTCGGCGTACTTGCGCGGCGGTCTCCAAGGGATGTTCTACACACTGGGTTACTTGGCCCACCTCGAACGATTGAACGTGCCGACCGTGAACGGCTTGCGCGCGTTCACTTTGGAAACATCTAAAGCCCGCCAGCTCACATTACTTGAATCACTCAGCTTACCTTATCCGAAGTCGCGTGTGGTCAACCACCCCAGCCAAGCGGTGAGTGCTTGCGACGGCTTACGCTTCCCGATTGTCATCAAAGCGAACATCGGTGGCAGTGGAGCGGGAATTGTTCGGTTCGACACCATTGAAGATTTGGCTCGTGCGGCGAATGAAGACCGGCTCGATTTCGGAATCGACCACACGGCGTTGGTTCAAGAGTTTATTCCGAATCGCGGCGGCAAAATCACCCGCGTCGAACTCTTGGGCGGCAAATTCCTCTACGCGATCAACGTCTTCACCACCGGGGACACGTTCAACCTCTGCCCGGCTGATATCTGCCATCGCAGCGATGGCGTAGCACTCGAGCGCTCGGCCTGCGCCGTGGATACCCCGAAAACAAAACTCAAAGTCGAAGGCACCGTGCCACCCGCCGAGGTCATCGCGGCCTGCGAGGCCATCATGCAAGCTTGCGGAATCGATGTCGGTGGCATCGAATACATGATCGATGATCGCGATGGTCAGCTGGTGTACTACGACATCAACGCGCTGTCGAATTTCGTCGCCGACGCCAAGAATGTCATCGGGTTCGACCCGTTCTTGAAATTGGTCGATTATTTGGAAGTCGTACGCAATTAGATTTTATCATCAGGATTCCACCATGCGTTACGGTTACTGGCTCCCTGTCTTCGGCGGTTGGCTGCGCAACGTCGAAGACGAAAACATGGCGGCGACTTGGGAGTACTCCAAGAAGTTAGCCCAACGCAGCGAACAAATCGGCTACGACCTCACCCTCGTCGCGGAGTTGAACCTCAACGACATCAAGGGCGAAGGCGAGCCAGCGCTCGATGCTTGGAGTACCGCAGCGGCACTCACCGCCGTGACGGAGCGACTCGAATTCATGGTGGCGGTGCGACCGACATTTCACAACCCGGCACTATTGGCGAAACAGGCGGCGAACATCGACCACATCGGCGGTGGCAACCGATTGTCGTTGAACGTCGTTAGCAGTTGGTGGAAAGATGAAGCGACGAAGTACGGTGTCCACTTCGAACAGCACGACGACCGCTATGCCCGGACCGCCGAATGGCTCGAGGTGTTGGAGAACCTCTGGAAGCGTGACCAATTTGATTTCGCAGGCAAGTACTATCAGGTGAGCGACTCGATCTTGCAACCGAAGCCGCTGACGAAACCACGCCCGACACTTTATGCGGGGGGCGAATCGGAGACGGCCAAAAACCTGATCGCCAAGTCGTGCGATGCCTACGTGATGCACGGCGATCCTCCGGAAAAGATCGGGGAGCGTATCCGCGACATGGCCGCACGCCGGGAGAGATTCGGTTTGCCACCGATGATCTATGGCGTGTCGGGCTACTCCATCGTGAGGGGTTCGGAGGCCGAGGCCCAATCTGAACTCGCCCGCATCACCGATGTGAAGCAATCGGCGGCAGGTTACAACAACTACCAGCAATGGCTTTCCGGTACGCAACTCGAACAGCGCGTTTCACTCGAAGATTATTCGGTGAGCAACCGGGGCCTGCGTTCCGGATTCATCGGCACCCCGCAGATGGTGATCGACCGCGTCGCCGACTTCGAAGCCGTTGGTGTGAGTTTGCTGTTGCTCCAGTGCAGCCCGCAGCTCGAAGAAATGGAACGCTTTTCCGAAGCCGTGATCCTGAGATAAATCATGCCGACAGCACCAGTGGCACTCATTACCGGCAGCGGAAAGAAACGCGTCGGGGCCGCGATTGCCGAAACGATGGCACTGCGCGGCTATTCGATTGCGTTGCACTACCGCACCTCGGCCGGTGAAGCGCAAGAGACCGCGGACACGCTGCTGTCACTCGGTGGCGAAGTGGCGCTGTTTCAAGCCGACCTCGCCGATGAATCGGCCGTGAAGGGTCTGGTTCAAGCCGTGTTTGCGCGGTTCGGCCAAGTGGACGTGCTGGTCAATGCGGCAGCGATTTGGAAGAGCAAGCCACTGGAAGAGGTGACCGCCGCCGATGTGCGTGCCCACTTCGACGCCAACGCACTGGGCACATTCTTGATGTGCCAGCAGGTCGGCTTGAAAATGGTCGCGCAGGCGAGTGGCGGGGTGATCATCAACATCGGCGATTGGGCTGAAGTGCGGCCGTATTTGGGATACGCGGCCTACTTCCCGAGCAAGGGTGCGGTGACCACGATGACCCGGAGTTTCGCGGTGGAACTCGGAACGAGGAATCCGAACGTTCGTGTCAACGCGATCTTGCCCGGCCCGGTGATGCTGCCTCCCGACTTGCCCGAGGACGAACGGAAGCAGGCCATCGACGCCACACTCGTCAAGCGCGAGGGCAGCCCAAAGAATGTCGCGCAAGCCGTGTTGGCACTGGTTGAAAATGACTTCATCACGGGGGTTTGTTTGCCCGTCGATGGAGGCCGCACCGTTTACGCACCGGAGTGAGAACCGAATCGTTTCGTCAGTCGGAGGATGACGCCGACGCCGAGCACGGTAAGTACCAAACTCAAACACGAGGCCACGGCAACGAGGGGTGACACCGAGAACTTCAACTGGCGCCAAGCCAGCGTCGGGAGTGTCTCGGTCGAGGGAGTTGTTAAAAACACGGTCACAATCCCTTCATTCCATGAGATCAAAAATCCGCAAATCCACGCAGCAATCAAAGCTGGAATCGTCAGCGGAACTGTGACCAATCGGAATGCTTGCCAGGGCGATGCTCCCAAACCCCGTGCGGCCGCTTCGAGGATGTCCGACCGCTGGGCAAAAGAATTTTGGAAGATCCAGAAGAGCATCGGGAGCGCCATCAGGGTGTGCACAGCGACAAGTGCAACTGGCGAGCCGGAGAGTTTGAGTCGGTATAAAAATGGCAATAGTCCCATTCCCAACACTACCGGCGCGATTGCGACAGGCAAAAGCATTCCCGCTTTCAAAATTCCATTGAACCACGATCGATACCGCACCACGGCCCACGCGGCCGGTGCCGCGACCAGAACGCCCGCAGTCGCCGATGCGCTCGCCGAAATGAAACTGCGGAGGATGGCGGCCGCCCACCGGCGATCGTCGAAGAAATTCCGGTACCATTTCAACGACCAACGATCCGTTGGCGGGGTTAAGAACGAATCGGGCGAGAACGAGAGCCACGCTGCATCCAAGGCTGGCCAAAGCATGAGCAGCAGCAGTCCGATTGCGGCGACGTGGCGAAACATCATCGGCATCTCCGAGCGAGATAACCCGAGAGTGCGAACGCCATTCCGTTGATGGCGAAAAGTAACACGGCCCAAGCCGCCGCCCTTGGCCAGTGACCGAGATCGAACGCTTGATGCTGAACCTCGACCGAGATCGTGGTTTCTGACGGGTTGCCTAGGAATTGCGGCCCGAACAACGAGCCGATCCCCCACATCAGCGACAGTTGTCCAGCGAGCAATATTCCTGGGATCGAAAGCGGCCACGTCACCCGGCGAAAGACTTGTGTCCGCGACGCACCCAAACCGCGGGCGGCCGCCAACCACCGTGGATCGATTCGACCGAGTTGCAACACCAGCAGCACGACGACGTAGGGCAAAATGAAATCAATCTCCGCGATGGCGGCCCCGAGTGCCCCCGGCCAAAATTCGACCGGATGGACTAACAATCCACTGTTCACCATCAGAGAATTGATCGGCCCCTGTTCACCGAGAATGCGTTTCAATCCGAACACCGTCGCCAAGCCATTCGTCAGTTTCGGGATCACCACCACGGCCAAGCCCACCGTTCGCCAACGTCGTGGCCAGGAATCCAAAACCAGTGCGAGAACATAGCCGATCACGACGGTGGCGAGTGCGACGGATGCTCCGAAGAGGAGTGTGAACCCAACGATCTTCAACGAGTCCGCTTCGAGTAGTCGTTCGTAGTTCGCTAGCGTCGCCGTGCCAGGAGTGTAGTTGCCGACGCCGTCCGTGCGTTCGTACAGGCTCATTCGCACCATAAGTACGACCGGCCCGAGTCCCAACCCAAGGATCAAGGTGAGTGCGGGCATTCCAAGCCAGACTGGAGTCCATCGGCGGTTCGCCATGGCCAATCCTCAAGCAGGTTGGGGCTTTGTCGGAGTCCGGAAGAACAACAAGAAGACAACCGATGCGATGAGGCAGCCGATCAAAGGTACGATCCAAACAGCGGGCCAATCGATGGAGGTGCCAACCCGGTTTCGATCCACGACAGCCGAGGCCATGAGGTTCCCCGTCCACGGGCCGAGGCCACCGGTGATGAAGGCGGCGATGGCTTGGGCACTCGCTCGCAGTGTCGGCGGGGCTTCGCGGTCGATGAACGTGGCCGCGACGACAAAATAGAAAGCGAAACTCCAGCCGTGCATCGGCACCCCGAGTGCGAGGATCCAATCGGTGTTGCCCCCGATCATCGCGGCGGCCCGCACGGTCGTCCCGATGCAGCCGAGCAACATCAGCCATTTCATGTTTCGTTTCGGGTCGAGCAACGGGATGGCGAACATGCAGGCGACCTCGACCACTTGTCCGATGGTCATCCAGCGTTCGGGTTTGACCAAGCCCATGTCTGTGAGAAAGCGGTGGCCGTAGACGCCGTAGAACTGATTCATCTGTGTCGTGAGGAGTGCGACCACGATGAACGCAATGAACGAGCGATCTCGGAAGAGCTTGAATGCCGGGAACCCGAATGCTTCCGCGAGACTCTTGCCGTGCCCTTTCGGGGATGTTTTCGGCAGGGTGAAACCGTAAACCCCAAGCACAAAGCTGGTACAGGCTGCGAGTAAGAATGGCTGGGCCGAGATCGGCTGGAGAATCGCACCCATCGCCAGACCGACGACGACCCACCCGACGGTTCCGAACATCCGCGTGCGGGCGTACTGATGCGAGGGATCGGACAAGTTTCGCAATGCCAGAACCGTACACAGTGTGAGCGTGATTTGGGCGCAGAACGATTGGAACAGCATGATGACAAATAGCGGTACGAAAACCTTGCTGACCGCAGTGCGCATTTCGGTAGAATCAACGACCCGCTCTTGGGCTTCGCGTAGCTCGCTCAAAGAAATTCCATTCGCGGTTTCGGCTTGCAACAGACCTTGGTAGACGGACCGGATCTCGGGAAAGCTCTGCTCGCACCAAAGATTGGCTGCCAGCAAAAAAGTCCCGCACGCGAGACTGGCGACTGCCAACACGCGGTCGGCGCGAAACAGTCGATCCACGAGAATTCCGAGAAGCGGCGTGGCGAGCATTCCTCCGATGGCGAAGGTGGAATAAATCCAGCCGACTTGCTCGGTGCTGAAGTTCAACCCGCCCTTCGTCGGTGCCGACATCAGGAAAGTGCCGGTTGTGACGCCCCAAGAGCCGAGGGCAAAAAAGGCGAGGAACATCATCGCGGACAGCCGTGTCCGCACGAAACGCTGCATGGAAGACCCCAGTGGAACTGCGATTCGAATCATTCGTTGTACGGCAATGACTGCGAAAAGCTGGGGGAGTTACCTCCTCGAAGTTGGAGCTTACGCCGATGTCGGATGTGCTAAGGCACGGCGCACCGTTTCCAAAAGGATTTGCGGTCGATACGGCTTGGGCAGCAGACCGATGGCACCTTCCGTTCCGATCAAATTTTCGGCCGAGTAGCCGCTGGAAAAGAGAATGCGAACGTGTGGATTGATTTCCGCCATGGCGTGGAACGTGTCTTGGCCGGACAACTTCGGCATGGTGAGGTCGAGGACAACGAGGTCGATGTCCTGGGATCGCACCCGGAACGTTTCCAGGGCCACTTCCCCATCTTCGGCTTCAAGTACATCGAATCCGGCCGCTTCAAGAACGGCCCGGCCGATGTCGCGGATCATCGTTTCATCGTCGACGATGAGAATGGTTTGCCGGCTGGCAGCAATCGGCATCGGGGTGTTCTCCAACGTGACATCGTCGATGATGGGACGACTCCCGGAAGGTGGCTTCTTGGCAACCGGCAAATGTTCAGCGGATCGGGGCAGATACAAATCGAACCGGGTTCCACGCCCGACTTCGGAGCGAACTTCGACCCAACCTTGGTGCTGCGTCATAATGCCGTGAACCATGGCCAAGCCCAACCCCGTGCCTTGGCCGACCGGTTTCGTGGTGAAGAACGGTTCGAAGACCCGTGCGAGGATCTCCGGGGCCATCCCGTGACCCGTGTCTTCCACCACCAGTCGGACGAACTCCCCGGCACGCGATTCCCGATGCTCGATTCCGTTCTCCGGCACCGTCACGGTATCCGACAGAATTTCCAGTCGCCCCCCGTGGGGCATGGCATCGCGGGCGTTCAGGCAGAGGTTCAAGAGTACTTGAGACACCAGCGTGGAGTCGGCCAAAATCCGGTGGTCGCCGGAAATGTTCGACAGGACGCGCACCCGCGGGTCGAACGTCCGGACGATGAAACTCACCACTTCGGACACCACATCCCCGACGCAAATCGTGCTGGCGAAGAGTTGGTTCTTCCGGGCGAACCCCAGTAATTTCTTCGTGAGGTCGGCCGCCCGATTGGCCGCACGCAGTGCTGTATCGACGTGCTTCTGATTCGGATCGTGCTCGGGCAACCGAGCCAAATGGAGGTTGCCGATGATACCCGTGAGCAAGTTGTTGAAGTCGTGGGCGATTCCCCCGGCCATCTGGCCGATGAGTTCCATTTTTTGAGCTTGGAAGAGCTGCTCCTGGGACTGGCGCTTTTCCGTTTCGTCTTGTGTGACGCCCCAGAATCGAACGGGTTTTCCGGCCGCGTCAAAGTCGCCGCAGTACTCTTCGGTGATGAAACGAATCTCGCCCGTGGGCCGGACGATTCTGAAATTCAGACTGTACGGATAATCGTGTTGGCCCACTTCGCTGGAGGTGCGATCGACCTTTTCGCGGTCGTCCGGGTGAATCGCACTCCGGTGGAGTTCGGCAGTCGGTACGATTTCGCCCGGCTCGTAGCCGAAGATGCGAAACTTCTCGGCGGACCAGCGACATTCCCCGGTTTGCGGGAGCGATTCCCACGAACCGATGTGGGCGATCCGCTGGGCGTCGGCCAGCACGGCTTCGTTGTGCCGCAAGATCAGTTCGGTCTTCTTTCGGTCGCTGATGTCCCGTTGAATCATCACCCAATGGGCGCATTGGCCGCTGGAATCGGGGACGGGGACGACGCTCAGCTCGACCCAAAACGTCGTGCCGTTGCGGCGGTAATTGAGCAGTTCCCCTTTGAACGGTTCGCCGTGGTCGAGGGCATCGCGCAAGAGTTCGAGGGTGCCGGGATCGGAATCGGGGCCACGCAGGAAATGGAGGGATCGACCGAGCAATTCCTCGGCGACGTACCCGGTCATTTCGCAAAAAGCGTCGTTGGCGTAGAGAACGCAGCGACCGGGTGTCCGGTTCGGTTCCGCTTCCAAAATGATCACCGCATCCCGCGCGTGAACGACGGCCGATTCGAGCATCCGCAGGCGTTCTTCCGAGCGGCGCCGATCCGAAACATCGATCAAGATCCCCGCGACGCGATCCGTCAATTTGCCGTCGTCGATCAATCGGCGGCCGCGGCATTGCACCCAGAGCATGCCGGAATCGCTCGGCACACGAAATTCGCATTCGCATTCTTTCCCGCCGAGAATGAGTTTGTCAACGGACTCACGCAAGATGGAGACGTCGTTGGGATGAACCACTTTCAGGAGGTCGGTCAAGGTGTCAATGGTCGCGGCTTCCAACCCGATCCAGGTCGAAATCGACTCGGAAGCTTGGAGAATTTGCGAGGGGATCTTCCACTCGTAGGCGATCATGCGGGCCGATTTCAGGGCGAAGCGGAGGCGTTCTTCTTTCTCGCGCAGCTGGCGCATGGCCGCTTTGCGTTCGCTCATGTCGTGCAAAATGGAAACGGCCCCGAGGAGGTGGCCGGCCGGGTCGTGGACCGGAGCAGCACTGATCGAAAGATCGATCGGTTGGTGGGAAGTCGGGTGGATCCGGGCTTCGAATCCTTCGGTGACCACCCCCGCCGTGATCGCTTTCACGATGGGCCAATTTTCGAAAGGAACCGGAAGCTCTTTCGTTCCTGCCGCCAAGCCTTTTTTCAGATCCTCGGGGTTCAACGACTGCGACGCGGCTTCTCCCCACAGGGTGCGGTGCCGCTGGTTGCGCCAAAGCAAGGTGCCATCTTGCCCGACGATCATGACCCCTGCCGGCATATGGTTGAGCACCGAATCCAAGAACGCTTTCTGGCCTCGGTCGGCGGCGGACAATCGTTCCAGCTCCAAGTTCCGAGCGGTCAGTTGGGCATTGAGCACCTTATTGGCTTCCGCTTCGATCATGCGATCACTCGCCATTGCCGCGACCGTCAATTCCACGAAGAGCAGCAGACAGAGCACGAGGGTGAATTCGCAGCAGTAGTCGGGATCACGAGCCAGCGGGAGCACATTTTCCAATGTGCCCGTGCGAGATACGTAGCCCGAAAATAATAAAAGCCAAATCGTCCGGTGCAGACCCATTCCGCGGATGTGGAATCGAAGCCCGAGCCAAGTTTTCGCCACGACCATTCCGACTGCCGACGCGAAGGTGTAGGACAGTCCGTTCGGGGTCGAAAAAATAAACAACGTCAATGCTGTGAGGATACCGAGGATTAAAATCAATTCGCCGACTCGTGCGATACTCCAGGTGATGTGCCAGCGACCGAATGGAACCAGAACGATCGACGCGATCAAGAGATTGAAGAACCAAGCGAGGCCGAACATGGCAAATGCGATGCTTTTCGGAGACTCGACACCCAAACTCGTGGCCAGCACGAAAACGGTCAAGGCACGGGCCAAGGCAGCGAATCCGCTGATCCCAGACAACTGCAATAAATCGCGGATGCGATTCAAACCGTCCGGGAATGTGCGAAAACGCGAGTAGCACCATCCCAAACAGGTATCGACGGTAGCAACTGCGACTGCGGCCAACACCAATTGGGGTGGGCCTGACGACAAAGCGGCAGCGAGGATCGACCCCATCAGAATCGGCAGTACCGCGCGTCGGCCCCATATCAGTGGGGCGATCCAACCTAAACCCAACGGGGCGGCTAGTATCAAACCATCCGTGAGGCTAGTCGTGAGTTGGCGCAACCCGTAGGCGAACAGCAATGCTGCCAGAAAAAGTGAGACAGGAACCGTAAATACTGCGTGAACTCGGTATCGGGGCATCATCGGAGTTCCCGACTGTCTGAAAATTACCGCTACGTCTGCAACCGTTCAACTATAGCGTTGCAATTTGAGTTCGTTGGGGAAGTTTTGTCGACATTTCCATCATTTTACGAATGACTATTTTGAGAGAATAAATCTGTAGGCCGGGCGGAATTCCAGCGGCGTTCGGTTGGCGTTTCACGTGTTCCCCGGTTCCGGAGTGATCGACATTCTCGTAGGAATTTTATGGCGCATCGAAATCTGCAGGAGGCCGTGGACGATTTGGAACGGCACGGGCAACTCGTGCGGATCGCGGCCCCCATCGATCCGAATTTGGAAATGGCCGAGATTCAACGCCGGCTCTACCGAGTCAACGGCCCGGCCGTGCTGTTCACCAACCCGAAGGATACCCCCTTTCCCATGCTGACGAACCTGTTCGGCAGCTTGGAACGGACCCGGTTCCTATTCCGTGATTCCATCAATGACGTCCACAAACTGGTGCAGCTCAAAATCGATCCTAGCCGGGCGGCCAAACGACCCTGGCAGTACTGGAATCTCCCGGCGTTGCTCTGGCGATTGCGGCCCAAATTTGTCCGGCAAGGGCCGATCACCATGCACACGACCACCGTGGCGGGTGTGCCGCAGTTGAAGTGCTGGCCGAAGGATGGCGGGGCCTTCGTGACGTTGCCCCAAGTCTATTCGGAGCATCCCGACACGCCCGGTTGGATGAAATCGAACTTGGGCATGTACCGCGTGCAAATCAGCGGGAACGAATTCGCACCGGATGAGATCGGCTTGCACTATCAGATTCACCGGGGCATCGGTGTCCACCATGCTGCGGCGGGAAAACGCGGCGAGCCGCTGAAGGTCAATGTGATCGTCGGTGGCCCGCCGGCATTGGCCGTGAGTGCCGTCATGCCGTTGCCCGAAGGATTGCCCGAACTCGCCTTCACCGGTGCCCTCGGTGGCCGGCGATTGCGATTGGTTCGAGCCGCCAACGGACTGCCGATGCCCGCCGAAGCGGATTTCGTCTTTTCGGGGGTGATTCATCCCTCGGAAACCAAGCCCGAGGGGCCATTCGGGGATCACTTGGGGTACTACAGTCTCGTCCACCCTTTTCCGCTCATGCACGTGGAAAAAGTCTACCATCGGCCCGGTGCGATTTGGCCGTTCACCGTCGTCGGTCGTCCCCCGCAAGAGGATACCTCCTTCGGCCAATTCATTCACGAACTCACCGGCCCGGTGATTCCGTCGGTACTGCCGGGCGTGAAAGCCGTCCACGCCGTCGATGCGGCCGGGGTTCACCCGCTGTTGCTCGCCATCGGATCGGAACGGTACGTGCCGTATGCTGCGGAACGCCGACCGCAAGAGTTGTTGACGCTGGCCAATGCCATCCTCGGACAAGGACAGCTTTCGTTGGCGAAGTTCCTGATTATCGTGGCCCACGAAGACAATCCGGAACTCGACATCCACGATATCGCCGCGTTCCTGAAGCACTTCCTCGAGCGGGTCGACTGGGCGAACGATCTGCACTTTCAGACGCGCACCACCATCGACACGCTCGATTACTCCGCAGGCGAAGGGTTGAACAACGGTTCGAAAGTGGTTTTTGCCGCAGTCGGTGCCAAGCGCCGAGAGCTCGGTACCGAAGTACCCAAGAATTTGCGACTGCCCACGTTCGTCTCCGATGTCCGCGTGGCGTTGCCGGGGATTCTGGCATTGCAAGTACCACCGCATTCGGGTCTGAAGGGTGCCACGGAATACGATGCACATCTCACGGAGGTTTGTACGGCACTGGCCGAGTCGGAACTCGGCGCGTTTCCGTTGATCACGCTGGTGGACGACGCCGGATTTGCGGCGGCGAGTTTGAACAATTGGGTCTGGTCGACATTCACACGGGCCAATCCGGCGACCGATTTGCTCGGCGTGCGCGGATTCAGCTTCCGCAAGCATTTCGGTTCCGATGGGCCAGTTGTTCTCGATGCCCGCTGGAAGCCCCACATGGCCCCGCCATTGCTCGAAGATCCCGCCGTGACCCGGAAGGTCGACGAACTTGCCGCCCGTGGTGGGCCACTGGCAGGGCTTCTTGGTTGACGATGGGAAATAGGGTACAATCACAACATCATCGCTGTTCCATGGGGCATTTCTATGTTTCCGATTCGTCAAACAAAATTGTGGATGGCAACACTCTTTCTCGGGGCGGGTGTGGCTTCCGCACAACCCCTCCCGGCTGACGACGCCGTGCCGAAACCGTTGCCTGCCCCGGTGCCGCCAAAGCCCCGTGTTCAGTTCGAGCAAATCATCGAACTTCAAAAAGAACTTTCCGAAGCGATGCGGGGCGGCGATCAGCAAAAGATCAAAGAATTGGTCACGAAGATGCGCGAACTGATGCGGCCCGCCGGCGGCGGCGACTTCCCGATGGGAGCTTTCGCATTCCCGGGCGGACGCGAGCAACCGAAAAGCGATTTGCGGATTCAGTACGAGCAACAGCTCAAAGAATTTGCCAACTCCATCGAGAAGCTCAGGGACGACAAAGACGGCCGTGAGGGGATCGAAAAAGCCCGCGATGAGTACAAGAAAGCGATGGAACCGGAACTCAAGAAAGCCGACGACGCACGACCCGCTTTGCCACCGCAACGGATGGTTCCGCAGTTCCAACTCCAAGGTCTCGAAGCGTTTCCGTTTGCGGGTGGCGATCTGTTCATGCCCGGATTGGACATGGGGTTCCGCAACCCGCGATTGAATAGCGTTCAACTGCGTTTGGGTGTGAAGCTCGAAAAGCCGTCAACCACGCTGGTCGATCAACTCGAACTGCCTGCGAACGTCGGGATCGTGGTGCTCGACGTGATGCGGGGAATGCCGGCCGAAAAATCCGGACTGAAACCGAACGACATCCTGTTGCAGTGGGCCGGCAAAGACGTGCAATCGAATGTGGAAGAATTCCAACAGATGATCGCCACCGCCAAAGGCGGCGAGAAAATCGATGCCGTGGTGTTACGCAAGGGTAAAAAGGTCACCGTGAATGGGATCGAACTGCCCGAAGTGAAGAAAATCGTGCCTCCAGCGCCGGCCCTCAACCAAGTGAGTATTCAGATCGACAACACATCTGCAGAAATCCGAGCGACGACCGATGGCGTGCGTTATGAAATTACCGGTGTAACGGAGGGGGAAACGGTCACTCCGAGCAAGATCGTGATCGTCGACGGGGACGAAACGCTGAAGTTCGAGACGATTGCGAAAGTGCCCGAGAAGTACAAAGCCACGGTCGAAGGATTGGTGAAACTCCGTGGCAACGAATGAGTTAAGCTAACGGCAGCGGATTCCGGGCGAAAATTCGCCCTTCGATTGGCTGGCCTTCGACCAAATGTTTCTTCACGAACTCGGGAATTCTCTCAGCGGTCATTCCGCCGTAATACGTACCTTCCGGGTAGACGAGCAAAACTGGCCCGCCCACGCAGACCCGCAAGCAGCCCACCTTGGTTCGATAGCAAGCGTCCAGCCCTGTCGCCAACGACAGGTTCCGGTCTTTCAATTCGCGTTTGAGCACTTCCCAGGCGGCTTCGCCGACACCCGCCGCACTGCACGATTCCCCGGTGCATAAAAACACATGGCGGTGGTACTGGCCGATGAGCAGTTTCTCGGCCAAATCGCGCAGGGGTGTCAGCTCGTCGTCCATCATCAACCGTCCATGATTTCTTTGGACTTTTCGTCGCTGAGCCGATCGATCCGATTCTCGTACTGCTTCAAAAGTTCTTGCACCTTTTCTTTGCCTTTATCGCGGTCGTCTTCGGTCATCGTCTTGGCTTTCTCGGCATCTTCGTGCGCTTTGTTGGCGTCGCGGCGGATGTTCCGACACGAGATCTTCGCCGCTTCGCTCTGCTTCTTGATCTGGGCGACGAGCTTCTTCCGCTGATCGCCGCTCATCGCGGGCACGCTGAGGCGGATCACTTTGCCATCGTTGTTCGGGGCCAGGCCGAGGTCGCTCGAACGGATCGCCTTTTCGATCTCCTTCAAGTCGTCCGCTTGGAACGGTTTGATCATGATCGACGCCGGATCGGGGCACGAGATGTTGGCGATCTGCTTCACCGGCGTCGGCGAGCCGTAGTATTCCACGCGGATGGAATCGAGCATGGCGGGGGTGGCCCGGCCACTGCGGAGTCCTTTGAGTTCGTTCGTGAACACGCCGAGGGCTTTTTCCATCCGGTCGGTCGCGTCTTTGAGGGCTTGGACTGCGGTCATGGCAATTTCTCCCGATGGCGAGGTTGAGTTCAGTCGGCGGACACGAGCGTACCGATGGCGTGGCCGGCCACCGCTTTTTCGATGGCGCGATCCTGCTTGTAGTTGAACACCAGAATCGGCAACTTGGCCGATTGGCACATGTCGAACGCGCTCAGATCCATGACCTTCAAGCGGGACTCGATCACTTTCTGGTAACTGAGTCGATCGTACTTTTCGGCGTGCGGATTCTTCTCCGGATCGTCGTTGTAAATCCCATCGACCCGGGTCGCCTTCAGCAAAATATCGACGTTCAATTCCCGGCCTCGCAGCGCGGCCGCCGAGTCGGTGGTCACGTAGGGGTTGCCCGTACCACCGGCCAGAATCACCACGCGGCCTTTTTCCAAGTGGCGGATGGCCCGGCGGCGGATGAACGGTTCCGCGAACGAATCGATTCGCACCGCCGAGAGCAAGCGCGTCGGAATTTCCAAGCGTTCCAGCACGTCTTGCAGTGCGAGGCCGTTCATGAACGTCGCCAACATCCCCATGCTGTCCGCTGTAGCCGGGTTGATCATGGGCGTCGGCCCGGCCGAAAACTGGGCGCCACGCAAGAAGTTTCCACCGCCGACCACCACGGCCAGTTGAACTTTGAGTTCCACGAGTCGCTTCATTTGCGTGGCGAGGGCCAAGGTCTCGTCCAAGTTGATGCCGCTCTTCCCACCGTGTCCAAAAGCTTCTCCACTGAGCTTCAGCAACACCCGTTTGTACTTGGGAATCAGCGGTTCGGCAGAGGCGGAATCGGGCATCGGCTTGTTGTCCCAAGGGCACGGGTCGGTTTCAATTTCAGAATTATAGCTGGAATCAGCCGCCCGGTAAGCTGCGACAACCTCCAATCGCCGTGGAAAAGACAAAGCACATTTGAACCCCGAGCACGACCGCACCGAAGATGCGCTTCACCAAGTGCGTGTCGGCCCGCACCATGCCAAGGCTGCCGACCATGAGCAGGACGAAGCCGAGCAGCATACCGTACCGGTCGAAATAGCCGGACCGTTGATTCGAAATCTCGGCGTACTTGATGTCGGCTTCCAACACGGGACTTCGTTTCGTCCAATCCTCTTCCATCTTCTTGATTTTGTCTTCGTTGCCACTTTTTTCACGGAGCTTGCGGATTTCCACATCCTTGTCGAGCTTTTCCTCGACCAGCGTCCCCACGCGGCGTTCTTGCTTGGCCCGACCGATCATCGGAAGAAAGGCGAACGTGAGGATCAAGAACGCACCGATGCCAAAGAGGATGGTTGGGATATCGACGGATTTTAAAGCGATTGCCTTGGCCTGTGCCAGATTGGGGAGGGGCGACTGTTTCACTTTCGGGCGGACAGCGTCTTCGACAATCTCACGGGGTGCCGGCACCGCCAGATCGAGGCGGAAGCCATCATCGGCGATGACCAGTGCAGCACCGCATTTTTTGCAGACGATCCGCTTCCCGACATCTTGCGTCGTCACCGCGTAGACGGTGTTGCAACTTGGGCAGTCGTTCCGCATGTCAGCTATTCCAGTCCGATTTGGGGTACTACAGCGAATGCAGAATAAGCGATCCAGAGTGCAAGCGAAAGGTGACTCGTCAACGAATCTCTGTGGTTTCTGAGATTCCCACGGGTCTTGGAGGTTTCGTTCGGATCCGCCGTGGCGGCCAGTTTTTAACTGGCCGTCACGGTGCGCAAAACCATACAAGTCATGGTTTTTAGGCAATATTCTCGTACGGATTCACTGATCCAGACTCGTCGACCAGTTAAAAACTGGTCGCCACGTACGCAAAAGACTCCAAGAATCGTTGCTATCCCCATCTATTGCGTTCGCTTGTTTCTTGGTCAGTCGTGTTCTATATTTATGTTTCAGAGTTGCACTACTGAGGGTGATGTATGTTGTTGTTGCCGACTATCGCTCTTTTGTGTCTTTGGAGCCAGCCTTTTCAGGTCATCGGCAATGTAGACGGCAGTGATTTGCAAAATAGCAAACATGCTGTCAGGTTTAATCTTGGCACTCATGGCTCTGAATGTTGGTTTGACGCGTCAGCATTTAGCGGATACGGAAAGGCTTTGATACGTAATTCGATTTTCTCGCTGTAAGTCCTTACGTGATCGACGTAAGTCCAATGATTTGGACGCCGAATCCGAATTACGTATCAAAGCCGATACGGAAAGGCAAAACTGTATGTCAAGATTTACGAATCTGACATCAAAGCGGTTGATCGGTTTAGTATTGAATCGCCATCGAAATTTAATGGATTCGCAGTATCTAGAATTGTTGTGTCGAAAGGATCCATGAAATATAATAAGCATGATGGCTACTATTATGGGTCTGTTGATAATCTCTTTTACCACCCTTTGTTTGACACTGCACTCCGCATTGGCGTAGACGGAAAACACGAAATCCGTTGCGTCGACAAAAAAAATACTAGCACCTCGACCATAAGGATTGCACATTCATACCACGGGAAATAGATTTTGGCGTAGCAAATTATGGGCGAATTCGTCGCCGTAATAAAGTTGTCTTGTTTTCTCCTTCGGGGAGTGCCGACTCCCGAATTGCAGAAATTCTGGAGAGGTTTGGGCGACGATGATCCACTTTGGAGTGTACGCGCAAGTCCTTACCCTGCATGAACAGTCCAGAAAAAAAGCCTCAGTCCAGAAATTCTGCAACAGTCCAGCGGGGGGTGGGGGTAGTCCCGCTGGACAGTGTGTAGGTGGTCGATTGACTACCGGGTTACTCAGCATACGTGGACGAAAATCCGAATTGGCCGAGGCTCTCGAGAGTCGTTTGAAAGTCTCTGCGTTTGCCCCAGAGTAGTTCGATGGCACGCGGGGTGATTCGGTTGGAAGAAACATCTAGGTGCGTGAGTTGGGCCATCAGCTCCGAGTACGCCAGCCCCTTGGCCCCGGCGTCGCCAATGCGATTCTGCCGCAACACGAGTTTGCGAATCTGGGTCAACGAATCAGACTCCACCAAAGCGAGGACACCGTCGTCGCGGAGTTGATTGCCACCGAAATCCAGCGTTCGGGCCAACGTCATGATCGGTGCAGCGACCAACGCTTTGATCCCGGCCACGCCGACGCTGTTCTCACGCAGGTCGAGCTTGCCATCCCGCTTCAACATCCGGCCGAGAAGTTCTGATTCCGCGAGCGCTTGCACTCCGGCGTCGCCGACGCGGTTCGCGTGAATCCGCAGACGGTGCAGCTTGTTCAGGGTCACACTTTCGGCGAGCCAGCGCAAGCCCTCGTCGCCGACGTCGTTGCCGGAAACATCCAAAGTGCGGAGCTGGCGGACCTGTTCCGATTGCGCGAGCGCACTTATCCCGGTGCAACTGACCGTCCGATTGTCGTTGAGGGAGAGTGCTTTCAACCGCGTGAGTGATCTCGAGTTGGCCAGCATCTGCACGCCACCATCGCCGATGCCGTTGAAGCTGAGATCGAGCGATTCGAGCTGCGCCAGATTTGGCGACCGGAGCAGCAGGTTCACGCCACCGTTGCCGAGGTCGTTTCCACACAAGTCGAGTTCACGGACGTAGGCCAGGGCTGGGCACTGCGCTAGTCGGTCGATCTGTTTGGAGGCATCCAAGAATTTCACGCGCCGCACCGCCGTGTTCTGAAACAGTCGTTCCCCTGCTTCACAAAAGTACTTGGCTTCCACAGACACAGTGTCGAGGAGACCCCGTCGGAATTCGCAACCCGCGAAGAGTCCGTGCAACTCTTTCGTCCACTCGGGTTGCCAACGCAACAGCAATTCATTTTGCCGGCGCACCAGCGAGCGCCGTTGAACGTGGTCGTCGTCGATGCGAGCCAGCGCGAGTTGAACCCGGATGAACTCGGCCCGGGCGATGTCGTCGGGCTGGGAGGATTCGTCCAAATAATCGGCGTAAATGAGTCGGGGGCCATCCTGCGCAAACGCGGCGAGGATCGGCTTCAAGAACGAATGCTCTTCGGCCGCTGTCGGCATGGGTTGTTTCCGAATCTCGAACTGGTGAACACCGACTATCCCACTGCATCCTGGCGCCGCCGTCAATAGCCGAAGCGCACACCGAGGCGTTCGCGGAAGACCGCTTGCACGTCCGGGGCGATGTCGAGGCCACCGCAATCGAGTTCGCAAAGCGGGGATAAATACGGCGATTCCGCGAGCGGCCGGAGGCGATCGCCACCCAGGAGCGGGTTGCCGGAAAGGTCGAGCCAATTGAGGCGGGCCAAGCGGGGCGACTCGGCGAGTATTTGCACGGTTTGAGCTTTAAGATTGCACCCGGCAATACCCAGACCCGACAGTCGCCAATGCGGGGCATTGAGCACGGAATACACAGCACGGTATGTGATCCCGGTTTGACTCAACGTCAGCAAACGCAGGTTGGAAAGGCTCGCCGATTCTGTCAACGCCAAGACGCCGGCGTCGGTGATCTGTTCGCCGTCGCCACTTTCTTGACGGATGTTGTTGTGGGCGAGGTGGAGCGTTCGAAGATGGCGGAACCGCCCACTTCGGGCCAACACCGCACACGCTTCGTTGTCGAGGTAATTCGCAGTGAGTGCCAGCCAAGTCAGCGACTCGACCCATGCTGCTTCAGATAGCAGTTGCACACCCTCGGCACGCAAATAATTATCGGCGAGGTCGAGCAACCGTAGTGCCGGCGGCCCGTCACTCTGGCAGAGTGGTTCAAGCGTGCTGGCAGGGATGGTCGCGCTATGGGCACGCAGTTGAGTCGCTTGCGTCCAAAATTGCGAACGGGCCAGCACATCCATATTCCGCCGGGCACTGCCGCAACCGTTGATCTCCAGTTTGGTCAGCGATTCGAGCGCGCGGGTATTGAGTAGCGGTTCGAGGGATATTCCCGCCAAAGAAGTTCCGGAGACATCCAGCGATTGCAACCGCATCGACGGACGAGCCTGTTCGAACGCGCGGTACGCTTCCGGGCCAATGGGATTGTCCGAGATGTCGAGTCGGCGCAGTCCGGCAGCGTTTACACCAGACACCAATTGACCCAGTTCGACCGAGGAAATTTCTCGCCCTTGCAAGCCGAGTTGAGCGACGGGATTACGATTCAGGAATTCCAGCAGGGGCTTCTGAGGGATGGCAGGCTCGAACTCGACCCGGAGACAGTTCCCCAACTCCAATTTTTCCAGCGGTCGCCCGGCGTGGTTTCGGAGTGCGGCAAGGACAGTCGGCAGGGGGTCGAGAATATCGCTGAGGTCGAAGCTCCGAAACTGCGGGCGCTCGATGGCCGCAATCCGTCGATCGAACTCGGCGGGCAGCCAGAGCGAATTGCTGAAATCGAAGTGGCGAATCTGGGACAAGCAACGATCCGGTAACTCTCGAAGCACCAGATCCCGAGGCCGATCCCGCAAATAAATCGTCCGCCAAGTCGAGATCGGCTGGGTATCGAACAGCTCTTCGGCTTCGGCGGTGACGATCTCACGATCCGTCGCATCGTCCACGAAACCGCGCCGCCAGACCCACTCGCTTAAGCCACGTTGCAACCGGAACCATTTCGCTTCATTCGCCGCTAAGAGCGCATGTTCGCGGTCTTCGAGTTCCCGAAACTGCGGTTCGTGCTCTTCCAAATTGGCCAGTTGACACTGCACGCGGATAAACTCCGCACGGTCGGCAGCGCCGGTTTCGTCGAGGTAGTCTGCATACACCAACCGCGGCAGGTCGTCGTCCGGGTTGGCGATGATCGCTTGGAGAAACGCGTCGTGGGGCATGGGTTCATCTTAGGCGACGAGGCGCAAACTCTGCCGGACGTAAGCCGCGCAGACGTCGAGCACCCGCCGCTGTTGGGCTTCGGTAATCTCGGGGAACATCGGCAGCGCCAGCACGGCTTTGGCCGCGTCTTCGCTGATCGGGAAGTCGCCCACTCCGTGGCCCAAGTGCAATGCGCACTCCTGTAAGTGCAGCGGCAATGGGTAATAGACTTCGCAGCCGACGTTCTCGCTTTTCAGGTACTTCACGACCGCGTCGCGATGGCCGGCCGGGACGCGCACGACGTACTGGTTGAACGTGTGCCGACCGTAAGGTTCCACAACAGGCCGCTGGAAGAATCCGTTGAGGCTGTATTGTTCGATCAACGCATCGTACCGTTTCGCAGCAGCCCGACGGCCGGCGATCCACGTTTCGGCATACGGAAGCTTCACCCGCAGAATTGCCGCGTGGATGGCGTCGATCCGAGCATTCCAACCAAGATACTTGTGGAAATATTTCACGTCGCAGCCGTGGTTTCGAAGTGCCGTCATCTTCTTGTGCAGAGCTTCGTCATTCGTCGTCACCATGCCGGCGTCGCCGAGGGTACCGATGTTCTTACTCGGGTAGAAACTGAAGCAACTGATGACGCCGAGCGTACCGCATTTGCGCCGCTCGTAGCACGAGCCGAATGACTGTGCGGCATCTTCGATCACGTGCAAATTGTGCTCTTTGGCCAGTTCCGCGATCGGCGACATGTCGGCACATTGGCCGAACAGATGCACCGGCATGATCGCCCGCGTACGCGGAGTGATCGCGGCTTCGATCAATTTCGGGTCGATGTTGTAACTGAGCGGATCGATGTCGACGAAGACCGGCTTGGCCCCGACGCGCATCACCGACCCGATGGTCGCAAAAAACGTGAACGGCGGAAGAATCACTTCATCGCCGGGGCCGATGTCGAGCGCCGCCAGAGCCAGCAACAAAGCGTCGGTTCCCGATCCGCAACCGAGTGCGTGCTTGGCTCCGCAGTAGTCCGCATATTCTTTTTCAAACGTCAGGACTTCCGGCCCGAGAATCACCTGACCCGACGCCAGTACTTTCAGCACGGCCGCGTCGATGTCGGTTTGCAGAGCTTGGTATTGCCCGAGAATATCGCACAGGGGCACGGGGGCGTTCGTCATGGGCGCGGTCTCGCACGGCTCGTAGTTTTGATAGTAGGCAGGGAATACGCGGTCGTGCGAAGCGTGTCAAGCGGGGTCGCTTGCGTCCGGGATTCGAATCCGGATCCCGGACGGCGAGACCACGGTGAAATTGCCGGCTAATTCATGTCCGTGGTCACGCACAAGCTGCGAGACGATTTCGACCCGGGCAGCCCGTGGCAGTTTGCCGAGACGAATCAAGACGACACCCCTGTGGTCGCCGCGAGCCGGTAGACAAGTTCCCCGAAATCTTTGTCTTCGGTGAGGAGTGGAGCGGCTTGGACAACAGAATCCCGTAGCACCATGTCGTCGGGATCACCTTGCGCGATTTCCCGGATAGAACGGACAACATGGCCATCGGCACGTAGCCGTGTGATGATTGGCCCCGCAACGCTTTCGTCGGCGACGAGATTCATACCGATGCCAGCTCGAACGGATACACCGTGTCGATGCGAATCGCTTGGGCGGCGAACTGGATCGCCGCGCGGATGTCGGCTACTGATAGGTGGGGGTAGTCGTCCAAAAGATCTGCTATCGAATCCCCGGCCCCAAGCTTATCTAAGATCAACTCGACACTGATCCGAGTGCCGACGATAACCGGCTTGCCGAACAGGATCGTCGGATCGGAAATGATTCGTATTGTGCTCATCGGATCTCCACGGCTGCTGCTGCAATTCTGGCAACAAACAAGAGCTATATTACAGTAACAATCGTAACATGCCAGCCTTCAGTCGAACCGCGATCCAATGCCTATCACCGTCAAGTCCCTGCTGCTAGCGGATCTCACCCCACGGAAACGCCCACGAGGATGTTGTACCCGGCGTGGGCACCGGCCGCGATGCCGAGGCCGCGGATCAGATAGATCGCGGTGAAGAGTAGCCCCGCGACAGTACGGAAAAGGAACTTGGTCGTTTCCATCGGTTCGCCTGCGCTCCCGAAATGGTGAGCCGCCGAGAAGAAGAGTGCCGAAGCGAGTGCCGCGAGCAACACGGCGACGATCTTGGGGAGCAACAGCATCCGCATGACGTAAAAGAGCAAACTGAAGAGACCGAGCCGGAACAAGACTTCTTCGTAAATCCCCGCCCCGATGAAATTGATCACCTGTCCCTCGGCCACGCGATGGAACTGCACGCTGTTCAACGGCAAACCGGTTCGTTCCAGCAAGATGTGGAAATTCCGGCTGAAGGCCCAGAGTGCGGTGGCAAAAACGACGCTTTCAATCGTCATCCCGAACACGGTGGTGATCGGCTCGCGCGGGCGATCCGACCAACTCCACCAACTCAGGAGAAACAGAAGTCCGGCCAAAAGGATCGGGGCCGCCCAAACGAAAGCGACGCCGTAATCGGCCAAGCGATCTCTCAACCAAACATCGGCTCCATTGCGCAGCGCATCGGGCTGCGTGCCCCCGAGTGCCAACACGCCGATTTCGTACGCGATCAACAGTGGGAACAGAAAGAGCAGGCTGGCCCACGGGTGGCGAGTGGCCGAGAGGTAGCCGGGCATAACGGGAACTCGGTCGGAAACGAAAAGGCGCTATCTCAGTGATTCGCTCGGCGGAGCCAAATCTTGAAATCGTTCGGCTCAACACAAATCGGGGTGAACCAGAGCCAGTTTTTGGATCCGTTCTTCGGTCGACAGTGCCCGTAGAATTCCACCGAATTCGGACCCGGCCAAGTCGACCACTTCCGGCTTCGGGAGTAACTCGCCGGACGCGCTGCTCAGGATGGCCACGACGGGCCGCGTGGTGGCTCGCAAGTTCAGCCGGCTCGGGTGGCAACCGACGACCACTGCGATCCGTCCGTCGGTCAATTCGACGATACTGCCGACCGGGTAGAACGACAAATGCAGCAAGTACTCGGCGAAGTCGCTGTCGAGTTTGCCTTCCTCGGCTGCCAAGAGTGTTTCAGTTAGGGCCGTGCGGACGTCGTGGGCCGGGCGGTTCGGACGATCCGTCGCCATGCCGGCGTAATGGTCGGCGGCGGCCAGCATTTTGGCGAGTGCGGGAATCTGATCGAACGAGAGTCCGTTCGGGTAGCCCGTACCGTCGAGGCGTTCGTGGTGGGCGGCAATCACGTCCGCCAATGGCCCCAGTTCGGGAATCGTTTCCAGCAGCAAGGCCGCACCGGCACGCGGATGAATTTCGATGCGGCGACGCTCCTCGACCGTCAATTCTTCGCTCTTATTCAAAATGCTTCCGGGGACGCTGATCATCCCGATGTCCATGAGCAGCGCTAAGGCCACCGGCACCACAGGTTGCGATGCCCATTCGTAATCGTGTGGAACCATTCGAGCGATAACGGCCGCGACCGTCAGCGAACGCGCGGCGACCTGCCGGGCGACGGTTTCATGCGGATAGGCCAGGAAACGCAGCGGTTGGCCCTGCTTGGCTTCGACGAGGATTTCTTCGGCAAGATCGGTGAAGACGCTGAACGAGATGAGTCGGCGCGATTGGACGTCGCCCAAGTATCGGGCCAGCCGTTCGACGCGACCCCACTCGGTGCGGCGCTTGTCGAGCGTTTGCCGGGCGATGTTCAGCCGAGTCCGGATCGAATCGAGAACCGTATCGAGACCGTCGCACAAGCGCGTTTGGAACTCGGCCGATTCCGGCATCGCCTGGATCAACCGCAGCGCGGCTTCGGTGGCCGAGACCGTGGCTTGGTGGAACCGCACAAGCGGATCGAGCCGGGTGACTGACTGCGTCACGAGCCGTTGGTAGAAGACATCGTCCGAGATTTCGCGCTGCTGCACGACGAGATTGCGGGCCATTTCCAGCACGCGGCGGGCACGCGAGGTCAGCTCTTTGGGCATCGGCCCCGGCTGCGAGCCTTGTCCCGCCAATTGCCGCAACGTTTGCGAGATCCACGCTGGAGCTGGGCCTGCCCGTCCGGCGAGTTGGAGCGTTCCCGACCCGCGCGGCGCCTCCTGGAACGTCGGCGTCTTTTCGAGACGGTCGCGGAATGCGGAAATTCGAGTCAGTAACGATTTCGTGTCGCTCATCACAGCCCCCCAGCTTATCGAGAGTATCGACCAGCCAGACGGGGGACTTGAGGGGATTTACCAAATATTCGGATTGGGCAATTTATTTTCAGAACTTTGTCGGGTCGACGGTCTCATGCTTAATGTGCTTGCGGTTGAACGTATAGGTGATTTCCAACATCCCGGCTTGGGAAACGATCATCGCCGGGTAGCTGAACTCGCCGATTTCCGTTTCGAGGTCGTGAACCTTGTCCCAAGTTTTACCATTGTCGGTGGAGCGGGCCAAACTGAGCGGGGTTCGAAGCAGGGTGCTCGGGTTGTAGATTAAGAACAATTCTCCCTTCCCAGTCTCGACCACATCAATGCCAGAGCTCGGGTTGAGCAATTCCGTCGGTTCCGCGGCTGCCCACGTCTTCCCGCTGTCTTGGCTCTCGGCTCGGCAAATCCGTCGCGGGTCTCGGGATCGCATCAGGGCGACGATGGTCACCGACAGATCTTGATTACCCCGGATGGCGAACAACGTCGGTTGAATCTGGGCGAATCTCCCGGCGACACCAATTGGGGCGGAGCGTGTCCACGTGTGGCCGTCATCGGTCGACGTGTCCACATAGGGCGTCCAACAGTTGTGGCTTTCGAGCGAGGTTCCCGCGTAGATGGTTCCGCGTACTTGAATGGGTTTGGCCCGCACCGGCCCGTAAAACCCGGCGGGTAGCATCGCCGGTTTGCTAAAAGTTTTTCCGCCATCGGTTGAGGTACGGACGTAACCCGTCCAATTTTCCGGCTTCGGCCCTGCTTTGTACCAGAGGTGCAGCGTTCCTTTGGCCGTGCGGAAGAGCACCGGATTCCAAGTCGGCTGGCCCGGTTCCGTGCCGACGACTTCGGGTTTGCTCCAAGCGGTGCCATCGTACCGGCTCAAGTAAATTTGCACGTCCTTGGCACCTTCGTCTTTGCCCCCGAACCACGCGGCCAGGAATCGGCCTTTCTCCACCTCCACAATCGTGGAAGCATGGCACGATGGCGTCGGCGGCTTGTCGAAGATCATGGGCATGATGGAACTCCCGAATCAGTCGCGATTCTTTGGGTGGTTACTTCTTATCGTCGGGCTTGCCGAATAGCTTTTTCCACTGCTCCTTCTCCGTGTCCCGTTCGAGAAACGGCACACCCTTGACCATCCACTCGGGCATCGACGCCCCTTTGAGATGGTGGTCGAAGTACTGTTGCATCCGCAGCGTGTAATCGCGCTGGCAACTCTTCTTGGTCAGACCGTGCGGCTGGCCGTTGTAGTTGAGGAGGAACACCTCTTTGCCCAACCGCCGCAGGGCCAAATAGTATTCGATCCCCTGATACCACGGCACCGCGTCGTCGTTGTCGTTGTGCAGCATCAACAGCGGTGTGGTCACGCGGTCGGCCATGTAGATGGGGGAGTTTTCCAAATACTTCATCGGGGCTTGCCACGGAGTTTCGCCGATGCGGCTCTGCGATTTCTCATATTGAAACTGTCGCGGCAGCCCGGTGCCCCATCGGATCCCACCGTACGCACTCACCATGTTCGACACCGGCGCCCCCGCCACGGCCGCTTGGAAACGATCCGTCTGCGTGACCATATACGCGATTTGATAACCGCCCCACGAGTGACCTTGGATGCCGATCGCTTTCTCGTTCACATAGCCTTTGTCCGCCACCGCTTGAATCGCCGACAGCACGCATTTGAGGGCGCTCTGACCGGGGTAGCCAATCTTGTAAGCAATGTCCGGCATCAGCACCAAGTAGCCATTGCTGGCATAGTACGTCGGGTTGATGCTCGTTCCGACCGTCGGCAATCGGAAGGTGTGGTACGTGTCGGTGAGGCGTTCGTAGATGTAGACCATCATCGGGTACTTTTTGGCCGGATCAAAGTTCTCTGGCTTGATCAAGATCCCACTCAGGGCCACGCCGTCCAGGCTCTTGTACGAGATGATTTCGGATCGACCCCAATTGAATTCCCGAACTCGCGGATTGATGTCGGTCACCCGTTTCAGTTCGGCAAAGTCGGCATCGGTGGTGAAGTAGTCCGGATGGTCGCTGAAACTGCTGATGCTCAGGATCATCGTTTCCGCCGCTTTGGCTTTCGTCGGCGTACCGTAGCGGCGTGCCCCCATCACCAGCAGCTTCGGCTTCTGCTCCGGTAGCATCCGGTAGAAGCCGGTGTCCCGCGTTTGCAAATTCTCGACGCTCAACAACCACGGCTTCGCAGCGTCCAACCCGCGACTCGGTTCACCCGGTTTATCGTCCGGCTTCTCGACCCGCACCAGTCGAAACCGCAGACCCAGTGTTCGCCCCACTTGCGTGTGATTCGTCGCTGCGCTGCCGTCCGCGGCGAGCTTCCAAATGTCGTAGCGATCGTACACGTACAGGAACTTGTCGTCGCTGCTCCAGCCGGCAACCCCATATGGTGGTATCGTCGCCGGGTGATCATCGTCTTCGTTGAAGAATTTTTCGACTAGCTTCCCACTCAGCTTCGTCTTCTTCCCATCCGGCAGATGAATGCTGAACCAGTTTTTACCATCGAAACCACTGAGGTACTTGTTGTGCGGCGAAGCGGTCATGCCGAATTCGGCTCGGGCCAGCGGCTTCGATTCCCCCGTGCGGATATTCACCAGCGAGTAATCGCCGACCACCGGAAACGCCCACGTCTGCCCGCGCACGGCTTTGTCGCTGTAGCCGAAACCCCAATCGCCGAACGCCGGCACATTCACCACCAGAGCATCATCTTGCAAGTGGCGAAACTCTTTCGTGTCCAGCAAATAGACCGCCGTGAACGTCTTGCTCTTGTCGGCACCCGCCCGGACTTTTTGCATCGGTTGGATCGCTTCATCTTTCCAACTCCAGAGATCGAGGTTCACCGCATCCGGGTCGTTGCCGACAGGGGTTCTCTCGGTGGCGGGGCTGGCGTTCGGCTCCTTCTTCGCTTCCGGTTCCGCTGCCGATTTGTCCGGCCCCGTCGCCACGCTCAGTTTCAAACCATCGGCACTGAAGCTCATGCCACGGTCGGCAATCTGCCAGCCCTTCTTCATCCCGGCGGTCGTCGAATTCAAAATCTCCACGGCCGGTGACACTCGATTGACAGTCCAAGCGAGCACCATCGGCGACAACCCCGCCGCTAACGGCACCGCGTTGACCACGACTTGGGCTTTGCCGGGTCGTTCCCAGAGATAAACGTGCGGTTTAGCTGGTGGGGGCGGGAGAACGGTCGACGCCTCACGAAATACGAACGCCAGTTTCGTCTGTTTTTCATCCCAGGTCAGCCGGGAATATTGACCGGGGCCACTCTTGAGTGCGGTCGCCGACGCCGGTGCAAATAGGTCGGCAAAGTAGACCCCGGCCTGCTCAGGCTTCTTCGTCCCGGCGATGTATGTGATCTGTTTCACATCGGCCGTGATGGTGAAATCGGAAACTTCTGGGAAGGTCGATTCTAAACCATCGACCAAACGGATCACCACCAGATCCCCCGCCGTTGGAGTCACCGGAACCGCCGGACGCGGACGGTTGCCCCCTTGGCCCGGTGGTTGATCGAGCTTCGCTGATCCCGCCTCTTTCGGCATCGGCGCCGTCTCGAGCTTCGCCTCGACTTTCGGTTCGGGCTTTGGCTCTTTGGTCAGCACCAACACCCCCGCGCCATCCCCCAGAATGTTGAAGCTCTTCACCGCGGGGTACCGCTTCACAATTTGCCCGCTCGCCAAATCGAGGCACGCCAGTACCGTCCGCGGCATCGTGTCCGGCTTCTTCTTCTCCGCTTTCGCCGCATCGACCACGGCCTTTGTTGGCACCAACGGGAAGTAGAGAAACTTCGAGTCGGGTGTGAATTGTGGGCCACCGGTTAAGCTGCCCAAACTGGCCGGTACCACAGGCGGAGTCACCGGGGCCACCGGCACTTGATCCTCTTCATCGTCATCAATACTCGGGGCACCTGGAACTGGAATCGGCTTGCCACCGATGGCGATTTTCGTTTCCGAATTCGTCCTGAGATTCTTGACGATCAAGCTGGCATCGCCAGTGACCGGGCTTTGCACGTAGGCCACAAATTGACCGTTCGGCGACAGCGTGACCCCGGTGGCCGTGTTCCAAATGTCGTAGTCCGCGTGGGTCAGCACCCGCTTCGTGGGAGTGTCTTGGGCCACGGTCGCCAAGGTCAAAATGCCGACGATGACGAGTGAAAACCAGGTGCGAAGCATGGGCAAGACCCAAAGTGCAAATGAGCGGGATACGCCTGATTTATGCACCTTGGGGTATTTGGGTGGTCTATTCCGCCAGAAATTCGCTCAATGCCCCCGGCGGATGTCCGACGGGGGATAGCGCACTTCAATCTGGTACACCTTTTTCGTCCGACAATGGATTTCCCACGTCTCCGGGTCGATCCGTTCCGGTACCGCGACCCGGTGGATATCGACCGTCGCGTGGAAGCCCCGTTCCCAGAGCACGTCGATCACCATCCGCAGCGCCAGCGGATCGCCGAGCAGGCATTCCTCGCTGTTGATCTGGGCGTGCCCGGACATGGCATGGGCACGCACGATCGGGATGATTTTGGATTCGATGAGCTGCACGACCGCGGCGAACACGGCCCGGTGCTCGAGCACGTACGCTTCCAACCGGCTCACCAATTCCTGCCGGGCGTGCAGCCCGAGTTGCGTGGCGATCGGAATGCTTTGGATCAAGTCGAACACGTCCGGGCTGAGTTCGAGCGAGCTTTGGTACGTGAACTCCCGGAGGATATTCTGCTGCACCTCGGGCAGGCCGCCCTCGGCATCGATGAAGTGGAAGTGGAAGATCTTCCGCAGCGATTGCAACGCCTCGAAATTCGCATCCTTGAACGCTTTGTAGCGTTTGCGGCACAACGCCGGATCAAGATCAGTGACCCGCTCTTCCTGCGATTCCCCAATCTGCGACTCCGCCACCTGGCGGTTGTGTTCGCGGATGTTGCGACCCCGTGCCAACTGCCGTTGCACGCTGACTTCTTCGGTGACGAACAGCAGAGCGATCCGAAACATCGGCTTTCGAAACGGTCGAACGGAAACGGTGCCCCCCTGCTGAGCGTGCAGTTCGAGCATCGCGTGGTAGAACAACTTCAAGCACTCGACCTGTACTTTGGTACGCGGAAAGCCATCGACGATGACCCCCTCCTGATACTGCGGGTCGAGCAACTCTTCGAGCAGCAAGCCGATCACTTCTCGGTCGCCGACCATCTGCCCGGCATTCTTGATGGCCATGGCCTGGGGCGTCGTCAGCAAACTACTCACGACGATCGGCGGCGCGGTGATGTCGCGCGCCTCGGCGATAAATGGTGTGTTAGTACCCTTCCCCGCTCCGGGCGCTCCTCCGAGCCAGATGAACTCGCCGGGGAACTTTAGGTTGTCGCGGCCGTATTTTTCCAGCAGGTCGACCCAGACACCCGAGAAAATCAGCTGGGCATCTTTAATTTCGAGATCGGGAACCGCACGGACAGCGGAGATCGGCTCGCTCATAAGAATGGCCACCGGAGGGACATCGAACAGTTGTGGTACACGACAGCCGCCCGGCGGGTAGGTCGATAATCCGCTTCGTGGCTCTTCGCACGTCGCCTCGGGTCGGCCACGTGGGTTGATCCTCCGGTTTTACCCCGAAGGGGTACCATTCCACAGCCCAGGGTCGCCGCTTCGGCGCACCCCGGGTCAGCGAGGCTGGGTCAACTTCAATACCCCCAATCCAGCTTCGCCGGAGCACCACGTTCCGCAACACTCAGCGCATCACCGATCTCGGCAGCGGTCGCTGAACTCGGCAACTGCTTCCAGATCGCCAACGCTTTGAAATCCCCTTTCTGCAACCCTAGCACGACGATTCCCGAAACGGGTTCCCCTTCAATTTTGTACTCCGGCACCCGGCAGAAGATCGCGGTCGAATGCGGCAGTTCCTTGGCCTTCCCGTGGCAATCACCGATGAACAATACGAGTGGCTGGCCGGATTGAAGTGCTTCAGCCCGGCAGGTCTGAACGTCCGTTCGACATTTTCCACAACCGTGGCTGCTGAGTGCGAGCGCCACCCGCACCCGGCGGTCGCCAGTATCGTCGGCCATTGACAGCGACATGACAGTGATCATCATCGACAGTGCAAACAAGCAACGAATCATTTCAAACTCCGAACGGGGTGAATGGTGGCGAAGTCTTGTGCTGGCACCAGTGGCCGTTGTGTGAACCAATCGAGTTCGCGTTTCGGGAAGCCCGCGAGATCGGCGAGTGAGTACGAATCCCCTTGGGCGACCATCACATCAATGATTCGAGCATCGGCCCAAAATCCGGCCTTCGGCGCGTCTGCGGGCCATGTTGGCCCGAGGTGGGCCTCGTCGCCCCAACTGTTCAACAAGAACGCACCGGGGCGACTACCTCCACGTATCCCGATGATGGCCAAGCAGTGGGGCCAAGTGCCACGCGGTTTGCAAAACCCCTCCGCATCGCGGTGGCCCGGTGACGAATCCGGATCGGCAAAACCTTGGTTGCTACAGACTGCCACCGGGTAGCCTTGGGCGATGCTCCGTTGCACCTCACTCCACGACGTCACCAGTGCCGTCGCCTTCACCGGGTGCTTTTTTGCAGCCATTTCAATTTCACGTGGCACACCAGATTCACCGAATCGCCGCGCTCGCTGGGGGTCGAACTGCGTCAAATCGGCACTCGGATAATACTGCATCGGCGCGACTCCGAAATCCCGCACCGCCTCCCGTGCCCAGGCACCGACCGAGCCATCACCCCGAATGCGACCGTGCCCCACTTCCACACGGCTGAGTCCGTAAATCACCTCGGCCGAGAGCGGCTTGAACTCGCCGCCTTTCGTGATCACCTGCACCGCTTGGCAGACATCCGCGGCATGTTTCCAACCGCAACCGACGCAGCAGCCGACCTCGCGTTGATCGACGTTCGGATACCACGGGTCACTGCGATTGGCGGCCTGTCGCACCGCCTGCCAAAGGAACGTATCCGGGATCGTGTCGCCGAGTGCGACTTGACCGGCCGGGGTCTTGCCGAACAGCAGCGGGGCTGTCCGACCGTGCGATTCGGCAATCGCGTCCGGATCGTTCAGCCAACCGAAACTCGGGAGGGACTCTTTGCTCGATTGCGTGTTGGGCGTCGGTGCATCTTCGACGACCGGGGGTTGAATAACGATGCCTTTGGTCGCCAGCCAGGCGACTAGGATCGACAGCAGCAGACTCACGCCGATGTTGACCAAGTGCCGGGTCAGTGGATGGCTGAGGCTGGGAAACGAAGCTGGGGCGGCCGGAATTTCTTCGGGCATGGGAAGACTCCACAGGGTGTAAATCAGGGGAAACTACTTCAACGTGGCGAGTGCGGCCGAGAGCTTGGCGAAAAGTTTCTTGGCCTTCTTCCGCGTCTCGGCATCCAACGGGCCATCGAACGGGAAGATGCTGCCGAGTTCCTCAGCCACGGCTTTGCGAACCGCGACCAAGCCCTCCGGCACCAGCGACTTCGCCGCATCGCGGATGCGGCCGATCAACTCCGCGATGGTCGTCACATCGGTGCGATCCGCGAATGCGGCCGCTTGGCGATACAGCTCGATCAGTTCGGCGAGATCGAGTCGTTTCTTGGCCGGTTCGCGGCTGTCGAGATCGAACGCCAACTGCAACCGCTTCGCCATGGGTTCACCCGGTTCCGGTGTGGGGGCCGGGTCACCGACGACGATCACCAAGCGAACCGGTTCGGCGTCGCCGGTGACGACGAGAATCCGGTAACGCCCCTTTCCGGCAGCGGCAAACGTCGCCGCTTTGCCGTCGAGATCGGGGCGCAGTTCGCACCCGTCATCGACCGAAATCCAACGGGATTTCTCCGGTGCGGTCAACACCGTGAGGATCGAATCGGCGCGGATTTCCATCCAGACCGGTACGGGGATTCGGTCGGCCTTACCCACGCCGACGGGATTCGCCGCGTGCAGCATCAACGCGACCAGGATTGCTGGCAAAGCCATGGGATTCTCCGAAAAACGGGGGACGGTGGAATGTGAACAAACGTGAGCCACAAGGATATAAGATCCAGTTGTACACCTGTCAAACGAACTTGGCAAAGTTTTTCGAAATGATCCGATTTGTGCTGAAAACTGGGGAAGAAAAAGGCGACTTCCGTGATCAGGCACGATTCCTCAGTCGGTATAACCAGCCGAGGATGACGAAGCTCAAGTAGGCCCGAAACGGGGCGAGCAATCCATATTCCACCAGCGAAAATCCGGCCCGATGCGCACTGTCCATGGCCCAAATGTAAGTTTGATCCGGGATCGCCAAGCCGACGACAAGGAGCCAAAAGCCGGCGGCGGTCGTGGAACGGCAGCGGCGGTGACCGATCACCGCCAGCGAAACGAGGTGGAAGATTTCGTAGTGATCCCAAGCAATCGGAGAGAGGATCGGGATCAGCGACAGACCCAGTGCGACGTTGTATTCCAGCGGAAATTCGCGTGGATCACGGCTCGTGAACGGCAGCAACTCGCGCCGGAATAGACCGGCGACCAACACGATCGCCGACGCCTGCCATGCGAACTTCGCCCAGTGAAACGGCAATCCGAAGTACCGAAATCCACGGGCCAAAGCACCGAGCAACGAGATGTTGGCCGGGTACGCCGCATATTCTGCGATTACTTCTTGAGTCGTTTCGTGATAGTCTTGAAGATCCGACCACGGCACGATCAGCACGATCAATCCGGCGGCGAGAATCAACGTGCCCAATGCGGCTAAGAACGTCGATCGCTTTCTGACCGATAACACGATCAACACGATGGCCGGGACGATTTTCAACAGCGACGCCACAGCGATCAAAACCCCTGCCAACACCGTCCGTTCGTTCCGAATCGCGTGCCAACTCATTACCGCCAAAGCCAACAGCATCAGCCCCGGTTGTTGCAACCGGATGACGGTGACCACCGGTTCCCAGCCGAACACCACAAAGACGACGCCAAACCAAAGAAGTGGCGCATCGGCAGGCCAAAATTCCTGGTGCAGAATCCGCAGCACGACTGCCAACGAAAAAATACCGATGATCGAATAGGCGATCTGCGTCCCCAGAATTCCGAAGGCACTCACGAACGGAACGGTGAACAGGGTCATAGCGGGTGGATGCGCCTGCACCCAATGCTCATGCAGCATCAGCCGCCTTTGCTCGGCTTCGCGGGCCGCCAAGCTCGGAAACGATTCCAGCAGCGAATAGCGTGGCCCCTCGCGTTCCAAGGCTTCCCCGATTTTCACGTTCATATCGTGCGGGTGCATCGGCCGCCCCGCCGCGAACTCCTCGGCCGCGATAATGTCTTGCATGACATCGCGTGGAACCGTGTACGACCGGTAGATGCCAAGGGCCAGTTGTCCAAACGATCCCAGTGCGATTACGACCACAAGTACCAATTGCACACGAGTGCCCAACCGACGGGGGCCTAGTCCGCAAGTCCAGAGGAAACCGGCGAGCGCCAGCATCAGCGTCGGATCGAGAAGACCGGTCTTCAACAGTTCGGAAAGTGAGTTCACTTCACCACGCGGAGGGTAATCCCGGAAGGCTTTGCTTCCGAATAGTAGACCCGTTGGGTCGCTTTTTTGAAGTCCGATTCCTTCGCGGTTCCGATGTCGCAGAACGACTGCGGATTCCGATCGATGAACGGAAACCAACTGCTTTGCACTTGCACCATCACCCGGTGGCCGGTGCGGAACGAATGCGATACATCCGGCATTGTGAATTTGATGACGGTGGTCTGACCCGGCACAAACGCCTCGGGTTTATCCAAGCCGTTGCGGTACTTACCCCGGAATGGTTCACCGCGCACAAGCTGCTGGTAGCCACCCAATTTCACGCCTTTTGGGTTCGGATCGAGGTCTGGGACATCGTCCGGGTAGACGTCGATCAACTTCACCACCCAGTCGGAATCGGTGCCGGTGGTGCTCACGTGCAATTCCACTTCGAGCGGCCCAGCGACGTTGAGATCTTCCGTCTGCACGGGCAATTGGTACACGATCACATCGGGGCGACGCCCGGCGAAGCGCTGGTCGGCCGTCATGTATTCTTGATCCATCCCGACGATGGTTTTTTCCACGTACGGCACCGGTTTGGCCGGGTCGGATACGTATTCGTCGAACGATTCTTTTTCGGCTTTCGTCAACGCCAACGCCCCATCCGCAGCGAAGTGCAACTTCACCCGTTCGGCTTCTTTCGGGGGCCACGTGTCGAATCGGCGCCAGCGGTTCGTGCCGGTTTCGAACACCAGTGCCGCCTTCGGCAAGGCGTCGACTTTCGCGTCTTTCAGGTGCTTCTCGAAGAATGGCAGTTCCACCTCGTTGCGGTAGTATTCCCCCGTCTTCGAATTGAATTTCACCGGCCCGAGTGCGGCGCCATCACCGTACCAACCGCCGTGAACCCAAGGCCCCATCACCAAAACATTCTGGGGGCTATCGGGGCTGGTTGCCGCGACACGTTGATAACAATTCAGGGTGCCGGCCAAGTCCTCGGCGTCGTACCAACCACCGACCGTCAGCACCGCCGGTTTGACGTTCTTGATGCTCGGTCGGAGGTTGCGGCTCTTACAAAAGTCGTCGTAATTGCCGTGTTTGACCGCATCGATCCAATACGGCGAACTCCCTTTGAGGTGTTTGGTATTGGCGTTGGAGAGCGGCCCCATGTCCAGGAAAAACTGATAGCCATCGGAAGTTCCAAAGTCGAAATCGGTCTGCCCGTGTTGCCGGTACATCTTCGGTGTCATCTTGTTGAAGACCGCCTCGAAACCGAAGTTGTGCGTCAGCAACAAGGCACCGTTGTGACGCCAGTCGTCGCCGTCGAACATGTCGATCACCGGGGCTTGCGGACTGACTGCCTTAAGTGCCGGGTGCGCGTCGATCATGCCGCACGCGGCGTAAAAACCGGGGTACGAGATGCCCATGAGGCCGACCTTGCCGTTGTGGCCCGGCACTTTTTTCAGCAGCCATTCGATGGAATCGAACGCATCGCTACTTTCGTCGATCTCGTTCGGTTTGGACTTCGCGGAATTGTGGGGCCGCATGTCGACGAATTCGCCTTCCGACTTCATCCGCCCGCGCACGTCTTGGTTCACCAAGATGTAACCCGCCTTGAGGTACGGCGTCATCCCACTCAGATGATCGGTGTGCGAATCCACGCCGTAGGGGCCGACGCCATACGGGGTGCGGTGCATCAGCAGCGGGAAGGTCTTTTGAGTTTCCTTCGGCACATACACCACCGTGAACAGCTTGACGCCGTCCCGCATCGGAATGCGGTATTCGTACTTCGTGTAGTCGGCGACCGTGTATTCTTTTGCCGGTTTCGGTTCCGGTTCGGGCTTCGGTTCTGCGGTAACAAACGCGGGGAGTAGGGTGAGTAGAAGAACCCAGTGGAGTCGACGCATGGTGTTTATCTCGGCGGGCAATATTGCAAGAAGGAAGTGTATCAACTGGAAAAATGACGTGCAACAGTCGGTGAAATGAGAATCAGCTCAGCTTGCAAACTTCACGGAAGCAGCTCGGCGACCGGAAGCGATGCGACCACTTGACCATCCAGCATCAACGGGATGGAATCGGTTGCGGTGTAGTCTTGGCGATGGGTGTAGCAAGGTGTTTCGCCCGGCCCACTCGGCTGGGTGTAGACTTCAATTTGCGAATCGGGGAGGTTGATAATCCAATACTGTGGGATACCGGCACGCGCGTAGATGGGGCCTTTGACACCCCGGTCGAGTTTCAGGGACGTATCGGCCACTTCGACGACAATTCCGCATTCTGCGGCGGACGGATGGCGGTGATCGAAAGTTCGACGATCGCCGCGAACAACCGCCGCGTCCGGCTCCGGCTCGCTGACTTCGAGGGTGATCGGGAGTTGCATTCGTAAACGCCAGCCAGCCGAAACTACCTTGAGAAAATCTTCCGTCAAACGTTCCACTGTGGAGGCGTGGGGTGAATTTTGCATGGGTTTATTCACCAGGTATCCGTCGAGCAGCTCCACGCGGTCTGCGGTGGTCAGAATGTTGCTCTCGTTCATTTCGTGGTAGTCCGCCACGGACAGACGGAACAGAACGTCCGTGTTCAAAAGTGAAACCGAGTTGGAAAGTGCTGGGGCCATGGCGTTCATATAAAACCTCCTATCCAATCAATACCAAATTCACCACTGACAAGCAAACCGGAGGTCGAACACCTCCGGTTTGCAGAGACGAATCCGAGAACCAATTACTTATTACCGGCGGCCTTCTCCCCCAGAGCTGCTTGCGCGGCCGCCAGACGAGCGATCGGCACCCGGAATGGGCTGCAGCTCACGTAGTCCATGCCGACGGTGTGGCAGAAGAAGACCGAATCGGGATCGCCGCCGTGCTCGCCGCAAATGCCGATCTTCAAGTGTTGCTTGTGTTTGGCCGTCCGACTCGCGCGGCCCTTCTGAATGCCAATCTTGATGAGTTCACCGACGCCATTCACATCCAGCGATTGGAACGGATCGACCGGCAACACTTTGTGCGCCAAGTACGTCGGCATGAACCCCTTGATGTCGTCGCGGCTGAAGCCGAACGTCATTTGGGTGAGGTCGTTCGTACCGAAGCTGAAGAACTCGGCTTCCTCGGCAATCTTATCGGCGATGATGCACGCCCGGGGCAGTTCGATCATCGTGCCGATTTGATACTCGACCTTGACGCCGTGCTTGGCAAAGGCGGCGTCAATGATGTCGATGGCCCGCTTCTTGAGGATCACCAGTTCTTCGACGATGCCGACGAGCGGGATCATGATTTCGGGGAGCACTTTCTTCCCCTTCTTCTGCACTTCGATGGCCGCTTCGATGATCGCTCGCACTTGCATGTCGCCGATTTCGGGGAACACCAGGGGCAACCGGCAACCGCGGAAACCCATCATCGGATTCATTTCGTGCAGTTCATCCACGCGCTCGAAGATCTTCTCGACGCTGACGCCGATCTGCTTGGCGACGGCTTCTGCACCGGCGTGGTTGTCCTTCTGGGGCAGGAACTCGTGCAGCGGCGGATCGAGCAGACGGATGGTCACGGGATAGCCGTCCATCGCCTCGAAAATCCCCACGAAGTCGGCCTTCTGGAACGGTTCGATCTTGGCGAGGGCCTTCTTCCGACCTTCGACATTCTCAGCCAAGATCATCTCGCGCACGGCGGCGATGCGGTCGTCGCCGAAGAACATGTGCTCGGTGCGGCAAAGACCGATACCTTGGGCGCCGAACTCACGGGCCTTGACTGCGTCCGCCGGGCTATCCGCGTTGGTGCGGATCTTGAGCGTGCGGCACTTGTCGGCCCAGGTCATCAACGTTTCGAAGTCGCCGGTCATGCTCGGGGCGATAGTTTCGACTTTGCCAATCATCACGTCGCCGGTGGTGCCGTTGATTGTGATGAAGTCGCCGGCCTTCACGATGTGCCCAGCAATACTCACTGTCTGTGCGGCTTCGTCGATCTTCACCGCTTCGCAACCCACTACACAAGGTTTGCCCCAACCACGGGCCACCACGGCCGCGTGGCTCGCTTTGCCGCCGGTGCTGGTGAGAATGCCCTTGGCCAAGTGCATTCCGGCCACGTCTTCGGGGCTGGTTTCTTTCCGCACCAGCATCAATGGCTTGCCGGGGTACTTGGCCGCAAATTCCACCGCCGCTTCCGCAGACAGCACGACCTGGCCCGATGCCCCGCCGGGGCTGGCGGCGATGCCTTGGGCCACGGACTTAACCTTGGACTTCGGATCGAGTTGCGGCTGCAACAGGTGATCCAACGAGTCCGGTGGCACCCGCTTCACGGCCGCTTCCTGGCTGATTTTGCCTTCTTTCGACATCTCGACGGCGATCCGCACGGCTGCGGTACCCGTCCGCTTACCGCTACGTGTTTGGAGCATGTACAACGTGCCGTCTTGAACGGTGAATTCGATGTCCTGCATCTCTTTGTAATGCACTTCGAGCTTCTCGCGGATCTCCATGAGTTGCTTGTAGACGCGCGGCATTTCGTCGTTCAATTTCGCAATCGGCTCTGGCGTGCGGATACCGGCCACCACGTCTTCGCCCTGGGCGTTGATGAGGTAATCGCCGTAGAAGATGTTCTCGCCGGTGTTCGGATCGCGTGTGAACGCCACGCCGGTACCCGACCCTTCGCCCATGTTGCCGAAGACCATCGCCTGCACGTTCACGGCCGTGCCTTTGAGGCCGGTGATCCGTTCGATGCGTCGGTACTCGATGGCCTTGTTGCCGTTCCACGAATTGAACACGGCGTTGATCGACAGCATGAGCTGCTGCTTCGGATCTTGTGGGAACTCCGAGCCGACGTGCTTCTTGTAAACGACTTTGTACCGCTTCACCAACTCCTTGAGGTCATCGGCGCTCAGGTCGGTGTCGAGCTTGACTTTCTTTTCCGCTTTCAACGCGTGAATTTCGTGTTCGAACGCTTCGTGCTCGCAACCCATGGCCGTGCTGCCGAACATGTCGATGAGTCGGCGGTAGCTGTCGTACGCGAAGCGCGGGTTGCCCGTCTTCTTGGCCAGCCCTTCGACGCTGGCGTCGGTCAGACCGAGGTTGAGAATGGTGTTCATCATCCCGGGCATCGACAGGGCGGCCCCGGAGCGGACGCTGACGAGCAATGGGTCGGTATTGTCGCCGAACTTCTTGCCGAAGTTGGCTTCGACCTTCTTCATCGCCGCATCGATCTCGGGCACGGCCGCGTCGGGCAGTTTCTTGCCCTGTTCGAGGTAGGCCGCGCAAACTTCCGTGGTGATCGTGAACCCGGGGGGCACCGGGATACCGATTTTGCACATCTCGGCGAGGTTGGCCCCCTTACCGCCTAGGAGTTCTTTCATCTTGCCGTCGCCGTCCGCCGTGCTGCCACCGAAGAAATAAACGTGCTGGGTACTCATCGAACAGAATCTCGCTGAAAAGGGGATGGATCATCGCGCGGTGCCGAACGACCGACGACAGACTTCGACGCTGTTTTACGGATGCGGCAACCGATAGGCAAACGGGGATCAGGTGGCAGAATTCCACGGACGACTTACAACAGCACCCTGTCTGCAAGAATCCTAAGGTCGATTTGCCCATGACTCGCATTCGCGGCCGCCTGGCCCCATCCCCGACCGGATCGCAGCATGTCGGCAACGCCCGGACGTATTTGCTGGCGTGGCTCTCGGCCCGTTCACAAGGTGGCGAAATCCTGCTGCGGATGGAAGACATCGACGTCTGGCGGAACAAGCCCGACGCGGCGGCACAAGCCCTCGATGACCTCCGTTGGCTCGGGTTGGATTGGGACGGTGAAACCGTGGTGCAATCGACGCAGTTGCCGGCGCACGAAGCCGCACTCGCGGAGTTGCAACGGCAAGAACTCGTCTACCCCTGCACTTGTAGCCGCACCGACATTGCAACCGCCGCCAGTGCCCCGCACGCTGAACACGAGGGGCCGACCTATCCCGGAACGTGCGCCCATCGCAAAGTGGCCGACGCCGCGACATTAGACAAACCGTTTTCCTGGCGATTCCGAGCGACACACACTCCGGCCTATTTCGACGTGTACCAAGGGCTCATGGAACTGGATTTGAAGACATTGGGAGGCGATTTCGTCGTCTGGCGCTCGGCAAAAGTACCCGCGTACCAACTCGCCGTGGTCGTCGATGATGCAGCGGCCGGGATCACCGAAGTGATCCGCGGCGACGACTTGGTGCCGTCGACGCCCCGCCAATTGCTCATCTACGAAGCGCTCGATTTGACGCCCCCACGCTTCGCCCACGTGCCGCTGGTGGTCGGGGAAAACGGCCAACGGCTCGCCAAGCGCCACGGCGACACCCGATTGTCGTCGCTGCGGGAATCCGGCGTCAAAGCCGAGCAACTGCTCGGGTTGCTCGCGTGGAGTTGCGGTTGGCTACCGAAACCGGAACCGATCACCCTAGCGAAGTTGCTGCCCCTGTTCGACTGGGAATCGATTCCAAAAGAGCCATTCGTACTCAAACTGGAAATGATCGAGAAATGGACGGGAATCGTCGTTCGCGGGAACAACTGAAGCCGCCACATCACTTCGCCTGTTTTCCAGCAAGCGTCGTGATGTCTTTTTCGGACAGGGCACGCTTGTAGATGCGAATTTCGTCGAACGACCCGAGGAACGATTTGCCCGGCAGGTGGTTGCTGACTCCCAGCGAGAACGTGTCGCAGCCGCCGTTGGCGGGGCCGGTGCCGGTTGCAGCAACGGTGCCATCGACGAACAACTGCATGGCACGTTTGCCGCCGGTTTCATCCCAGCTGAAGGCGACGTGGTGCCATTTGCCGTCGTCCAATCGCGGGCCTTTGGAGGCGGTGGTGCCCCACCCGCCTAAATCGATAAGCGGTTGGCCGTCGGCGAGCCAGAGGCCGAAGGTGCCTTGCAGAATCGGTTGTGTGGCTTGTTTGGTACGCAGCCAAAAGGCCATGGTGAAGTCACCCGCGATTTTCGCGCCGGGCAGATCCACGCGGATGCCGGGTTCGGCGAACTCCATCGCACCACCACGAACGCCATCGGCTGGCAGCCAGCGCGGGATGGGTGGATTCATGAAAACCTCGAACGGGGCGTGCGCGGTGCCGACGCTGTCGTGGATCGTCCGGCCGTGGGCTTCGTCGAGCAGATACGCGGCGACGAGGCCATCGGTCATCGATGGGACGCTGCCGACGGTGGCGGCCCCGGCGGTGCCATCACCGCGGTAATCGGCGGTCGGTTTCAACTCGATTTTGCACGGGCCATTCTTCACGTCGACCGTGACATTGGCGGTCAGGGCGGCGGCGGGAATGGTGACTTCCCCGGCAGTCATCACAGCATCGGTGCCAGTCTGGCGGAAGCGGACGGTCATCGGTGTTGACTGCGGTTTGTCGAGTGTGAACCGAACCGCCGTTTTGTCCGCAATCACGCCGACAACGGGGCCGACGGACGAAGTATCGGAGTGGAGGTAACCAGTGGGTACGCGCTGCCAGGCTTTGGTGTTGCTGGCCCATGAGAACGCGAACTCCGGCTTGGCGAGGCCGGGCGAAGCGTACTCGATTTTCAGGTCGTAACTCTGGCCCGCGATGAGGCGGACGGGGGCAGATTCAAAGCGATTGTCGTCGGCGACGAGTACACCGTTGAGCCAGACGCGCGCAGAACCGGCACCCGCCTTCCACCACTGCGCCTGGATGAAAGAGGCGTCTGTTGTGCAATTGTAAATGCGGAACCAATAATCCTCGCTCAACGGCGCGACGAGTCGCCCGGTCCAGCGGACGCCGAAAGGCTCGGTAACAGCAATTCCCTTACACGGGCCAGCCGCCCAACTTGCGACACGTTTGTCTCCGGCACCGCTCGTGAACCAGAGTCGCGTATCAACCCGGCTGATGACGGGGGCGCCGGCGAAATCCTTGCCGCGGTAGTACGCCGCCGCCAGCCCTTTGCCGTCCGACACGGCGGTGGGCGGCGCTTGCTTCAGTTCGATTTTGCCCGACGCGCGAACCCAATTGTCCCAGCCGCGCACGTGAAACGCCGCAGTACGCCCAGCCGCGCGGGGCAGCCAGAGCACCGAGCCATCGGCCAGTTCGCCCAGCGAACCGGCGCACTCCCAATCGTCGCCCGCGAACAGGCCGCTGAGGCCGCGCCCGGCCGGCTCGTAGGCCCAGTCCGGCAAGTCCTTGGCGTGGCGGTCGAGGAACCACCCGGCGTACAGCCCGTCTTCGGTCCACGCCACCGCACCGTAGTGGTTCCGGTTGCTCGCGATGATGCAGCCGTGCGCGACGCCGGGGAAATATCCGGGGTGCCGCATCACCGCGCCGTCGGTCAGGCCGGGCGATTTTTGCTTCGAGACCGTCCACGCCGTTCCATCGGGCATCGCCCGCAACAGACACGACGTGCCGATGGTATCTTCGGGCCAAACGAGGCCGTGGCGGTCGGTCAGGCCGCCGATTTCCCCGCGCACCGCGATCGACAGACCGCCACGGGCATCGCAGCGAACCGCGACCGCGCCGACCTCGGTGCCGCGCAAATCGTCGGGCAACTGCGCCCGCGAAAGTTCGAGTTTGCTCCAGTCCCAGACCGGCGTTGCAGTACCCGCCTTAGCGAGGTTGGGGAGCTTCGCATACGCCGACCCTTTGAAGTCGAACAGCAGCCAGCGTTTACCCGTGTAACAGTAGTTTTGCGCGCCGTTGAACCCGACATACACGTTGAGCTGGTCGTCGAATGCACAGTATCGTCCGTGCATCAACGCGGCCGCTTTGTGGAAACGGAACTCCTCGGCGTCGATCGTGCCATTCCCGTTCGTATCCGACCACGTGAACGCATCGCTGCCCGCGTCGTCGTAGGTCAGCCCGGCCTTCGTCATCGCCGCGTTGATGGCCGCGTTCTTGAAGCTTTTGGCATCCCAGCGTTTGTGCGATGCCAACGCCACCGGTACCAATTTTCCCGCTGCAACATCGACCCGGAGAACTGCTGCCGGACTTTCGTGAACGAGGCACGTACCGCCCGGTCGGTGCCGCACCCGCCACACCGGGAAGTCGCTCGATGTCGGGAATAGCCCATCACCGAAGCCAATTTCGGGCATCGAATACGTGTGCGTGATGTTCACTTTGCCGTTCTTCAAATCGAGCGCCGCCACCGCCATCGTCGTGTAACTGGCGTTGTACCAAAGCTCGTCCGGGGTCGCGGCGTCCACGCTCGTCACGGCGAAGAACGGTGTGCCACCGAGCCATACTTTGGTCACTGCACCCTTCGCGTTCACGTGGACGATACGACGCAAATGGTCGCTCTCCACGACGTAAAAACCGCCCGCGCCATCGCATCGCAAGTGCGATACATCACGGAAGTCGGTCGCCACATACGCGCCGTCCAGCCGACCGCCGAGCCGACCGAATGTGCCGATTAATTTTCCATCGAACGAGTACCGCAACACCCGTTGGTCGGCACCCCCTTCCACGACGAAAAATTCCTGGCTCTTGGGGTCGAAGTCGAACGTCACCGGGGCCGTCAGCACACCTTTGCCGAGGATTTTCGCGACGGTTCCGTCCGACGCCACCGCCAGCAACTCGGCGCCGCTGAGTACGAATACCGTGCCCTTTTCGCCCGCCACGACCGCTTTCGGCTGCGGCACCGCAACTTCACGCAGAACCTTGCCCGTCGCCGGCGCGATCCACCGGAGCATGTTGTGTTCGCGGTACGCCACCAGCAAATTTTCCCCGTCCACACCGAGCTTGATGCCGTAGCTATTCACCGCGTCGTCGCAACCGGTACGCTTGTCGCCGGGCCAGAGCAAATCGAGCGGCTTACCGTCATCGCCTCCCGTTGCCGCATTGACGCGTTGGAGTTCGCTGGTCCAGCCGAGCACGTACAGGTATTTGCCCATCTCGGCCATGTCCACCGGGCCCTTCGACTGCCAGCCGCGTGTCCACAACACCGGGCCGTTTTCGGACGCGAGCTTCATCAGCACCGGTGGCCCTTCGGAATTGCGGCTGCCGTGGTAGATCGCCCCACCCGCCCCGACGACGACCGTGGATGGCCCCTGATGGCTGCCCACCGTCCAGACCCACGGCTCCGCTGCGTTAATCGGAGTTTGCCCCACCACTGCGAGGTACTCGGCCTCCAGCCCGTCGTTAAGGAGCAACCGCCATTCGTACGAACCAACCGGCATCGCGCGGCCCAGTCGATCCAACCCATCCCAGCCAAGCGTGTGTTCCCCCGCTGTTTGCGCTTCCCCCGATAGCAGCGTCCGCAGTTGCTGGCCTTTGCTGTCATAAACCGCGAGCGACACCTTCCCCGCACGGGGCAGCGTGTAGTTGATACTGGGCGTCTCCGCGACGACCGGTGACTCCGCCAACAGGCAGACGAGCAATGCGAGTAACGTAAAGCGGATGACGAGGGAGCATTTCATGGAGAGGCTTGGGATTGTCGGAATCGAAAAATGGAACTCGCGGATCACTCCGACCCCTGACGGGGCCGGCTCGCCTGTTTCTACTCGATGATGCCATCTTCGTCGCATTCGCTCACGGCTTTGGGTACGAGCTTGATGAAATTGCGGGCGCTGTGGGCGATTTGTTTCTTGGTGACGCCGCCTTTGAGGACGATGGTGTAATCGAAGCAGAGGTCGCCGTCGTCTTCGATGCAGGCGCGGATCATGAGAAACTGATCGTTGACGCGGTTCACTAGCTCGAGTCGATCAATCCGTTGGGCGTCTTCCTTAATCCCGTAGAACGCAATCAGCCCGATCCGCTCCTTCGATTCGTGCAGGCTCACCCGGCACATGATGTCTTCCTTGAGCCGGAGCGAGCTGTTTTCTTCGTCCAAGGTCACGTCCATCATCGCGGCGTCGAAGAGATCCCGGAGCAATTCGAGCGACACGTTTTCAGGCGTCACCAGTTCGGCGGACGAAGTCATGGTTTATCTCCGGTTCGGGATCGGATGGAATACACCGGCGTTCTTGACGCCGCGAATACCCAGAGTACTATTATCTAGGTAGAGCGTCCTTGCCTCGACATTCCGTCGAGGTTTGTTTTTTTGCAAGACTTTGTGAAAAAGTTCACAAAGTCACCGTAATCAAGGCAGAGTCCATGGCTTCGCCCGACCTCGTGCTGACCCCTTCGGGCCTCGAACCGGCGTTCGACATCACGTCGTATTATTCGATCCTGATCTACGCGGTAGCGGTAGTGCTTCTCGCACTGGCGACACTGCTGGGCACTCACACGCCGATTTTGAAGCCGTGGAAGCCGACCAAAGTGAAGAACATGCCCTACGAATCGGGGATGGATCCGATTGGCTCGGCCCAAATGCAGTTCGACATTCGCTTCCATTTGATTGCAATTTTATTTCTCGTCTTCGACGTGGAATTGCTGTTTTTGTACCCGTGGGCGGTGATTGCCTACGGGGAGGGTGGCGACACGGTTTGGCAGTCGACCTTCGGGACGCTGGTCTTCGCCGAAATCCTAATTTTCCTGGCGACGCTCGGCATCGCTTACGTGTACGCTTGGCGCAAAGGGGTGTTCCAATGGCGTTGAAAGTGGACGATAATATCTTCGTCAGCAAGCTCGATGATTTGGCGAACTGGGTTCGCAAACATAGCCTCTGGCCGATGCCGTTCGCGACCGCCTGTTGCGGGATCGAACTCATGGCCACGGCCAGTTCCCGCTACGACTTGGCCCGCTTCGGCAGCGAAGCGATGCGGTTCACCCCACGGCAGTGCGACTTGATGATCGTCGCCGGGCGGGTGGCCATGAAAATGGTACCGGTGATGCAGCGGATCTGGTTGCAAATGCCGGAGCCGAAGTGGTGCATCAGCATGGGAGCTTGTGCCAGCACCGGCGGAGTGTTCGATACTTATTCCGTGGTGCAAGGAATTGACCGCTTCATACCGGTGGATGTCTATGTTCCTGGTTGCCCACCACGACCGGAACAAGTGATCCGGTCGGTGCTCGATCTCCAAGAGAAGATCCAAAAAGGTGGGACGATCAACGGCCGGGAATTTGCCCGCCGGGATACCTATGAAGGCCCCGGTGACCGCCTTGGCGAACTCGACCCGTCGGAAGTCGTGATCGCACCCGGTAACTTCGCCACCGGCAAGCGGTTACGTGGGCTGCCACTGGTTTCGTAATGGATTGGAATTCCGGAAAGCGACCATGAACCACCAAGAAGCGATCGACGCGAAGTTCGGAGCGGAATCGGCCATGCCGACCGAATTCCGCGACAACAAGCGGTTGACGGTGCCACTCGAGAAAATCTACGGCGTTTTGGCCTTCTTGCAGGTGCAACGCGGCTTCGACATGCTCTGCGACCTCGCGGGCATCGATTACCTCGGCTACGCCGACGCGACGGATCGGTACGGCATCGTTTACTCTTTGACGAACACCAACAGTGGCGAACGACTGTTCGTGAAGACGTTCGCCAACGATCCTGATCCGGAAGTGCCGTCGGTGGTCGATCTTTGGGAAGCGGCCAATTGGATGGAACGCGAATTGTACGATCTGTTCGGTGTGAAATTCGCCGGCCACCCCGATTTGCGACGTATCTTGTTGCCTGATGAATTCACAAGCCATCCGCTGCGGAAAGATTACCCGATGCGTGGCTACGGCGAACGTCATAACTTCCCGACCGTGACGCGAGCGGAGAGCTGAAATGCCATTGGAAGCAGTCGCCTCGCAATACGAAACGGGAACCGATCAAGAGTTCCTCTACACGCTCAATTTCGGGCCGCAGCACCCGGCTACACATACGACGTTGCGATTGGTTCTCACCCTCGACGGTGAGACCATCGTGAAGGCGGTGCCCGATATCGGCTACCTGCATTCCGGGTTCGAAAAGCTCGGCGAAGATTTGGATTTCAATCAGTATGTAACGATTGTGGATCGGATGAATTATGTGTCGCCGGTGGCGAACGAAATCGCCTGGCATCACACCATCGAAAAGCTGATGGGTTTGGAAATCACCCCGCGCTGCAAGTACATCCGCACCATCCTCGCGGAACTCGCCCGCATCAGCGATCACCTGCTCTGCGTCGGGGCCGTGGCACTCGACCTCGGCGGCCTGACGGCGTTCCTGTACGCCTTCAACGAGCGCGAAAAAGTCTACGACATCATCGAGAACGCGTCGGGTCAGCGGTTCCACCCGAGTTACACCCGCGTCGGCGGGTTGATCAACGATGTCAACGACGATTTCGTGACGCAAGTGCGTGCTTTTGTGAAGTCGTTCCCGAAAGCACACAGCGATGTTTGCCGGTTGCTGAACAAGAATAAAATCTTCATCGACCGCACTCAGGGTGTTGGCGTGCTCACTCGCGAAGAAGCGATCAACCGCAGTTGCACCGGGCCGGTTGGCCGGGCATCTGGGATCGCCCGCGACTTGCGAAAAGATGAACCGTATTTGGCCTACCCCGAGTTGCAGGGTGCCTTCAAAATCGTCTGCAGCAACGGTGGCGACTGCTTAGCTCGCTACCTTGTGCGCATGGGCGAGATGGTCGAATCGGTAAACATCATCGCCGCGGCCATCGAGAATTTGCCGAGCGGCCCGGTGAACATCGGCACCGATAGCAATGTGGTGATTCCGGACAAATCGGCCACCTACCGCAGCATCGAAGGATTGATTCAACACTTCGAGTTGTTCATGTGGAACCGACGCTTCGAGACGCCGGTGAACGAGGTTTACGGAGCCAACGAGACGGCCAACGGCGAACTCGGGTTCTACGTGGTGTCCGATGGCAGCGCGAAGGCCTGGCGTGCCCGCACCCGGCCACCGTCGTTCATCCACTTCGCCACGTTCCCACACTTGGTGGAGGGCCATCAGATTTCCGACGTGGCCGCGATTCTCGGGAGCCTGAACATCATTGCCGCCGAACTGGATCGCTGAGAATCACTATGCCCGAATTGAGCGAAGATCTAAAGAACCGCATCCGCGCCTATCTACCGCGCTACCCGCGCAAGCAGGCGGTGGTATTGCCGGCGCTGCACCTGGTGCACGACGAACTGCGGACGGTGTCAAACGAGGCCATCGTTGAGATTGCCGAGATCCTCGAATTGCATCCGTCCGAAGTTCACGACACCATGACCTTCTACGAGTTCTTCAAGCACGACGGCGACAAACTCGGGACATCCCGATTGTGGGTCTGTCGCGGTTTAGCCTGCATGTTGCGCGGCGGTTATGAACTGCTCGACCACTGCCAAGACACGCTCGGTGTGAAGTGCGGCGAGACCACCGCCGACGGACGCATCACCCTGGAATTCGCCGAATGCATCGGTGCTTGCGATGGTGCACCGGCCTGCTTGAAAGATGATATCCATGTGATGAACGTGACGCCGAAGTCGGCCGATGAATTGATTGCGAAGCTGCGTTCTTAAATTCGTGTGAACCGCGAACCGTGAGTGAATCATGCCATTCGAACCGATCCTGCTCGCCCGTATCAATAAGCCAAATAGCATCCAACTCAACGGCTACCGGGCTGATGGTGGCTATGCTACATTCGAGCGGGCGTTGCGCGAGAAACAGCCACTCGAAGTCGTCACGCAGGTGAAAGATTCCGGGTTGCGTGGCCGCGGTGGTGCGGGCTTCCCGACGGGGTTGAAATGGACCTTCTTGCCGAAGGATCACCCCGGCCCGATTTATCTCTGTATCAACGCCGATGAATCGGAACCGTGCACGTACAACAACCGCATATTGATGGAGAAAGATCCCCATCAGGTGCTCGAAGGGATCATGATTTCGAGCTACGCAATTCGGTCGGAATGTGCGTACTTTTACATCCGTTATGAATACGGTGATGCCTACCGGAATCTGCAAGCCGCCATCGACGAATGCTACGCGGCCGGTTTGCTGGGCAAGAACATCCACGGCAGTGGCTTCAACTTGGATATCTACATCCATCGCGGCGCTGGGGCATACATTTGCGGCGAAGAGACGGGGCTGATCGAATCGATCGAAGGCAAACGGGCTTGGCCGCGGATTAAGCCACCCTTCCCCGCCATCGAAGGGGCGTTCCGCAAGCCGACCATCGTGAACAACGTCGAAACCATGGCCTGCGTTACGCAGATTCTCCGACGTGGCAACGACTGGTTCAAGTCGATGGGGGTGCCGCCCGATCCGAAAAACCCACGTGATGCCGGGAGCTACGGGCCGAAGCTGTACACGATTGCCGGACACGTCAACGAACCGAAGTGCGTGGAACTGCCGATGGGGGTTACCATCCGCGAACTCGTGGAGAAGCACGGTGGCGGGGTCTGGAAAGGCCGCAAGGCGAAGTCGGTGAACCCCGGTGGCCTCAGCATGGGCTTCGCCAAATGCGACTTGGCGTTGAAAGGGGAAGACGGCAAAACCGAGTACGACATCCCGCTGGACTTTAACGGGCCGGGCAAAATCGGTTGCCTGGGGTTGGGCACCGCGGCCATCACGGTCATCGACGATCAGACCAGCATGGTCGATGTGCTGCACAACGTCTGCCAGTTCTTCAGCCACGAGAGTTGCGGGCAATGCACCCCGTGCCGTGAGGGTACTGGCTGGATGCTCAAGATCACCGATCGCCTCCGCCGGGGCCAAGGCCGGCGTGAAGATTTGGATGTGCTCGTGGATGTCGCCGACCGGATCGGTATGATGCCAGGAACGACAATCTGTGGACTTGCCGACGGGGCTGGCTGGCCGGTGAAGACCGCCATCCGCAAATTCCGCCAAGAGTTCGAGGACGTCATCCGCAGCGGGGCCAAGAGTGTCCACTCGAAGTCGCTGCAATTGGTCGATGCCCATTAACAGACGGGGATGACGATCATGCGATGCGTTTCGACTCTGTTCGTCTTGATGGTGGTGTCGCTCGGTTGCTCCAAGGCTCCGAAGTCGACCTCGACAGAGCCGCCGGTGGATAATCGCAACACGAATTATCAACCCGGTGCGGGTACGGCCATTAACACTATCAAAGCGGGAAAACGGCTGGCTGCGATGAACGATTTCGACCAGTTGAAATTCTTCATCTTCAATTATGAACTCGACAATAACCGGATGCCTACGAAAGAAGAACTGCGAACGAGTTTGAAAACCGATGCGGCCAACCTGCTGAAACTGATCGATGATGGTGCCATTATTTTGCCGTCGACTCTCCAGAAGAGCGGTCTTTGGGCTTACGAAGTCGATGCGGACAAAGCCGGTGGCATCGTGGTGGTTGCCAACGCCGTCAGCCGAAAGACGGCCGACGAAGTGAAGACGCTGCTCGCACAAAAGTGACCTCAACGGATTCTGCGATATGCCCACGGTTTATGTGAACGACAAGCCGGTCGAGATCGGTACCGAGAAGCTGAACTGCGTCCAAGTCGCGGCGAAGGCCGGCGTCGAAATCCCGCACTACTGCTACCACCCGGCACTGAGCGTCGTCGCGTCGTGTCGGATGTGCTTGATCGAAATGGGAGACCTCAAAGACGGCAAAGTGACCATGCAGCCGAAGGTGCTACCCGGTTGCCAAACGCCCGTTAAAGACGGCTCGGTAATTGTCACCGGCGACTACGCGAAGCGTGATGCTGCCACGAAGGCGCTCCCGTACGACGCCGCATACAAACCGGGCGAGAAGACGCAGAAGGCCCAAGCGGACACGCTCGAAGGCCTGCTGCTGAACCACCCGCTCGATTGCCCCGTCTGCGATAAAGCCGGCGAGTGCAAGCTGCAGGACTACAGTTTCCAGTACGGCCACGGCGAGAGCCGGATGGTGGACACCAAAAACACCCCTGCGAACAAGCCGGAGATCAGCAGCAAAATCACGCTGTTCACCGACCGCTGCATCCTCTGCACCCGCTGCGTCCGCTTCACGCGGGAAATCTCGGGCACCAGTGAATTGCAAGTCGTCGGCCGTGGTCACCACGAAGAAATCGACGTCTTCCCCGGTTACCCGCTCGAAAACAAACTCTCCGGCAACGTCGTCGATCTCTGCCCGGTGGGTGCGCTCGGTAGTAAAGATTTCCTGTACACCCAACGTGTCTGGTACCTCAAAACCACCGACAACGTCTGTGCCGGTTGCAGCACGGGTTGCAGCATCCACACCGACGCGAACAAAGACATCGTCTACCGCCTGCGGCCCCGGCCGAACCCGGCGGCCCAAGGCGACTTCATGTGCGACGAAGGCCGCTGGGGTTACCACTACACGAATTCACCCGACCGCATCACCCGGCCGCTGAGCCGCGAAAATGGCGCACTCCGTCCGTTCGATTGGGCCGGGTTGGCGAAGTTGAAAGAGTCGTTCGGCGCCGCGAAGAAAGCCGTCGCGGTGCTGTCGCCGTTCCTCACCGTCGAAGAGGCTTACCGCCTCGGCACGGCATTCCAGTCGATTCACAAAGACGTCCGATTGGTGCTCGGCCCGGTGCCCGTGGTCGGCGAGGACGACCTGTACCCGAAGGACGTGAAAGGCCGGGCGGTCACGCCGACGAAGTTCATCATCCACGCCGAGAAGTGCCCGAACCGCCGGGGTGTCGAATCGGTACTCCAGAAGCTCCAGGGTGAAGTAATCGCCTTCGCCAGCGCGGTGAATCAGCCGATGGATGCCCTGTGGTTCACCGGTGGGTACCCGAACGCAGACGCCGTGAACGCGGCCATGCCGGACAACTGGACGGCAGCCAAGCTGCTCGTGGTTCAAGACCTGTTCCACTCGAAACTCATGAAGGCCGCGACCACGATCTTGCCCGCCACGACTGCCTTTGAAAAGGATGGCACGTTCGTGAACCATTCGGGTTTGGCCCAATCGTTCGTGAAGGCGATCAAGGCACCCGTGGAAGTCCGCAGCGAGTTGCAACTCGGGTACGACCTTGCCGGCAAGAAGGGTCTCGCCACGGTCGCGGCGGTTCGCAAAGATCTCGCCAAAGAGATGCCACAGTATGCCTCGTTGGAGGTGGTGGCACCCGCGAAAGCTGGTAGCCGCTTGGAACTCGCCACGGTCTGATTTAGAACGACGCAACTGGGGTAAAGGGACGCGATGCCGGAATTCGATCTGCTCACCACGGCCATCATCATCGGTGGCCTCGTGCTGATTGTGATGAGTCTCGTCGGCTATGCCACGTTGGCGGAACGCAAAGTCTCCGCGTGGATTCAAGACCGCGTCGGCCCGAACCGAGTTGGGCCATTCGGCTTGCTGCAACCACTTGCCGACGGTGGTAAGTTCTTCCTCAAAGAATCGCCGATCCCGTCGCACGTTGACAAAGTGTTTTACCTGCTCGCCCCAGCCGCTGCGATGGCCATCGCGCTCATGGCACTAGCTGTTGTGCCGTGGGGTGGAACGACACCACCACCGAAGCCCGTGGCCGTGGAAATGGCGGCGGATGGGAAGACACTCGATTATTCCAAGAGCGTGCAGGAATACGATCGCGTCCAGGGCAGCTATCGCGACCAATTCCAAGGGGTGATTGCTCCGGGCCTCGATATCGGCATCGTGTATGTGTTCGCACTCGGTAGCTTGGCCATCTACGGGGTGATCCTTGGTGGTTGGTCGTCCGACAACAAATATTCGTTGCTCGGTTCGCTGCGATCTTCGGCTCAGATCATCAGTTACGAAATCCCTCTCGGCATGAGCATCGTCGGCGTCGTGTTGTTCGCCGGCTCTTTGAATCTCGAAACGATCATCGCCTGGCAGAAGCAAAACGGTTGGTTCCTGATGTTCCAACCACTGGCGTTTCTGATGTTCATGGTCAGCGTGTACGCCGAGTGCAACCGCTTGCCGTTCGACTTGCCCGAAGCGGAACAAGAACTCGTCGGTGGCTACCTCACCGAGTACGGTAGCCTGAAATTCGGCATGTTCATGCTCGGCGAATACACCCATATGATCACGACGAGCTTCCTCATGAGCATCGTCTTCTGGGGTGGATGGAGTCTGTTCGGCCTCGAAGATTCGTTCACCGATCCGATCGCGGCCGCCGTGCTCAAAGCGAGCATTCTCGGGGCCAAGATGCTCGGCTTTTTGCTGCTCTACATCGTCATCCGCTGGACGATCCCACGCTTCCGCTTCGACCAGCTCATGGCACTCGCTTGGAAAATCTTGATCCCGTTGTCGTTGGTGCACCTGCTCGCAGCCATGATCGTCCGCCAATACGGATTGTCGATGTATGTGCTGACGGGCATCTCGATCGGGCTATTTATCGCCGTGGGTGCCATCGCCGCGTTTTACAAAATTGCCCCAGACAACGCCCCACGCCGCAAGGTGATTCCGAAGATGTTACCGCGGGTAATGGTGGGTTGACCGTGGCGACAAGTTTCCAACTTGTCGCCACGGTTTCTCCGATCAATGCGACTAGTACCAAGCCATTGTCGACAAGTTGGAAACTTGTCGCCACGTAGGAAACTCAGCCATGCCAATTGCCGCATCAGATATCAAGTGGGTAGAAGCCCCGAAGCTCGGCTTCCTCGGACAGCTCTATTTGCCCATCGTGTACGACGGGTTGAAGACGACGGTCAGCCACATTTTTAGCAAGAAGCGTACGGAATCGTACCCGGAACAAGAACCGACGCTTCCACCGAACTACCGGGGCGTTCACCGCTTGAACCGCGATGATCAAGACCGCGTCAAGTGTGTGGCTTGCTACATGTGTGCCACGGCGTGCCCGGCACATTGCATCGACATCGTGGCGGCACCAGCCCCAGCTAGTTGGACGGATCGCGAGAAGTATCCCGAGACATTCGTGATCGACGAACTCCGTTGCATCTACTGCGGCATGTGCGAAGAAGCCTGCCCCGTGGATGCCATCGAACTCACCACGCTGTACGACCTCACGGGTCTGAGCCGCGAACAACTGATCTTCGATAAAGAAAAGTTGCTCAGCGTGTTCGACATCACCACCAAAGCAGGCACCGACCCCGTTCGCAGCCGCTCGGGTGCTCTCGGCCCAGCGTCGGAGCGACCTGTGACCGCTTAAGCTTGTTTTTGATCTTTTCAGTGACTTCTGGGACTCTGCGGTGAATGTTCCTAGACTAGGCGAGTTCGATTTTCTTAACCGCATGGCCCCCTGATGCCGCCCGAACTTTCTAACCCCAAACTGCAACTGGCGTTCGCGCTCGTTATCGGGGCGCTCGGTACGTACTTACTGCTCCCCAAACCGAAACGGCGTTCCATTGCCAGCGGTCTGTTCTTGCTGATCGCCGCAGTGTCGATCTTGGGGCTGTTCGTCGTCCAGACGTTCGGCAAACCCATCGGCGAATTCATTCCCGACATCTTGTTTTGGCTCTTCTCAACGGGGGCCATCGGTTTCGGCACGTTGCAAGTGGTTCAGCGGAACCCGGCCCGCGGAGCCATTGCGTTCGCCTTCGTCATCCTCAGCAGTTGCGGATTGTTCCTGCTGTTGGCAGCACCGTTCCTCATGGCGGCCACGATCATCATTTACGCCGGGGCGATCATTGTGACGTTCCTGTTCGTCTTGATGTTGTCGAACGTCAAAGGCGCTTCGAACGAGAACGACCGCTCCCGCGAGCCACTACTTGGCAGCTTGGCCGGGTTCGCATTCATCGGCCTGATTCTGTTCACGCTGTTGCATGCGAAGCCCGTCGAAGCCGCGAGTATCTCGGGTGAGTTCACGGAGTTGAACCTGCCCGCCGCGTTGCTGACGTCCGACGACCGTTCGTCACTCCGAGAAGTGCGGATCGAACTCGACAAAGCACTGGCGAACGACGATGCCAAAGCCGCCGCCGAGGGTGCGAAGGCGGCCCACGATAAACTCGCGGAGATCATCGGTGGTGACGGCGTCAGCGGACAACGCAAATCCGTTCTGGAGCGACTTCGCCCATTGATCGGCGACCCGAAGAAACCGATGACGCACGACCCACGCTTACTCGCCTTCACGAAACAAACGCTGCAATTGCAGAAGGCGAATCACGACCTCGAAGGTCATCTGCTATCCAGTGCGGATGCTTCCGACAAGCAATCGTTGCAGAAACTGAGAGACGAAGTGACGGTCTACTCGGGCCAGGGCCAGTTGCCCGCCCGCAACGTCAGCAACATCGGCTTGCTGCTTTACTCGGAACATTTACTGGCGGTCGAAATGGCGGGCACGTTGCTCCTCGTGGCGACGATCGGCGCAGTGGCCATCGCCGGTCGCAAAAAGGGAGTGGCCGTATGATCTCCCTGTCCCATTTCCTAGTCGTCGGTGCGGTGCTCTTCGGGTTGGGATTGGTCGGCTTCCTCACCCGCCGTAACCTCATCACGCTGTTCCTCTGTGCCGAGCTCATGCTGCAAGGCGTGGTGTTGAACTTCCTCGCGTTCGGTCGCATGCACGGTAGCTTGAACGGGCAAGTCTTCGGCCTGTTCATCATCACCGTGGCCGCGTGCGAAGCGGGCCTCGCTCTGGCACTGTTCCTCATGCTCTATCGCCGCGGTCGCAGCCTCGACTCCGGCCTCTGGCAAACCATCCACGAACAAGGCATTCCTCCCGTGGTCGACGTCGAGCCGCTGCCAATTTATATTCCGGATGTCCATCCGATCCTCCCGGTCGCCGGGCGGAAACCCGGTGTCGGTCCGAAGGCGGAGGAGCCGTCCCGTGCTTGATCCTTCCACTCCGATTGGCATGGCCTTAATCGCTGCAGTGCTTCCACTCGCCGGAGCGGTTCTCGCGGGGTTACTCGCCTGCGTCCGACTCGGTCGGTTCGCCCACTTGCCCGCGATTCTCTCGTTCGCTTCGGCGTCTGTTATCTCGGCAGTCGTCCTGGCCGGCGTCGCCGAGGGGCACGACTCGCTGTCGATCTCCACCGATCTCGGTACTTGGTTCTCCGTCGGCCGACTCAACGTGAGCTTCGCGTTCTTGCTCGATCCGTTGTCGCTGATCATGCTCGCCACCGTGACGTTCATCGCCACGTTCATCGCAGTCTTTTCAGCCGGTTACATGCATGGTGATCCTGGGTACGCCCGCTACTTTTCGATCATGAGTCTGTTCGTCTTCGCCATGTGTTTGTTGGTGATGTCGAACAACTTCTTCATGTTGCTCGCAGGGTGGGAAGGGGTCGGTCTCTGCAGCTATTTGCTCGTGGGCTACTACTACGCCAAACCATCCGCAGCCGCAGCGGCTCGCAAAGCGTTCCTCGTTACCCGGCTCGGCGATGTCGGCTTGGTTCTCGGGATCTTCTTGCTCTGGCAAGTCGGTGGCTACGAAACGAACTTCGATGCGATTTTCGCCCACATCGCTCAGTATCCACCGGCATCGGGCACGATCACGACGATCTGTCTACTGCTGTTCTGCGGTGCCATCGGCAAGTCGGCGCAGTTGCCACTCTACGTTTGGCTCCCGGACGCAATGGAAGGCCCGACGCCAGTTTCTGCGTTGATTCACGCAGCCACGATGGTGACAGCCGGGGTGTTTCTTCTGGCCCGGTGTGCTCCGCTGTTCGTGCTGTCGCCCGAAGCCGGGTTGATCGTCGCCTGCATCGGCGGGGCCACGGCACTCCTGGCCGGGTTCTTGGCGTTGGCCCAAAATGATTTGAAACGAGTCCTCGCTTATTCGACGGTCAGCCAACTCGGGTTCATGTTCCTGGCCCTGGGCTGCAACGGTGTGATCTCACCGAAGGTCGCCGTGGTGGCCGCGATGTTCCACCTGTTCACCCACGCGTTTTTCAAAGCGCTGCTGTTCCTCGGGTCGGGTTCGGTGATGCACGCCATGGGCAACGTCATCGACATGCGGAAGTTCGGTGGCCTGAGGAAACTCATGCCCTGGACACATGCGACGTTCGTCATCGGCTCCGCCGCACTTGCGGGTGTCCCACTGCTGTCCGGTTTCTGGAGCAAGGATCAAATTCTGCACGGGTTGCTCGAAGCGGGGGAATCGCACGCCAAGTACCACACCATGTACTTCGGTCTGTTCGCGGTCGCGCTGGCGACAGCATGCCTCACGGCGTTCTACACGTTCCGGGCTTACTTCTTGACCTTCTGGGGCAACGAACGCACACCGCCTGAAGCCCATGGCCATGCCCACGAATCGCCGGCAATCATGCTCGTGCCACTGGTAGTGCTGGCCGCGGGTGCCTTATTCGTGGGTGTCCTGGTTGATCCTCTGACGCACTGGTTCGGGCATTTTCTTGAACGCTCGCCATCGATCACTGAAGCGCACACGGGCTACTTGGCCCACTCGAATATGATCGAGAAACCCCACGAGTTCAGTTGGTTCGTCGCCGGTCTGAGCACCCTCGCCGTGGCGGTCGGAATCGGCGGTGCCACCGCACTGTACCGCCGAGGTGGCCCGGAGAAAGTGCCGCCGGCACTGAAGGGGTTGTACTCGCTTTCGTTGAACAAACTGTATGTCGATGAAACTTACGGAATCGCGGTGGTGAAGCCGGCCGAAATGTTGGCGACCACGGGCCGGCAGTTCGACGGTTTCTTGGATGCCATCACGCGGTTGATCACTTACTTGCCCCGTTTGATCGCGGCGTTGTTGCGGCCTCTGCACAACGGCCTCGTGCAGTTCTATGCCTTGGGGATGGTCCTCGGGCTGGCGGTGTTCCTCACCGTCGTCGTTTTCCGTTCCGCACGCTGATTTACCGCCACTATGTTTAATATCGAAACCATTCGACTCCTCGTTCTCGCGGTGCTGTTTGCACCCGTGGCCTTCGCGGCGCTCGTCGCCATCGCGGGACTGTCGGGCTACCGGGTGGCCCGCCGCGTAGCTTCTCTGGGGGCACTGCTGCACCTCGGTATGACTGTCGCGCTCGCGGTGCCATCTGTCTTCGTGCTAATGGACCGCGTCGGCCTCGAAACCAAAGCGATCAAAGCACCCCGCGAGTTCCAACCGATCTTCGTGCCAGGCGATCCCTCGCTGGATTCTGGAAGCTACGAAACCACTTGGAATCTATTCACGGTGGCCAATGGGCCGTCCGAATTGCCACCCTCCGCGATTCAATTCTTCGTCGGCATCGACGGCTTGAATATCTGGTTGGTCGTCCTGGCGAGTGTGATGACCTACATCGCTGTGCTGGTGTCGCACGGGTCGATCCGCGAGCGTGCCGGTGGGTACTACGCTTGGCTCTTCCTGCTGCAATCCGCCATCATCGGTGCGTTTCTGTCGTTTGACATCGTGCTCTTCTACATCTTCTTCGAACTCACGCTCATCCCGGCGTTCTTCCTCATCGGCTGTTGGGGCACGGGTGGAGGCCGGCGTGATGCCGCAAGGAAATTCTTCCTTTACACGCTCCTTGGCAGTCTATTCACGCTCGTGGGGATATTCGGAATCGTCCTGACGAACCCGACGCCGGTTTCGCCGAATTCGCCGAGCAAGCACCAATACATGATCTTGGCCAATTCTAAAGGTCAAATTCTCTTCCCGAAAGCTGGACCAGTGACGTTTTCCATCAGCAAATTGATGCAGAACGTTTCGACGTGGAATCGCACGCACGCCGAGAAACTGAACCGGGCTACTCTCCTCCGAATTGAGGCGACCACCGCATTCGAGAAAGCAAATGGAAAAGATCCAAAAATCGTCCAGCAGGCCGAGGCCGAATTGAAACGGGCCGATGTTGAGTTCCAAACTGTCAAGACTGACCGCGACGACTACAAATCGCTGCAATACTGGCTGTTCTTCGCACTGATTGCGGGCTTCGTGGTGAAGGTGCCGTTGGTGCCATTCCACACCTGGTTGCCCGCGACCTACAGCGAGGCCCCTGTCGCCGTCACACTGCTCTTCACAGGGATTCTGGCCAAGCTTGGCACACTCGGGTTGATTCGCATCGTGATCCCACTCTGTCCGGATATGGCCGTGCAACAGGGTTTGCCGGTATTTGGTTTCCTCGGGGCACTCGGAATCGTTTATGCCGCGTTCTGTGCCTACGCGCAGCGCGATCTGAAAATGCTGGCGGCCTACAGCAGCGTCTCTCACCTGGGACTGCTTGTGCTCGGCACGTTCACGTTGACCGCCGAGGGGTTGACCGGAGCGGCACTTCACATGGTGAACCACGGATTGACCGCCGGGGCCATGTTCGCATTGATCGGCTTCCTCGCCGAACGCTACCGCACAACCGACATGAACCAATACAGCGGGTTGATTGGCCGCTTCCCAAAATACGCCTTCTGGATGTTCGTGATTTGCCTAGCCAGCGTCGGCTTGCCGGGGCTGAACAATTTCATCAGCGAGATGCTATTGATCTCCGCCCTGTTCACACCGGAAACCACACAAGCCGTTGGCTACGGGTTCGGCGTCGCTGCGGCATCGGGGATCTTCCTCTCGGCGTGGTATACCATGACGATGCTGCGCAAAGTATTCTTCGGCCCGTTGTTATTACCCCCGCAACCGACTGCCGTCCCTCCGCGTGACATGCAACCTCACGAATGGGTCGCCTTCGGGTTGCCAGCTATATTGTGCCTGATCTTGGGTGTTTTCCCACAGCCGGTGATCCAATCGATGCGCTCCGATGTGAACATCATCGTCCGACAAACTGATGAAGCCCGTGCCCGCTTGGAAACCGAAAAATCGTTGAGTCGCTAGTGTTTGGCCGCCCCCGTTTCTGTCCCGAAGGATCGACGCAGTGAATCCGCTTTCCATCCAAACACTCTTCGAGCAAATCTCGCTGTCGATCCGGTTCCTCGGGCCGGAATTGACGCTGGTCGGATCGGCTTGCGTCTTGTTCTTCCTGGCTGCGTTTCGCTCGAACCGCCTGCTCAGTGGGTTCCTCGCACTCGCTGCCATCGGGGCGGCGACAACCGTGAACTTCCTCGTCCCCGAACCGGTGTTCGTGACGTCCGACCGCTACATAGCTGCCATCGACCCGACCGGCGTGGCAATGTTCATCCGCTGGTTGACGTTGGCCGCCGGGGCGGTTTACGTCCTCCTTGGCCTGTCGGATTCCAGCCGCGAGACGGCCCCGGAATACTTCGGTTGCTTGCTGGTTGTCCTCGGCGGATTGTCGCTCGTCGCACGGGCCAACGACCTACTTTCGCTCTTTCTCTCGCTCGAAATGATCAGCATCCCGACTTACGTGTTGCTCTACCTGCCGACGAAGTCCAAGGCCGGGCAAGAGGCGGCGCTGAAGTATTTCCTACTCAGCCTCTTCTCGTCGGCAGTCCTTCTCTTCGGCTTCAGCTACTTGTACGGGATCACAGGTACAATCAATCTCCCGTTGATGACCGAGACACTTTCGAATGCGTCCCTGTCAGGTAGTCTGTCGCCACTGGCACTCGTTGGGATCGTGATGGTGGTCGCGGGCCTCGGCTTCCGCCTCGCCGCGGTGCCGTTCCACTTTTACGCGCCGGACGTGTACGAAGGGGCCTCCAACGGCGTCGTGGCCCAACTCGCATTCATTCCGAAAGTCGCCGGCTTGGTCGCCCTGGCCCGCATCTTCGGATTGTTGACGCCAGATGCACCGTTCGATTCCACCCGTACGCTGCTCCCGTTCACGCTCTGGTTCATCGCCGCCATCACCATGACCTTCGGCAACCTGCTGGCCCTCATTCAAGACAACCTCAAACGGCTCTTCGCGTACTCCGGGATCGCCCACGCGGGGTACATGTTGATCGGCTTCCTGGTGGCAATGGCGGCGCCGGACGCGGTCGGTACCAGCACGCAATCCGGGTTCGATTCGGTGCTCGTGTATTTGGTCGCCTACGGCCTGATGACCGTCGGCGTCTTCGCGGTGCTAGGCTACCTGACCCATTCGGGCCGAGCCATCGAAACGGTCGACGATCTCGCCGGGTTGGGCCGGACCAATCCCGTGGCCGCCGTGCTGATGTCGGTCTTCTTGCTGAGCTTGATCGGCATGCCGTTGACGGCTGGATTCAACGGGAAGCTCTTGCTGTTCTTCGGCGCGTTCGAGACACCGACGACCACACCGATGAAAGATTTTTACCGCATATTGACGCTGATCGCCGCGGTCAACTCGGCGATCGCCGCCGTCTATTATTTGAAGATGTTGGGCGTGATGTTCTTGCGAACACCGTTGCAACCGGCCGCACCCGCCAAGGGCTATGCCGCCCTACTCGCCGCGGTACTGTGTGCCGTAGGCACCGTGGGATTTGGGGTGTATCCGAAGCCACTCGTCGATGCCGCCCGCAAAGCGGCTCCGATGCCAACGGTGCCAGCGAAGGTCTTCGTGTTCGTACCGTGATCTGCGGATGCCGCCCATGGATGAATTCAACGCGATTCTCGCTTGGTATCCGCAACCCGTCCGCCGATTGAACTGGTCGAGGTTGAACGACTCGGGTGGATTGAGTGGGGCCACGGTGTTTCGTGGTGATCTCGGCACCGACCCACTCTTTTGCGCGAAGCGGTATCCCTCCAACAGCGATCCAACCGACACTGCCCAGCGTCATCGCTGGCTCGGGTTCGCTGTCGGTGCCGGGTTGCCATTCGTGCCGCGATTACTGCCGACGGTGGCAGGCGAAACCTCCGTGACCCATTCCAGTCGCATTTGGGAAATTCACGATTGGATGCCGGGTCGGGCCGACTTTGCCGAACGACCGACTCGGGTCAAATTGATCGACGCCTGTATGGCCGTGATTCGGTTGCTAGACGTTTGGCGGAGTATTGGTACTCGGTATGAACCCAGCCGGGCTGTCCAGAACCGACTCGCGCTGTTCGCAAAATGGCGACGCGAGCCGCCGTCGCACTCCCCACACCTGACCATGTTAACGAACACCCGTGCCCGTGATGCGATCGCCCGGCACATCGACTGCGCGGAATCGCAACTTCTGCCGTGGGCCGGTGTTCCGCTTTTGTGCCAGCCGTGTGTCCGCGACCTCCGGCACGATCATTTTTTGTTCGACGCCGACCGATTCACCGGACTCATCGATTTCGGAGCCGCCAATTGGGACATCCCGGCAGCGGATGCTGCCCGAATGCTCGGCGAACTCGCGTGGGATCAACCCGAACTTTACGAACTCGGATTGGAGCAATTTCCTCGGGGGTTCGGCCCCCAGGGGTTGATCCGAGCACTGGACACTGCAAGCACCATCGGTTCCATCATTCACTGGCTCGACCGATTGCAACACCCAATCGCATTCTCCGCAGAAATAGTCGAAGCACGGTTCGTGCAACTCGTGATGAAATTGGAGCGAAACGGAACTCGACCCGTGGCATTGAAACTCTCAAATGAATTTTCTTCCCGTGTGTGATTCTCTTCCCTTTCGCGGACGTTCCATTTAAAAATCGGTTGGATTGAAGACTTGTGCCCGCACTAAACAACGGATAACGTAATGTTCTGTCCGGTTCAGAATCTTATCTCCGGAAGCCGTGATGCCGCAACTCCCCATTCATCCGGAACCACGCCGTGCCACCGAAGCGGCCCGCCTCGAACTCACCAAACTTCCGCCCGAAACTCGTTTAATTGAAGTTTTCGCCCGGGCGTGTGAACTCGCCACGGAAGCGATCCGGGTCGAACGCGTCGGCGTCTGGCTGTACATCGAAAACAAAACTGCCCTGCGCTGTGCCGATCTTTACGAGTACTCCAAGAACGAACATTCCACCGGGGCCTTGCTCCGCGTCGCCGAGTTTCCGGTCTATTTCGCCTCGCTCAACATCCGCAAAGCACTGCCGGCCGAGGTGGCGGCCACCGACCCCCGCACAGCGGCACTGGCGGCCGCGTACATGACTCCGCTGGGCATCACGTCGATGCTCGACGCGGGGATTTTCGTCGGCGCCGAATTGGTCGGTGTCGTCTGCCATGAACATGCCGGGCCGCCGCGCGAGTGGACGACCGAAGACCGCGACTTCGCCGGCTCCATGGCCGATCTTCTGGCACTGCGGATCCAAGCGGCCGAGGTGACGGAACTGAAGGCGGCGCTGCGGAATCAGGAAGATCGCTTGGTGGTCGTCGAAAAAGCAGAAGCGCTCGAACAGATGGCGGCCGGATTGGCCCATGACTTCCGCAATTTACTGGTGGTGGTCATGGGGAACGCCGAACTCCTCGCCCTCCGCGACGATCTTGCCCCGGACGCCCGACGCTTGATCGAGGGGCTGTCCGCGGCAGCAGATCGCGGGGTCGATTTGGCCAACGAGTTGCTGGAATTCACCACGCCATCGAATCACCAATCGACGGTGCTGAACCTCGCCGATGCCACCGGCGAGTTTCTGCCAGTCTTGAAAGCGGCCATCGGCGCCACCTGCACCGTGAACTACAAACGCCCGGCCCGAGTCGGGCACGTCCTCATTGACAAAAATCAGTTCACCCGGGTGCTGTTGAACCTGAGTGTGAACGCCCGCGATGCCCAGCCCAACGGCGGGGAGATCCGCATCACCGTGGCCCCGGTTCGATTGAGTGCTGGCACCGATGCGCCGGGGAATTACATCATGCTCGAAGTGCGCGACCACGGTGTCGGCATGGACACGAAAACCCGGCGGCGGGCCTTCGAGCCGTTCTTCACCACCAAGAAAAACGGCACCGGCGTCGGCCTCGCCATTGTCCGCCGAGTGGTCGACCGCGCGGGTGGCATGGTGCGCATCGAGAGTCAACCCGGACGCGGTACCGCCGTGCAAGCGTTCTTCCCACGGGTCGGGGCCAGCAGCGGCGAGACCACCGAGCACCGCGTCCTCCCGGATCAGTATTGAACAGTTTCACGTTTTGAACAGGGGCACCGGTACCAAGAAGGCGTGCTGCTCGTACAAGCTCCAGACGCCATTCCAACTGGTGAATTGCGTGAAGAACACCACCACGACGTATGCCGTTGCGGCGGGCCAAAACGTCAGGCGAGCCGACCAGCGCCAGAAGAATCCACGCGGCTCGACCCGCCGGTTGGCCCGGGCCAACGCCCAACCCGTCAGCACTTTGGACGGGAAGATAAATCCCACGAACAACAAGCTCGGCAACCACGCCGCCTCACTCGGCACCGCTTCGATTTTGAGCAAATACAGTGGCACGGCGAACAACAGGACTATGACGAACGCGAAGGCGTGCAGCCACGGGGCACGGCGATACGTCCGCCGTACGGCCAGCCAGTGGAACCCTTCGGCGAATCGGTTGCGCTCCGCCATACGCATCTGTAGGAATGGGACGTACGGCAGAATCAGCACCAAAATCGCCCCGCCGAGGAAGCCGAGGATCTTCATCAACGGGTGATCGATTCGACCGAGGGCGATCATCGAAACTGGCAGCACGATCCAGATCAGCCCCACGGCGAAGCCCCGGAATCCGAGCCAGAAGTAGTACGGCAATCGCAAGCCAACCACAGTGTCCCACACGGCATCGCGAGCACGACCGTAGTACCCACCACGCGAGATTAGGAGAAGGAGCCAGACGGCATTCAATGGGGAGACGAAGTGCCGGAGCTTTCCACCGAGTGCGATGGCCATGCCCAAGTGCAATCCCGTGGCGGCAATCAAAACGACTAAACCGACCCGCCAAAGTTGCGTCTGCGTGCCGCTTGGGTCGATGATCGCTGCTGTGTAGGTGAAGTCGGACAGCAGCCGCACAGGCAGCAGAAATAGCCAGCAGGCCAGCACGATGCCCCCGAGGCGAGCGGCCAAGCGGGTGCCGATGAACGCTTCGGCGAATCGACCGGTGCGGGCGAACCGGCCCCCCGATTCCAACAAATAACCGAGTGTGAGAAATTGCACGATGGGGATTGCGGCGAGCACCGCCAATCCGACCATCAACGCCACAAACCCGAAACACCATTCAAAAAACCGACCCAATTTCCTTCCGTAGCGAACGAGCTTGGGTATCCTTTGGATCGGGCCGACAGTCGGGATATCCTCAATGGGGAATACGGTTGTGATCATTTCATCGGACGGCTCATCAATCGGCGCACGCCGAGCCAAGGGTAGCGGAAATGGTGCGATGGGGTGGCTCATACCAGACGATACCCCATTCCGCACCACCGGTTTCGAATTCCACACTGAATTTGAAAGATTGAAACCACCGCCTCCTTTGTGCGGTATGTTTTGGACATCACCACCGAGATGAGCACCGTCATGCTCTGGGCCAAAAATCTGCTCTTTGTCGGCGTCGTTCTCGGCGGGGCCGTCGCGCTAGGCGTGAACCTCATGCCGCCACCCGGGCCGACGGTGGCCGCCCAACATAATGCCGAGGTGTACCAAGAACCCGGCTTCCGCCAAACGGTCGCCCGGGTGGATGCCTCGTTCCAAAAGAACTGGAACAGTGAAGGGATTAAACCGGCCGCACCGGCCAGCGATCTGCAAGTAGCCCGTCGGCTCAGCCTCGGCTTGATGGGAACCGTCCCGTCGCTCGAAGAGATCCGCCAGTTCGAAAGCTTGCCCCCAGACGAACGCCTGCCGTGGTGGATCGAACAGATCCTGCGTGATGGCCGCTTCCACGATTACTTCGCCGAGCGATTGGCACGGTCGTACGTCGGCACCGAAGATGGCCCGTTCCTGCTCTACCGCCGGCGCCGCTTCATCTCGTGGCTCGCCAATGAGGTCTCCCAAAACCGGCCGTACGATGGCACCGTCCGCGAGTTGATCGCCGGCCATGGGTTGGCCACCGACAACCCCGCGACGAATTTCATCAGCGTCACCGCCCAACCCGAACTCGAGAATCAACCCGATCCAGTACGCCTGGCCGGTCGTGTCACCCGGGCCTTTCTCGGGCTGCGAATCGACTGCGCCCAATGTCACAACCACCCGTTCGCCGCCTGGAAGCAGGACGATTTCGAGTCGCTGTCCGCCTTCTTCGGGCAGGCCCGGTTCGGCTTCACCGGCACCCACGATGGCACCGGCGAGTACCAAGTCGACGACAAGAAACGCGACGTCAAGCGAACCGTTGCACCGAAGGTGCCCTTCTCCGCCGAGTTGATGCCCCTGCAAGGAACCCGTCGGCAGCAGTTGGCCGGGTGGGTCACGCATCCGCAGAATCCGTACTTCGGTCGTGCCACGGTCAACCGCGTCTGGGCGTTCCTCACGGGGCAACCGTTGCAAACGCCCATCGACAATCTTGAACCCGATGCTACCAACGACGGCGCGACCTTACACCCGGCCATCGGCATTCTGGCGGACGATTTCAGCGCCAATGGCTACGACCTGCACCGCTTGATTCGCATCATCGCCAGTACGCAGGTCTACCGCCTCGAAAGTGCCGGGACACACGACGCCACCGAGGCCGAAGAAAAGGCTTGGGCACTCTTTCCGCTCACCCGACTTCGGCCCGAACAAGTCGCCGGGGCAATGTTGCAAACTGCGTCGATCCGGACGATCAACGCCGATACCCACATCGCCTGGCGGATCATCCGCGCGACCCAACTGAACGACTTTGTGAAGCGTTACGGTGACAGTGGCGAAGATGAATTCGACGGTCGCGGCGGTACGATCCCGCAGCGGCTCTTGTTGATGAATGGCGAACTGATCCGCGAGCGGATCAAGGAGTCGCCGTTCAATGCCACGACGCGGATTAGCATCCAAGCACCCAACGAAGTGCAATCGCTGGAAGTGGCTTACCTCGGTGTGTTGTCGCGTCGACCGACTTCGGCGGAACGGGCGCACTTCGAGCCGTTTCTCGCCGATCAAAAACTGCCAAAATCGCAGCGGATGGAAGACCTCTTCTGGTCGTTACTCAATTCGACGGAGTTCTCATGGAACCATTGACCCGCCGGCGATTTGCAGGTACCGCCACGCTCGCCGGAGCCACTTGGCTCACCCCAATCAGTCAGATGTTGGCCCGCGCCGCCGATGTCAAACCCGCACGGCATGCCACCGCACAATCGGTCATAATCCTCTGGATGCAGGGTGGTCCGAGCCAACTCGAAACGTTCGACCCGCATCCCGGCACCACCATCGCCGGCGGCTCCAAAGCCATCGACACCGCATTGAAAGGCGTGCAACTCGGCGACGGGTTCGGCCGACTCGCCGAGCAGCTGGAGCACATCAGCTTGGTGCGGTCGGTGATGAGCAAAGAGGGCGACCACGAACGGGGCACGACCACGATCAAGTCGGGCTTCCGCCCCGACCCGACGATTGTCTATCCGTCCATCGGTGCGATTGCGACGCACGAACTCCCCGCCGCGGGTTGCGACATCCCACGGCACGTCAGTATTTTGTCGTCGCAGTGGCCGGCACGCGGTGGCTTCTTGGGTGATCAATTTGATGCGTTCCGCACCGACGATCCGGCCGGTGCCGTACCCGATACACAATCGTTTCTGACTCCAGAACGCGACAGCGACCGCTTGAAACACCTCGACGTTTTGGAAGCCTCCTTTGCAAAAGGACGCAGCCGCCGGGTGGACGCGACGCTGCACAAAGAGACGCTCGCCGACGCCCGCAAGATGATGACTTCCGAGCAACTCAAAGCGTTCGACGTGTCGAAAGAACCGCTCGCCGTGCGAAAACTGTACGGGGACTCTCCGTTCGGACGCGGCTGCTTGGCGGCCCGCCGGCTGATCGAAGTCGGGGTGCGCTGCGTCGAAGTGAACCTCACGGGTTGGGATACGCACATCAACAACCACGCCTTCACTGCGAGTCAGATGAAGATTCTCGATCCCGCATTTGCCGCATTGATCCAAGATCTTCACACGCGGAAACTGCTCGACAAAACCATCGTCCTTTGTGCCGGGGAATTCGGGCGCACACCCCGGATGAACCCGACCGGCGGCCGAGATCACTGGCCGAGCGGCTTCAGTGTGGCCCTCGCCGGCGGCGGCATTCGCGGTGGCCAAATCATCGGTGAAACCGATCCCGAAGGCAAAGCCAAACCGAAAGACCCCGTCGAAGTCGGCGACCTCCACGCCACCATTCTGAAGAGCTTGGGCATCGATTTCGAAAAGGTCAGCCAGACCCCCATTGGCCGTACCGTCAAGTTCGCCGAAGGCGAACCAATTGAGAAGTTGTTGGTCGGGAAGTAGAGGCGAGCCGACAGACGGAAGGTGGGCACACGGGTCGGGAAGGTATTAGCAAGTATAACGACACCACCATGGAACTGCATTCACTGGGCGAAGCTGCTTGGCTCATCTACCTTGCTGAAGAAGCGGAAGCGGTGCAATTGTCGGAACGAATCCGAGAACTTGCACCAAACTGGTTGCAGGATGTGGTTCCGGCATACGCTTCAGTTGGTGTCCACTTCGATGCGGATCGGATTACATCAGTCGCAGTGGCAGAATGGATCCGAGCCGTCAGTGACGGGCCAGTCACACCCAGCGTGAACTACGAAAATGGCAACGTGATCCAGATCCCCATTTGCTACGAACGTGGCCTCGATCTGGTCGCGGTGAGCACATTTCTCGACCTCACGGCAGACGCAATCGTCGAGTTGCATTCGTCCACAACGTACACCGTCCATGCCATCGGATTTGTGCCGGGGTTCCCCTATTTGGGATACTTGCCACAGGAACTGTCAGGCGTGCCCAGGTTGGCGTCGCCACGCACCCGTGTCGAACCGGGCAGCGTTGGCCTCACCGGTCGTCAAACGGGAATTTATCCACTGGCCCGGCCTGGGGGCTGGCACCTCATCGGCCAAACCCCGTTGATTCTCGTTGAAGTGGCCGAGGGATTCTTCCCGATGCGGGTCGGGGATCGCATTTCGTTCACTCGAATCGACGAAGTCGAATACCATCAACAGCATGGTCAGCGTCTGTGCCGACCGGTTTGACCGGAGTTTCCATGAGCCTATTCGCGGATCGTTTGGCCGAAGCCGTCCGGCAGCGTGGCCTGTTGTGCGTGGGAATCGACCCGCGTTTCGACATGCTTCCCGTGGCGTACCAAAAGTTTGCACCGGCCGTGGCCATCGAAGCCTTCAGCTTGAAAGTGCTGGAACTCGTGCGGCCGTTTTCAGGGGTCGTGAAGCCACAAGCCGCGTTCTTCGAGTTGATCGGCCCAGACGGCATGGCCGCCATGCAAGCTGTGTTGAAGCGGGCCAGGGAACTCGGTTTCGTGACGATTCTGGACGCGAAGCGCGGCGACATCGCAAGCACGGCAACCGCCTACGCGGAAGCGGCGTTCAGCCAGTCTGTTTGGAACGCCGACGCACTCACTGTAAACCCGTACTTGGGACAAGATGCCGTGGAACCGTTCATCACCACGGCACGCCGTTCCACACCGAGACGGGGGCTATTCGTCCTCGTTCGCACCAGTAACCCTGGCGGCGGACTGTTCCAAAATGCCTTGGCCGATGGCTTACCGCTGTACCGCCGCGTGGCCATGGAAGTGAATTCCTGGAACGAAGGTGGACTCGGCGAATGCGGCTTGGGCGACGTCGGGGCAGTCGTTGGCGCTACGCATCCGAAGGAGCTTGCCGAGTTGCGGGCCGCCATGCCGAACGTCTGGTTTTTGATACCCGGTTACGGTGCCCAGGGCGGCACGGCCGACGATGTCCGAGCCGGGATTTTGCCGAGCAGCTTGGGAGCCGTGGTCAACAGTTCGCGTGGTGTCGTCTTCCCGTTTCAACCGAACGACAGCGACTGGGAGACGAAAATCATCGACGCGGCGAAGAAAGCCCAGGCGGAGCTTCGCGGTTAAATTTGGGGTACGACTCACCTTGAGGAATCGATGGCATGGCTGATACTCCTGCGGCTTCTGAATCACCCGTCGACCTGCTGGGTCGAACGATTGCCGACTTCAAAGTGCTACGCAAAATTGGCCAAGGTGGAATGGGGCAAGTCTACCTCGCCCGGCAACTCTCGCTCAAACGGGAAGTCGCCCTGAAGATACTCAAAAAAGAGTTGGCCGAAAACGCCGTGGCACTGAAACGGTTCCAATTGGAAGCCGAGGCGGTCGCCAAAATCAGCCATCCGAACATCGTTCAAGTCTACGTCGTGGGGGTGCAAGACGGGTTGCATTTCATGGCACTGGAATACGTCGAAGGTCGCAACCTCCGCGAGTACCTCGAACGCAAAGGGCCACCGGAGTTAGCCGTGGCACTCACCATCCTCCGCCAAGTGGCGGCCGCACTCCAGCGGGCTGGCGAGTTGGGTTTGGTACACCGCGACATCAAGCCCGAGAACATTTTATTGAACCGTAAGGTCGAAGTGAAAGTCGCCGATTTTGGGTTGTCTTGTTATTTCGCCGGGGATGCCAAACCGCTGAGCCTGACGCAAAGCGGCATGACGCTCGGCACGCCGCTGTACATGTCGCCGGAGCAAGTCCAGGGGAAGCCGGTGGATCACCGAAGCGACCTCTATTCCTTCGGCGTCACCTGCTACCATCTCCTCGCGGGCCAGCCGCCGTACACGGGTTTAAACGCGTTCGATGTCGCCGTGCAGCACGTCCACGGGACCCCGGAACCGCTCGAGCAATTTCGCGCCGACTTGCCTTCGGATTTGGGTATCCTCGTCCGCAAACTGATGGAAAAGCGACCCGAGGATCGATACCAGTCCGCCAAAGAGGTGTTGCGTGACCTCGGCAGAATTCAGAAGGGGTTGTCTCTCGGGGCCGGGGGCATTCCCTCCATCGGTACGGCGTTGAATCTCAACGTGTCCCATTCCAATAGCGGGGTCGGAAATAGTAATGCCTCGGGGTTGGTTCCGGTTTTCCAAAGCAGAAGCCGTTGGCCTCGGCGCTGGCTCGGAGTGGTCGGACTTTTCGTGTGTGGATTTGTTAGTTGGTGGGCCTTTGGTCAAACACATTCGGTCGCGGGGCCTGTGTCGGTTCCCACAATGATCGGGCTACCGGACGTACGGCCACCCGTCCCCTTGGTGACCTCACGAGAGCTGGAACTCCGCGAGAAATTCCGACGACGGCCCATCGACGTGCAAGCCGGAATGGAACTCGGATTGCTCTGTATCCAAGAGCGTCGCTTCGAAGAAGCGGAAGTATTGTTCGCAGAGCTGGAAGGAGTCAAATCGACGAGTTCTCCGAACTTGTTTCTGGCAGTGGGAAAGTTTGGCAAAGGGATCATCTGTGCACAACGCGATCTACCGGCGGAATCGAACAAACTGTTTGAAGACGCCGTGTTGGCGGTCAAGCCGCTGGCCACAAACCGGGTGATCATCGAACGTTTCTTTTTCGACCACAGCGAGTTCGGTTTAGCGATCTCGGAAGCATTGAATCGCAACGCCAGCAGCGGCAATTTGCCAGCGTCCATCGACTGGATGCGAACGCCGGCGGGGCTACTGCGGATCAAAGGATCGAAGTGAATGATCACCGAGTCGATGTCGGCAAATCGAGAATACGACAGCCAACGCCCTTGGCGAATGTCGAACTCTTGACCGTGGCATCATCCGGGAGAACGGTGATCAGATCGCTTCGGTCTTCCGGACTTCGTTTCCAAGTGACTTTCCCAAACGTGCTCGGCTTTTTGTTGGTGAACTGCAACCAATTCTCGATGTCGACCCGTTTGGCTTTTCCCTCGTAATCGCCAGTGCTGACTTCGAGCATCCTCGCGCCCTGGGGAAAGTTCCCGTACCCACTCGCCGTCTCGACATCCCAAGTCACATACCGATCCCAGAGTGTCGAATCGCCACCGGTTACGAGTGCGAACGGTGACGTGCTTTCGGGAACGGTTGCGAACAAGCAACTATCAGTGCGGATGGAAACTGGGACGAACGGCCCTGGCTTGTCTCCGAGCGCTTTGCCACACCGAAGTTCGAGCAAACCCGCTCCGAGCCACGCAGTGACGCGGGTCAAATCGATGCGGACGACGGCACCGCTCGGCGGCGATTTGGCCGGTGCATCGAGTTCGACCAGCGGCGCATCCAATCCGAATAGCACGTTCGAAGCGTTGAAGTCGAACGGGAAAGTCGAGGCGGCCCAAACGGCTCGACCACCCCCGCGCAGCACGCAGTCTTCCATGCGGATCACCGGCTTGCGGGTCACGTCGGTTTTACTCATCTCGGCGGAGAGATCGACGAGGGCCACGGCGGAGAGGACTTCACTTTTCCGCTGATCCATCGTGATGATGCACTTGTGGAATTCGCACCCCCGGCCGCCGGCCAGTGCGACGACCGCTTGCGATTTCATCTCCTCCGATTTGACAATCTTCGGCTTGAGTCGGAACTCGATCCGTTCGAAGCGGATGCGACCTTCTTCCATCCAGAACATCGCGGAATCGAGCCGCTTGGTTTCGCCGGGGGTCAGGATCACCGAGTTTTTCTCATCCTCGGGACGAATGGTGACGTTGAAATCGGGCTTCGTGATTCTCGAGAGCGTCGGCACTTCCAGCACGCCGGTGCCGCGGATCAGCAGTTGATCGCCCGGCTTCAACGCGGCCATGGCTTGATCGAGATCTTCAAACACATTCGCCGGCAGGCTATCCCGATCCTGCGGCGTCGGGTTCGGGTACCAAACTTTCACGTTAGACTTCAAGGCGTTCGCGGAATTCCCGCTCGGTGGCCACGTGGCGTAAATTTTGGTGGTGTCCGCCGGCAAATGCTTCACGCCGAGAATCTGGATATCCCCCCGGTTCGGGACCCGCAACTGCTGCACGTTCGGATTCAACTCGAATGCTTTCCACGGCTCGGCCGTGTCGAGCTTCGCCGCCGGGGTGGCATTCGCCCAAGGTTGCGTTTTGAGATCGATCGCCGCGTCCCAATTGCTGGGAATATCAACCCGGTAAAACGCATTCGGCTGATTCGGTATTGCCGTGACCGTCGTCGAAGCACCATCGGTGACGCGGAGCATCGCCGGCCGACGCTCGTTCGACTCCGGCATCATCATCGCGGGCGGATCCGTGTTTCCCGACGCGAATACCGAGAAACCGGCTTGGATTGTTGAAGTGGTTGTCGACCCGTGCACTTCGAGAGCGATGCCGCGATTCTCGAGTAGGAACGTGCAGAATTGCAGTTCGATCGCAGACTTCGCCCCGTCACCGGACAGTGCGATGCCGACGCGGGAGGTCATCACGCCGCACTCGTGGAAGTCGGCTCTGACGGAATCCGACAGTTCAAACCCCGTCCAATTTCGTAGGGCGACGGTTGCATTCCGGACTTTCACGTCCGTCGTACCGACTCGGTTGGATCGCTTGACGACGACACCGATTCCGTCGGATGCCGTCACCGTACTGGCCAACTCGAATTGGCATTGCAAGAGCTCGAGTTTCGTCGTGTTGTCGACCAGCAAGCCGATGGGGATCTCTTGCGTATCTTCGACGATGACCGGTTTCTGAGCGATCACGAACCGAACTCCACGAATTCGCACCGAGTCGACACCAGATAGGGTCAGGCTCCCTTCGCGAAGAGTTGCGGACGACTCTGGAACTCCGGCGAGTTTCAGCGTGGCCGGAGGTAATCCCGCCGGCGTTTCGAGATCCAGTTCTTTGCCTTGAAATAGAACGCCGACCGTGGTGCTGAGATCGTAAACATGGTCGGGTACCAACTGGATGGCCACGTTCGGGTTGCTGAGGGCGGCAATTAAGTCCGCCGTGGTTGCCGGTTGGAGCGTGAGTTTGGCGGCGACTTTCGGGACGCTCGGATTCGGTCGGACGAGTTCAAGCGTCCGGGGATTCTTATCGGGGCGAATCGACTCGTCGTCCCAGGCCAGAGCCGCCGGCTGAGAGCTGCTCCGACCGCTGAGCGATAACGCAAGAACCACGGCGGCGATCAATGCCACACCGATCCCGAGAACCAAGCCCGGCGAAACACGAGGGCGCGGATTCGCGGAAAAGCGACTCACCCGACTCGAGGCGTCGCGGGCCGGCAACGTCGGGATCGTGTTCGGATCGAGGGGAATCCCCAGCGTGTCCGCCACCGTCTGCAAATCGCGAATCAAGGCCTCCGGCGAGGCGTAGCGGCGCGCCCGATCCTTGACCATCATGCCCGAGAGCACGACCGCCAGCGCATCGGGGACTCGGGGATTGAGCTGACGCGGATCGGTCGGTGGCTCGTGCTGATGGGCGTGCAGCTTCTTGGCCGCCGTCCCTTCGGGCACCGGCGGCCGACCGGTGAGCGCGTGGTAAAACGCACAGCCCAAGCTGTAGATATCGCTCCGAACATCGACACTCCGTGGGTCGAGAGCCTGTTCAGGGGAAATGTAGTCGAAGGTGCCAAGTGTCATGCCTGATTGCGTGACACCGCCGTTCACCGAGTGCGACCCCTGCTGGCGGGCCAGCCCCATGTCGATGATCTTCGCTTTACCGTCCGGGGTGATCACGATGTTGCTGGGCTTCACATCCCGGTGGATGACGCCCCGATCCGAAGCATGCTGTAAGCCGGCCGCGAGTTGAATCAGATAGCGGATGCAATCGGCCGGGGGAAGAGTGACATGACGTTCAATCAGCACGCGAAGGGTTTCCCCCTCGACAAATTCGAAGGCAATGAAATGCAACCCTTTGTCTTCGCCGTAAAAGAACACCCGGGCGACGTTGTCGTGATCGAGCTTGGCGGCGGCGCGAGCTTCCTGCTTGAACCGGGTGACCGAATCTGGGTCGAGCGCCGATTCCGGGGGCAGAATCTTGAGTGCAACGATGCGACCAAGCTCCAAATCACGGGCTTTCAACACCGTGGCCATGCCGCCCGAGCCGAGGGCATCGATCACTTCGTAGTGCCCCAATCGGAAACCGGGTGCCAGTGCCAATCCTTCATGCGCCACCCGGCGGCTCGGCCCCACGATCGTGAGGACCTCGTCGCCGACGGCGGGAAGGCCGAGGGTGGCCGAGGCACCGGCCAGATCGAGCCGGACGAGCGACGACCCGATCCGACCCACGTCCCATTCGTTCGGAAGTGGACGCTCTGGAGTCGGGAGTGCATCGGACTTGGAAATGCCACAGACTCCTGAAGTACGGTGTTGTTGAACGTGAGAATTGTAACTCGAAAAGCCTCGGCCTGTCAAATCGATGAACCTGTCGCGGGAACTCTCGTGGTGCGACCGTTTACCAGAATGTGGCAACTGACCTACAATTAGTAAACACAAGTTCATTATCATAGTGACACTTGTTTCCACGGAGAACACCCCCCTCCCCGCTGTGGAACCAATGGAAACAAGTGTCCTCGTGCGAGCGACGCCACAATGAACGTAGAATGGGAACCGATGTCGATGGACGCCGTGGTCGTGGAACCGACCGTGGAACACGAAACCAACTGGCTTTGGGACGGCTATCTGAGGCCGGGCGATATCACCCTGCTGACAAGCCTGTGGAAGACTGGAAAGACCACTTTGATTTCGGGGATGCTCCGGCATCTGGGCAGCGGGACGCCGTTCCTCGACCGGCCGACTCGGCCGGCGCGGGCTTGGGTCGTTTCGGAAGAATCACAATCGCAGTGGCGCGAACGATTGACGCTGATGCCGATCGGCACGCACGTCCAACTGATCGCCCGGCCGTTCTCCAGTCGGCCGACTGCTAAGCAGTGGAGCGCGCTGCTCGACCGAGCCATTGCGGACAAGCCGGATCTGTTCGTCGTCGATCCGCTGGCGTCGTTTCTGACGGGTCACTGCGAATCGGATGCGGCCACGTTGCTCGAAGCCTTGCAACCGCTGCGCCGGCTCACCGCCGTTGGGATGGCCGTGCTGTTACTCCACCATCCGCGGAAAAAGGCTGCCGAAGTTGGAAGCAGTGCCCGTGGTTCCGGGGCACTGCTCGGGTTCGTCGATGTGAGTCTGGAATTGTCTCGCGCCAGTCTGTTCCTGTCCGATGCCAACCGTCGCTTGATCCGCGCCCAATCCCGGCGGATGGGGGTGCCCGCGCGGCTGGCCTACGAGTGGAACCCGGCCACCGGTGTGTTCGCCGTCACCGCCGATCCCCGGCAGTGCCAGTTCGACGACAACTGGCCGACGATCCTCGGCATTTTGAAGGATCGGACGGACGCGATCACGCACCACGAGATCGCTGAGTACTGGCCCTACGATGTCGAGAAACCGGGCAAAAGCGTCCTGTACGCGTGGTGCGCCCTCGCCTTCGACCGCCAACTGGTTCGCCGCGAGGGACGTGGGACCAAGAACGCCCCGTACCGCTACCGTCTGGAGCACAAGAACGACCGCTACCACGACATGGGGGAACTGCCACCCCTGGAACCGCTGGGGCGGTTGTAGGTGCTGGCGTTTTCAAGGCGAAGCGAGTATGGCATCTATGAGTTTGTAAACTTCGCTGCACGGGTTTTGGACTTCGGGGAGATCGCCTCGTGCCAGGCCCGGCTTCCGGAGTCTCATGGCACGCTCGCACGCAATATGAACCGATTTGACGATCTCACTGAAGTCGCATGTTCCTTTGGCATACTTTGGGAGGTGCTTTTTCTTCAACACACTAATGACCGCGTCGCATTTCAAATGCGATGTATCGCACTCTTCGAAGTGTAGCAGTACCCAGTATTCAAAACACTGGGTGGAGATGGCCAACTTGATGTCGTTTGCCTCTGCAGTTAATCTTGCACGAGAGATTTTTTCTTTGCCGAAGTCGCCATCGATCACGCACCAGACGTGATCGAACGGTTCGGTGCCGTCGTCATCACTCGCAGCGTTCTTCATCTCGATGGCACGCCGGACGAATTGATTGGGCTGGGTGTGCGCACCACTGTCGGCCACTTGGATCGATGCGGCCGTGAGGTTGAAATGCTTTTTCAACGCTTTGAAATAGTTAGGGGCCGATTTGCTGTCCTCACAGACGATCAAGAACCGCTTCGCCAGATCCCGTGTGCCGTGCTTGCGACGGAGTTGCTCGATGAGCGCCGATGTCGCCTTCGACAGCGGTTTCTTCGGTTTGGCGTGGCGGGTCATAACGAGAGCTTCTCCACCGAAGGGATCGCCCCGTAAAGGCCCGACAGGTAGCGTTTGCGGATATTGTGGACAGGCCGAGCGTCGTCCTTGAACTCTGTCAACGAATAGAGTTCAGAGGCACCTGTGCCATCTTTCTTGGTGAAGTACACCTGATCCCGACGCAGTGCCGGTGGCAAGCCGTCTTGACTCTCGAGAAGCCCCGTGTCATGCGTTGTGAAAATGAGCTGCGAGCGGACATGATCCGGCGCTTCGTTGACGGCCCGGATCAAGCGGTCGAGCAACCGGGGGTGGAGACTGGCGCTCAGTTCGTCGGCCAGCAAGGTGACCGATTGATTTGCCATCCGCCACCAATCCCCCGCGATGTTGAAGAGTTTTTTCGTACCCGAGGACTCGAGCGCGAAGTCGATCGCGTGCTTCGAGGAGCCTTCATGGACAAAGGAAACCACAACAGCGGTACCAGGGAGCTTAGTTCCGTCCCCGCTCTTCTCGAGGATCTCTCGAACGACGTCCGGGAATGTGAAGTCAACACGGGACGTGTTGACTTCACAGATCCCGACGTCGGCCGTCCGAATGAGGTGACGCATGATCCACTCACGGTATTCGGGATCATCCGCGAATCGCTCGCGATTGGGATCTTCGGGGAAATCACGGAACTCTGCCGCATTCGAATAGTCCGCAAAGCGAATCCCGTTCCGAATCGCCATGTAGTACGGCAACACGGATTCCTTGCCTTGATGGGGGCCGTGCTGGGCGAGCTTGGACAACACGGCCACGTTCGGCTGCATCTCCTTGACGTAAAGCCGATTGGCAGCGCTGCCCGCGATTAGCGTCCCGCGTACTTCACCCGAAGGTAGTCGCTCGATCAATTTTTCTTCGCGGGTCCCTTTGAGACGGGTGAGTGTTTCATTTTGGATCGCCTTATCGCCGTAGGTGATTTCATAACGTAAGAGCGATTTTTTGTAAACCACTTCGCATCCGAGTTCGACGGGCGCGGTCTTCGATTGGTCGTCCAGCAAAAATGGTTCGCAAGGAGGTATCTTCGCACCCGGCTTCGACTGGCTGCTGGAACTGCTCACCAACCAATTCAGTGCCCGGGCCGCGGTGAGTACGGTGGATTTGCCGGAGGCATTCGCGCCGTAGATCGCCGCGCAACGCAGCAACTGCAGTGGTACTGCTAAACCGGTGATCGGCACTCCGATAACGCCGCGGCTGCGATCCTCATCCCGTGTCAGATCGGCCGCGACCATCGATAGTTCGAATCGATCTCGGAGTGAGCGGAAGTTTCGGCCGAACAGCCTGACGAGCATGGCGAATTCCTGCGGGGTCGGTGAAGTTGCCGCGCAGCTTTCCTGCGCTGGTACCTATAGGATAACCGACCGAACGTGTCCAGTTCAAACTCCACACCAAATGCACCAACGGATTGGTGCATTGTTTGGCGG
>JANXWE010000068.1 GCA_025351325.1 Fimbriiglobus sp.
AGTTTGGCGAACCCCTTCTCGCCGATGACCGCGAGCTGTTTGCCGTCGTCGGAGAGCTTCAGTCCGATGAAGACCGTTTTGACAGGCAACTCGATTTTGGACTCCGACTGGAACGTAATCGTCGTGTCATCGGTAACCCGAAACGTGCGTATGGCGGAGTCGGCATTGGCGACGACGAGTCGTTTCCCATCGTGGGAAAGAGCCGCCTTCACGATGGCTTGGTCTTTCGGGAACTCGATGGTGCTGGTGGGGTTCAACCGCCCTTTGGGAATGTCGTCCCACAGGTTGCCATGGATGCTCAATTTAGTGCCGAGCTGCTTTTTATCCCGCATTACCATGACACTCAAATCGTCCGAGAATCCGAGCGCGGTGGTTCCTAACCTCTTGCCGTCCAGGCCACCGCCCCATTGCTCATACCGAATGACGTCCCCGTTGATCGCAGCCCCGCCATCCGTGGTCATCATTAAGTATTTGCCGTTGGCCACGAATTGGAGACCGTCTGCCGGAATGGTGAACCGACCGCCGCGAAGGGGCAGATCGAGTCGTTGACCGTCCTTCGGATTCCACGGTTTCAGAAGGCAGTCGTCGCCGGTCGTGGCGAGCATCGCTTCGTTCACGGCCACAGCCGTAACCGCAACACCGTGCTTCACCGCGAACAATTCTTTCCACGTCCGCTTCGCCTCGGCGGGTGCCGGGGCCTTCACATGGATACGGCGCGGGGCGGGTTTCGCTTCCGCCTCCGCCAAGGTTCCAAGTGCGACCGCCCCGAAGCCGGTACCGAGGAACAAGACGCACGCGGCCAGTTTCAGTTTGCGAAGGGTCATGGTTCGAACGACTCCGTAGGCCAAGGCCGTGGCCGCGCTGGCGTCGGAACATCCGACGATCATCAACGCGGCGGCCGAATTCGTGGACGCAAACAATTTCGCCGGCACAATGGCCGACGCGAGCAGTAGCGATGCACCAGCCGTCACACCGCGTGCGGTCAGGCGTTTCGCCAACAGTTCCATCGCTCGGTGCAATCGGCCGGAGAGCGTCCCTTCACTCCAGCCGAGTTCGCGCGCCGCTTCGGTGCGCGTCCGCCCTTGCAAGTGGCACAGCACCACCGCAGCCCGGTACTTCTCCGGAATGGCGGCGAGGGCTTCGTCCAAGTGGGACACGAGATCGGGTTCGACAACGGGACGTTCAGGCATCGGCCATTCGAGGAGTGGAACCTCGGTGAAACGGGATACTCGGCGGGCCTTCAACGCGCACCGCACAGCGACCCCGTGCAGCCAAGCACCCAACCGGGATTGAGGCCGGACGGTCTCGGCCTTCGCCGCCAGCACCAAGAAGCAGGCTTGGAACGCATCTTCGGCGTCGTGGTGATGGCCGGCGATCCGCCGACAGGTGGCGAACACCATCGGCCCGTGCTTGCGAACGATGGTCGCGAAGGTGCGGTCGTCCCGGTCGTTGATAAAACGAGTGAGGAGTTGGGCGTCGGTCGGCGTCGGTCGGCTGGCGGTCATCGAATCGCTCGCGTGAGGGTCTACAGTACTTTGCCAGAATCGCCCGCCGCGCGTACGCGATTTTCCCCGAGATTGTCGGAGTCAAAAATTCCGAACTCCCCTGCACGCGCCGAGCACTCGGCGGGCAGTATATCTTTGTCGGTCGCCGGTTTGAGGTGAATCCCCCATGACGATGTCCGCCCAAGCGTTGTTCTTGAAAGCCTGTGCCACGTCGGACGGCGAAGAATCCGATGCGAGTCTGCTCGCCGATTTCTTCGCCCATCGAGACGAACGCGCCTTCGCCACGCTCGTCCGCCGGCACGAGCGCACTGTGTGGGGTGTCTGTCGGCGGGTGTTGCCAAATGCGGCGGATGCCGAGGACGCGTTCCAAGCGACATTCTTGGTTCTGGTCTGCCGGGGCCGGACGTTGGCGGAGCGCGGCAGCATCGGCGGCTGGCTCTACCGGGTGGCCCATCGGATCGCGTGGAAGGGGCGTGCGATGGCCGACAAACGCAAGCGGCGGGAGACCAAAGTGGCCAAGTCGGAAGCGGCACCGGAGTCGGAACAACCGTCCGATTTGATGGCCATCATCGGTGAAGAACTGGAGCAGTTGTCGGAGCCGCACCGCTTGGCGATCATCGTTTGCGATCTGGACGGGTTGAGCCGGTCGCAGGCCGCCGCACGGCTCGGTTGCAACGAGGGGACACTGTCGGCCCGGCTGAACCGGGGCCGGAAACAGTTGGCGGAACGGCTCCGCGCCCGCGGGATCATGACCCCGGTGGTCGGGCTGGGGGCACTGATGGGAATCGCTTCGAACGCGCCGGCCTATTTGGGCCAAACCACGGTCGATGTGGCGTCGACCGTCGTGGCGCTGGGGATCTTCAATCGGGCCGTCTCCGCTTCGGTGGCGGCTCTCGTTTCGGGAACCACGAGGGAAATGACGATGCGAATCACGACGAAAGTTTTGGCGGCGGTCGCACTCTCGACCGGGTTGATCGGCGGCGGCTGGGTGAACTGGAACCCGGCCCCGAGCGCCCGAGTTCAGGGGGCGCCGGTGCCGGAGGTGAAGGCGGAACCGTTGATCGAACTGACGCCGGCGGCCATCGACCTACTCCGCAAGCGCAAAGTTCTGAAGGAACTCAAATGCGCCCCGGAGCAGCGCGTGCAGATCGAAGACCACTTCGACGACTGGCTAGAAAAGAGCTGGGCGGTGCGCGATGCCGCCATCGAGAAACAACCGAACATGACCGAGGAAGCGAAGACCACTCTGATGAACGACCGCGAGGAGGCCGGTCGGGTCGAAGCCAAGAAACTCCTCAAGCCGAATCAAATTGTCCGACTCGGGCAGATCGAACTTCAGGCACGCGGGGTGCAAGCGTTCCACGATGCAACCGTCGTCAAGCTGCTGAAGTTGACCGATGACCAGAAAACGATCGTGCGCGACGCCATTGCGGAAGCCGAACAGTTGCCACCGCCGCAACCGCAGCAGCAGGCGATTCGAATTCTGCCTGCGCCCGGTGCTGCAGCAGGCCAATTCCTCTTCCAGATGCAAGTTCAACAACAACAGCCGGATTCCAAGCTACTGGCGGCGGCGATGGTCAAGGTGTTGGGTGGCCTGACGAAAGATCAACTGGCGACATGGAAGCAACTGACCGGGGATAAAATCGGCTTCGAGTTCCCGCCCGATAGCTCCAGTACTTTTTCCGGCCGGGTAATGGCCCCGGCAATAGCAGTGTTTGCACCACCGGCACCAGCCTTTCCAGTGGCACCCGCCCTACCGGTGGCTCCGCCGAAGAAAGATTGATCACTTCTGCATGATCGGCAGGTAGTTGTTCGGCAGTTGCAGAATGATGCAGGCCATGGCGGTGGCGTAGGCGGTGCCGTTGTTGGGGTCGTCCCAGCCGCTGAAGTTGGAGCGCTTGGCGAGCAGTTCTTTCCGGATGGCCGGGAACCATTCGTTCCAATAGCTGCCGCCGGCCGTCCACATGGCGAGGGCGGCGTAGTAGTGGCCGTAGTAGTAGTGGTAATCGGCCCGCATGTCGGAGTTGTTGCGCTGCCCGCTCGGCAGGTAGCGCATCAGGAACTTCAACCCCTTGTCGATGATCTCCCCCTCGTAGATCCCGGCGCTGTACAAACCGACGATGGCGGCGGCGGAACGCGGGAGCAGCGACCCGGTGGCGGGTCGGCCCTTCTGGTACATGAAGCCACCGTCGGGCAACTTGCACCCTTTGATGTACTCGACGCATTTATCGACCACCGATTTATCGACGAAGATGCCGGCGTTCTTGGCGGCACGCAGGGCCATGAGCTGGGCGACCGTCACCGACACGTCGGAGTCCTCGGGTTCCGGTTTGTACCGCCAGCCCCCTTCGCGGTTCTGCGCCTTCACGATCAGCGAGATCGCCTTTTCGAGCATGTCGCGGACTTTGGCTTGCTTGGCAGGATCGGGGAAGGTGCCGTGGATTTCCGCCAGGAACAGCGAGCCGAAGCCGTGCTGATACATGGCACCGTGGGCCAGGAACGCATCGGTATTCTGGAGGTAGCCGACCTTGTTGCCCGACCCACCCCGAGAGACGATGTAGTCGGCGGCGCGGGCCACCGCTGCCCCGTATTTACCTCGTCCGGGGAGTTGACCACCGGCCAAGAACGCCAAGCCGGCGAGTGCCGTCACGGCGACGTTGGCCCCGTTGTTTTTATCCCGGAAGGCACCGTCCGATTCCTGGTGCTTGGCCAAATACTCGAGACCGCCGTCGATGGCCGATTGGGCGTCCGACGTCACCAGATCGCTGGCCACTTTCGGGGAATCTTGGGCGTGGCCGACGAGGGCCATCGACCCGCCGAATCCGGAGAGGGCGGCCGCGCGGAGGAACTGCCGACGATGCTGTGCGTTCATGATTCGTCCGATTATTTGCGGGCCGCCGGCGCCGAGCGTTCGGCGAGGTTGAGGTAGTATTGCTTCAGCATCTCTTGGTACTTCGGCATGTACTGTTCCCGGTAGTACTGTGATGCTTGCTGGCGGAGCTTCTCGGGCAGGTGCCCCCAGACTTGCTTGGTGAACGGATCTTCGTTCGGCAGGTTCGGGGCCGTCGGCCCCCCTTTTCCGTCGGTCGTGCCGCTGCCTTTCGGTTCCCCGGCACCGGGCTTCATCATCGGCTCTTTCGTACCGCTGCCTTTCGGTTCGCCGCCACCCGGTTGCATCATCGGCTCTTTCATTCCGGTGCCCATCGGCTTGTCTTCGGGTTTACCCGAGCCACCGCGCATCGGCCGTGGTTTGCCGGCCCCACCACTGTTGCTACCCATCGGCATGGGCATCGGCTTCCCGGAACCGCCGCCACCGCCATCCATCGGTGGCATCGGCGGCATTTCCCCGGAACCACCACTCTCCATCGGCGGTGGCGGTGAGTTCTCACTCTGTTTCAACAGCGCGTCGATATCTTTGAGAACTTGATCCTGCTTCTTCCGCGTTTCGTCGCCGGTGTCTTGATCTTTCAAGCGGTCCCCGACGGCTTTGGCATTCTGCGTGACCCGCTCGAGAATTTTAGCGGGGTCTTCCATCTCACCGGGGGGCGCCGGCTCCTCGGCAATCACTCCGGGAACCTTCCACTCCGTGAGGCGTGGCACGGGGGCGACCACGACGGCGAACGCCGATACGGAACCAAACAGCATGAACGCGAAGGTGAACCACGCACGCATCATTTCATCTCCGGATCGACAGGTGATGGTTGCAAAGCCGCGGCGAGCTTTTCCAACAGCTCCGCGATTTCTCGTTGGGTGCGCTCGAGTTCATCGAGTTCTTCCCGGTCCGCGTCGTTCAGTTTTTCTTTGTCAGGTTGGAGCTTAGCGAGTGCGGCCGTGCGTTCGTTCACCTCCGCTTGAATCGCCCGCAGGGCCTTCAACTGTGCCAGCGGTGGGACTCCCCCCGGTGGCATCTTCGGCGCTTCGCCGTCGCCGGGGGGCATCTCCGGCATCGGCATCGGCGGTTCCATCGGCTTGTCGCCCATCGGCATCGGTTTCGGCTTATCCGTGATCGATTCCAAAATGTGGTCGAGCCGACGCAGGGCCGTCTTCAACGGGCGGCGGGTGCGATCATCCGTGGCCTGTTCCGCTTGGCCGTCGAACGGTTGCCCGGCCGCGTCCAGCACCTCCCCTTTGCGTTCGGCGAACAGCTTCCCAGACTTCGCCGTCAGCGTCGCCGCTTGCTCGGTCAACTGCTTGAAGACGGGGAGTGGTTCCAGTTGCTTCTCGGCGAAGGTCCTCAGTTCATCGGCGATCCCCTTGGCCCGATCTTCGAGGTCACCCAGGCTGGCAATCGTGGCCCGATTCCAGCCCGCTTCTTTGAGCGTCTCCGCGTGAATCCGACCCGCTTCGTCGTCGGTCGCCTTGAGCCGCTCCCGGAGTGAATTGAGGCGTTCCGCCAGCTCCTCGCGCTTCTCGGCGGAGAGCTTCTCGGTGTCCTTTTCGCGATCCTTGTCGAGCTTGGTCACCGCTTCGTCGAGCTTCTTCAACGCCTCGTCTTGTTTCTCTTCAGGCGGCTTGCCGTCGACGAGATCCTTGGCCGCCGCGTCCATCTTCTCGGCGGCCGCACGGAGCTTATCGGCCGCGTCTTGGCGGCGGTCGCGGGTCAACTGCTCGGCCGCTTGTTCCGTCTTCTTCTTCAACCGCTCTTGCTCGTGGGCCAGCTTCTCCAGCTCCTTGGCCCGTTCCGTTTCGTCGGGGATCATCGCCGCGGCTTTGGTCTTCTTCCGCAGTTCGTCCTGCTCGGCGGCGAGTTTGTCGATGTCGTCGGCCTTCTGCTTTTGCTTCTTCAGTTCATCGCCGGTGTCGGTCGGTTTCTCGCCGAGGGCCTCCGACAGTTTGGCCAGTTTGTCGGCCGCGCTCTGCTTGGCGTCGTTCGCTTGGGCCGGATTGTTTTGTTGAAGCTCTTGACCGGCCTTCCGCAGATCTTCGACCAGTTCCTGGCCCCCCGCTTTCCGCACGGCGTCACGCAGTGCGTCCGCTTCGGTCTTGGTTTGTTTGCTCGACTTTTGCAAGCGATCCGCGTCGGCCTGGGCCGCAGCCGCTTTGGTCTGGGCGTCCGCAGCTTCGTCCGAACCCTTCGGTTGCTGCTCCGCGTCGGCTTGTGCCCCCTTGGCATCGGCCGACTTCGAATCAGCCTGATTCTGCAACTCTTTGGCGCGGGCGTCTTTCTCGTTCGCCAACCGTTCGGCCTTGCCGAGGGCGGCCCCGGAGCGCTCCGCGAGTTGGTTGAACTTGTCGGCGACGCGGTTCAGTTCCGCCTTTTCATTGGGCTTCAGTTGATCCGCCGGTTTGCCCGGTTCGAGTTTGTCCGTCGCTTTCATTCCCTCTTCGCCGGCTCTGTTCACCGCGTCTCTCAGACCGTTCGCTTCCGCCCGCAGTTCTCCCGCCCCGGCCCACTTCTCGAGCTGTTGCAGCACCAGGTCCAGCGTCGTCTCCGCCGCCTTCTGCTCCTTCACGGCCGCCTTCAATTCTTCGGCGACTATCTTCGAGTTGAGCTTTGGCCCTTGGTCGGTCTCATTCTTGGCTTTCGTCAACGCCTGATCGATGGGGTCGAGGTTCTGCTCGGCGATGCGGGCCAAATCCTCGGCCACGGCATCCACACGGTCGGTCGTGGGCGTCCGGGGTAAATTGTTCGCCTTCACCAGGTCGCGCAGCTTTTGCGCTTGCGCTTTCAAACCATCCCGCGGGTCGGCGATCTGATTCTGAATTGCCCGCTGCTCTTTTTCGGCCCGGTTCACCTTCGCGATGTCGTCCGGGGTCAACCCGTTGTCGCGTGCGGCTTTACCCGCGTCGTCGGTTCGTTCGCGGGTCGCCCGTTGTTCCTCACGGAGCTTCAGCACCTGGGGGCGGAGTTTGCCCAGTTCCAGTTGAAGCAGGCTATCCAACCCGACGGGACTGACGATGCGGATCTCGAACGCGGGCTTGCTGCGACCCGGTTCCTTCAAGGCGGTGATGTCGTCGTAATCGGTTGCGGCCGCCACGAGAATCAGCGTGTCACCCTCGGCGGGGGCCGAGCCGTCGGCTTTGCGGAAGCGGCTCAGAGGGATCGTCGCGGTCCCAGTCAGGATCACCGGCTTCACCGAGGTCGCCGGGGCAGCGAACCCGAGTATGGCCGACTGGGGCAGTTGCGGCCGGGTCGACGGGACGGCCAGCACCAGTTCGCGGGCCGGGGCATTGGCGTCGCCGAAGCGGTACTCCACCACCGAACGCTGCACCGCGAAGGTGCGATCTTCGGCACGGGCTTGCACGGTCACGCTCGCCGTCGGCAACAGCACTTGCGGATCGAGGCCCACCATCGGGCGATCCATCGACACCGTCGGCGGCGGGTCGACGGTGTAGCGGAAGTCGAACACCCGCGACCCGCTCAGCCCGGTTTCGTCGGTGAAGCGGAAGTTGTACAGCCCGGCCAAACGGGGGATGAAGTTGGCTTCGAGCCGGGTGCCGTCCGCTCCGGAGATGCTCACGGGAATATCTCGGTTCACTTCGTCGGCCAGCAATTGCGAGCCGAGGGCGCCGAACGGATTCGTGCCCGCCAACCCGGCCACGCTGCCGCCCGCGAGGTTCCAATCGCGTTGAATCTGGGGAATGAGAACCGCCGAGACGATCCGACGATCGGTTGCCGCGAGCAACCGAATCCGGGTCCCGTGGACGGCTTCGAGCGTACTGGCCCCGTCGGGCAACTGGCTCGGGGGCAAATCGGTGTAACGCGGGTAGGTCAGGTGGAACTGCGGAGAAGCACGCCCGTCGAGTGGAACCAGCTTCGGAGGCGGTTTCACGTCGACCCGAAAGGGGCCGGTCACGCCGTCGTTGGCCGTCAGTTCAAACGCAAAGTCAGCGGGGATGCGGTGCGCATCGAGGTGGAAGATCCCATCGACGGTGCCGGTCGCCCCCTCCGGGATCGTCAGCGACGCGACCTCTTCAAAGCTGTTGCCGTTATCGAGTGTCACCGTAATCGTGGCTCGGTCCGGAATCAGCCCGGTCACCTGGAAGGGAATGTCGAGCGGATCGCCCTTCGCCAGGCGCAGGGGATATTGGCTCGGTGTCGTCACGCGGATCTTCGTCTTGGTCGGCCACGGGTGGACACCAAACGGATCGAGCAATCGCACGGCCGCCTGTTTGCTCCGGGCGGTGTTGAAGAGTGCCAACGGAAAGACGATCCCGACGGCCGCGAGCGCGAGCCAAAAGGCCCGCCAAGCTCGGCCACTCGGGACGATCTCCCCGAGTTCGAATCGCTCCAAGGAGTTCCGGGCACGGGCGATGGCGACCCGCCGAAAGCGCGCCGACGCCGGTTTGTCGGCCGGGTTCATCTCGCTGAATTCGACCGCGCTGGCCAACGAGTCGTTGAACTTCGGGAAGCGATCTTCGAGCAGCATGGCCACCCGGAGCGGCTTGACCGCGCGGCGGACCGGTGCGAACACGTCTCGCAACATCAGCACCGCGGCGGAGGCGATGATCCCCACCAGCAGCAACGCCCGGACGAAGCCGGGCAGGTGGTACGCGATATCGAGCGCCCCGGCCAACCCGACGCAGGCGACGACCACCGCCACCCAGCGCAACCCGCCGGCCACCACGACGGCCCGTTTGCGTTGGCCACCGAGCGTGCTCAATTGTTCCAGCAGAGAAATGGTTTCGCCGGGCGGTCTCAAGACGAATGGCATAACGCACTCCGAACCGACACGCAAACGTCACCACTTCACCATGATAGCCGACCCGGTCGGCCGTGCCAATCGACCGATACAATCCGTGACAGAGTGGGGGGAGGTGTTCTCGTTTCGTTTGAGGCGAGCCGCACCGCGTGAGCGGTCGGGTGAAGTGCGAGGGACTTTCATTCCACCCGACCGCTCACGCGGTACGGCTCGCCGTCACCCTTCGCCGTATCCCTGCCGGGCCGCATCTTCGATCTTCCGCACGTTCTCTTCAGCTTTCTTGATTTTCTCGATGGCGGCACTGTGCTTGGTGTATTTCGCCGCGACCGGCGCCCGCACCAACGGATCGACCAGTTGCGCCGCCGTGGTGTTCTCGAGCCGGGCCACCCACGCGATCATCTCGGCCAAATCGGCGTTCACGCGGATTTCTCCCCTACCAATCCGTCTCGTCCCTACATGGAGCTTGTCATGGACTGGGTGTTGATTCACCGAACGCCCGAAGATTTACTTCGACTCGCCGCGGATGCCGGATTTGAATCGTTGACAATCCGCATTGATAGCGAACCGCTCGGCGTCAATTTATTCTTGCATGCGTCGCTTACCGTGAGCAATTTTCGACCAAGGCGAGCCGCACCGCGTGAGCGGTCGGGTGAAGTGAACGTCCGATAGCTTTTGTTAAGGATTACCCCGCGCTTCACCCGACCGCTCACGCGGTACGGCTCACCTTCACCTATCGCCTCCCTGCGTCGACGATCCTTGTTGCTAGTTCCTCGCGGAGGGACTGGGCCAGATAGTCGGCTTCCACGTACACGATCACGTTGCCCCCCGGGCGGGGATTTCGCGCACCGTCGGGAAGATCACCCGACTCCATTCGGTGCCGCATCGTTTACCGAAGCGGAAAGATACTTCGTGCCGATCCCGGTCGCATTGGTCAGCATTGGAACTTAATATCCACGGACAATTCGGCGTGCAGACTCGGTAGCGGCATGTCGAATCCTATAAGAAACCGGATCAACTCCAGTCTGACGGTCGTCATTCTGCCCGGTACACTTGTTTCCATTGGTTCCACAGGGGGGAGGGGGGTACTCGCCGTGGAAACAAGTGCAAGCTTCAGAACGGCATGATTTCCACTGTTTCACGTACGCATCGTCGTTCCGCGAGTAAACTGAATCCGTTCCGGTTGACGTTGTGGCAGCGACGGAGTCCGCCCGTGTTTGGAAGCGATCAGCCGAGCCCGTTCGATTTGAAATTCCGGGTCGCGGGAATCCCGGTGCGGGTCAGCCCGTGGTTCTGGATCATCATGGCCCTGTTGGGCAGCGGTATTTTCAACCGCGAAGGGCCGCTGTTTCTGGTGCTGTTCGTCGCCTGCGGATTCGTGTCGATCCTCGTCCACGAAATGGGCCACGCCGTCGCGGCACGGTTCTACGGATCGCCCGTGTCGATTACGCTGATCGCGTTCGGTGGCTACGCTCAATATTCTCATCCGCCGCGCTCGGCTTTCAAACGCATCCTCATCTCGTTGGCGGGGCCAGGGGCAGGCTTCGGCCTCCTCGGGCTGGTGGTGGCCGCCACGTTCGCGTCGGATGGAGAAATCACAAACGATTACGCCGAGGCCGCGCTCCGGTACTTGTTCTTCATGAATCTCATCTGGAACTTGTTCAACCTGCTGCCGATCTGGCCGCTCGACGGCGGGAAAGTCTGCCGGGAACTGTTCGCCATCGCCAGATTGCGGAACCCGGACGCCGCCGTACACGGGTTGTCGCTGGTCCTCGCGGGCGCGTTGGCCGCCATCGGGGTGTTGGCGTTCCTCCGTATCGGCATTCCTGCGAAGGGCATTCCCGGTTTGAATCTCGTGATCAGCTACTTGAGCAGCAGCCCGATGATGACGGTCTGGATGGCGATGTTTGCATTCGAGAACTACCAAATGCTGCAAGTGGCCCAGCGCCGCGGGTACTATTACGAAGACGACGACACCCCGCCTTGGCGACGAAATTAGCAACCCGGAGAGACCCGATGAAGTGGTGCCTTGCGCTGTTGGCCGCTCTGCTGGCGAACCACGTCCGTGCCGAGGTTCCGAAGGAACTCGCCGACTTCGTGCAGAAGGCGGACAAAGCCTACGAGTGGAAGTCGAACGGCAAGATCGAAACGCCCGGGTCGACGGTGTACAACCTGACGATGACCTCGCAGACGTGGCACGAGACGACGTGGAAACACGACATCCAAATCTTCGTGCCGAAGGGGGCCAAGCCCCGAGCGACGATGCTGCTGTACAACACCGGCGGGGCGCCGTCGCCGACGAACGCCATCTTCGGGTTGGCCATTTCCGAGCGCGTCAAAGCCCCCGTGGCTTTCCTGTACGGCATCCCGAAGCAGCCGATCTTCGATTTGAAAGAAGATGGGTTGATCGCGGAGACGTTCACCAAATACCTCGCCACCGAAGATGCGACGTGGCCGCTGCTCTTCCCGATGGTCAAAAGCGTGGTGCGGGCGATGGACACGCTGCAAGCCTTCGCGAACGAGGAATGGAAAACGGACGTCAGCGGCTTCGTGGTGACGGGTGCCTCGAAGCGTGGCTGGACAACTTGGCTGACGGCGGCCACCGGCGACAAACGGGTCAAGGCGATCATCCCGATGGTGATCGACACGGTGAACTTCAAGGCGCAGATGCCACACCAGTTGAAGAGTTACGGCGCCTACAGCGACCAGATCAAGGACTACGTCGATCGCGGGTTGCTCGATCCGAAGATGCCGGAGAACCCCAAGAGCCAGAAGCTCTGGGCCATGGTCGACCCGTGGAGCTACCGCGAGAATCTGACGCTGCCGAAGGTGATCATCAATGCCACCAACGACCCGTACTGGACACAAGACGCACTGAACTTGTACTGGGACGACCTGCGAGGCCCGAAGTGGGTTCTGTACGTGCCCAACGCCGGGCACGGCCTCGAACAAATTCAAACGGACGGCAAGAAAGACCGCGACCGGGTGATGAACACGATGGCGGCCGCCGCACGCTGGTTCATCGAAGGGAAGACTCCACCGGTGATGACTTGGAAGATCGGCGACGGAACGAGCTTCGAGTTCACGGTCGACGGCGGGAAGGATTGTAAAGAGATTCGGTTTTGGGATGCAAAATCAACGACCCGCGATTTTCGGAAATCCAAATGGGAACAGCGAGGCACCGTGTCGAGCGAATTGACGACGTGGACTCATCAATTTGCAGCTTTGGAGACCAAATACAAAGCCGTCTTCGCCGAGTGCGAATACGACCTCGACGGGCTGAAGTATTCGCTGAGTACGCAGATCCGCATCCTCGAACCGGCGAAGAAGTAACCGTGCCGTGGAACTTCGCCGACGAGTTGCGGAAACACGGGCCTGCATCCACTGACATATTGATGTCACTAAACGAGGCCCGCGCCTACTGCGCCGCCGTGACGCGGTCGCACTACGAGAACTTCACGGTGGCGTCGTGGTTGCTGCCCCGGGCACTCGTGCCCCACTTCCAAGCCGTGTACGCCTACTGCCGGTGGGCCGACGACCTCGCCGACGAAACCGGCGGGGGGGCGGCGGCCTTGGATCTGTTGGGCTGGTGGCGGCGGGGTTTGCTGGGTTGCTACGAGCGGGAATGCCGGCACCCCGTGTTCATCGCTCTCCGCGAAACGATTCGACGGTTCTCGATCCCCCCGAAGCCGTTCCTCGATCTGCTGGTGGCCTTCGAGCAAGACCAACGTGTCCCGAAATACGACACGTTCGACCAACTCCTCGGCTACTGCGCGAACTCTGCCAACCCCGTCGGGCAACTGGTGCTTCATTTGTTCGAGACCTGTGACGACACGAAGGCCAAACTGTCCGATGAAATTTGCACGGGGTTGCAACTGGCGAACTTCTGGCAAGACGTCGCCCGCGATTTCGAGAAGGGCCGCATCTACTTACCACGGGAGGATCGGGAACGGTTCGGCGTGAGCGACGAGCAAATTGGCACGAAACGATTCGACGCCGCCTTCCGGGAATTGATCCAATTTGAAGTCCGACGAACGTGGGGATTCTTCGAACGAGGCCGGCCACTCTTGGCACTCTTGCCACGCCAAGCCCGCGTCGATGTACAACTATTCGTACTCGGTGGCGAAGCGGTATTGCGGGCCATCGAGAAGCAGGACTACGACGTGTTGACGAGGCGCCCGCGCATCGGCAAAGTGCAGAAAGCCAAATTGCTCGGCCGGGCGTTGTTGGGTCAACTGTGGGGTTGAAGGATGGTCGCGCTCGCCTTTTCCCGAATCACCCGCGTATAGAGTTCCTCGGCCTGCCCCCGGCTCAATCCTTCCCCCACGACGAATCGTTTGGTCGCCAGCATCGCTTGAGCTTCCTCCGCAGTGCAATTTCGGCTGGCCCGCAAGATCGGTGCGAGGGCGTCGCTTGCGGTCAACGGAAAATCGTCGATCAGTACCGAATACCCTTTCTCGGGTGCGGCCCGGCGGACGAGCCGTTCCAAGTCAGTCAGCTCCGCCGCCACGGTCAGGTGATCTCCGGCTTTCATGCGGTAGCTTTTCGGGATTCCACTCTCGGCAAAGGTCGGCTGCCCCGCGATGCCGAGCGGTAAAAAGTGGTAATCGATGGTGAGCGCCAGCAACGGATGATCGACGAGGTCGGCGTCACCATCTTGGATGACGACTTCGCAAATGGCCATGGTGTTCAGTCCGACAGTCAGGATCGATTGGACGCGATCCCCGAGCAGTGCGGCGGCGAACGCCGGCGCCGCCAAGGCGGGGGTGGACATTGCGTACTTCAGCTCGGCCGCGTCCCGCATGGCTTGGGCGAACTCGGGATCGGCGAGCCGCACGATGACCCGCTGGGCTGGATTCAACTCGCGGACGAGCAACGCGATTTCGAGATTGGCCAGCTCCGACGACGTCGCCGCGATGACGGCACGGGCCTTGATCGCCCCGGCCTGTTTGAGGACCTCTTGGACCGTCGCGTCGCCGAGCAGCACGGCCGCACCCATCCGCCGGACTGTGGCGACGAACGGGTTGTCGGCCTTCTGGTCGATCACCACGACTTGGCACCCGAGCTTCAGCAAGTGCTCGACACACCGGAACCCGATGTTCCCGAGTCCGCAGACCACGACGTGGCCCGCATCGGGGATGCGGCGCATTTCGAAGGCGCCGCCGAGTTTGGCCTTCAACAAATAGTTGGTGAAGATGGCGGTGAATCCGGCGATCAGCGCCGCCCCGAGCAGTTTGAGCACGCTGATGAAGATCTTCACCCACTCGGCACGGCCGTCGCCCCGTAAGTCCGACCCGGTGGCTACGACCGACACCGTGCTGTAAATGGCATCGCCCCAGCCAGCGTCCGTCCCAAAGCGGAACACGAGCGAACTTGCCAGTAGCACGCTGAATAGAACGGCCGTCGCCAGCTTCATCGAGAAGTCGATTTCGCCGACGGTTCGTCGGGCGGTGCGGGCGAAGCGGCGCAGTTTGCCGGCCCACTCGACACCGGATGCGAAGGTGCCCGACGCCAGGGCCAGCAATTCACCGACGGCTTTTGGATCGCCGCAGACCACGAACCGATCCGTCGCAGACAACCGACAGTCCGCGGGTAGCTCTTGAGAAATCACCAAGACTTGAAAACGCCCGGCGACGTCGGCGAGCCGGTCGCCGACGAGTGCCGAATCGACGTCGATGGTAATCTCGGCAACTTGCTGGGCCTTGTCCCCGATGTTGAACGCGGCGAGTGCTTCCCCACTGACCGCCGTCAGGGCCATGAGCGGAGCCGTGAGCGCCGACACGGACAGCGCCACCGTATTATGGAGGGCCGAGCCGAGCCGCTGAATGAGATTCTGATTGAACATCCGCACGACGATACGTGCCGTCGGGTTCATCCGCCGCACGAGCATGGCCGTCGAGACGTTCAGCAAATCGTCGCTCGTGACGATCAAAATACCCGTGGCGGTCGCGGCCCCGGCTCGTTGCAGCAAGTCGGAACGTTTACAGTCCCCTTGGTAAAAAGTCACCCCTTCTAAGCGGGGATCATCGGCCTTGGCTTTCAAGTCGATGACGGTGATATTCGCCCGGGTCGCCTTCAAGGAATCGAGAACCCGCCAACCGACTTGGCCCAGTCCGCAGAGTACGACCGTGTGGGTCATCGGCGAATCCCCCTTGTGCCCTTCGGCGGTTCCTTCGGATAATCAAGTTACCGTCGGGTGCCCGTTAAGTCATTCGAGATTCGCGGCCATGGATTTGGACGACAAAGTCTGCCTCTGCTTCCGGATCTCGAAGCGGAAGCTGGTGAACTATTTGCGTCGGGAGCTGCCGCGCGTGCCGAGTCAGCTTTCGGAGTGCGGCGGCGCCGGCACGGGCTGCGGCTGGTGCATCCCCTTCTTGAAGCAGTTGTTCCGGCAAGAGATGCTCACGGCGGTCGACGGGAGCGTTTCGGAGCTGACGGCGACAGAATATGCCCGCCTACGAGCCAATTACATCCGCGTGGAAAAAAAGATTCCGCCGCCCGGTGCCGAGCCACTCCCGGACGGAGCGAGTGCGGACTGAAGATTCGAGCCGGGCCACAAACATTTCCGCTACCAGCGTACAAACCTGTAAAGCTCCGATTACGAAATACTCGACTGTCCGAAATCGAGGCGCGGCCCCCGCGATACTGGGGAAACTATGCCGATTCTCCGTTTGACGTCCGGCAAAAGTCGATCTAGGTTTCCGGCGTAGATGATCGCTAGCTAGTTCGGTACGGGATCGACACACAACCCAGTTTCGCTGCGGCCGCCGCAGAGAAATGAACCAAGCCCGGGCACACGGTTGTCGCAGTCGCCGCCGCAAACGAACTCCTGAGCATCGTCGCTACGGAGTAATGACCATGGTACGCACGGCGGTACGCCGCGCCGTCCATTTTCTCAAACGTGAGGATGGACCGACCGCGGTGGAATACGCCGTCATGCTGGCTCTCATTGTGGTGGTGTGCTTCGCAGCCATCAGCACAGTCGGACAAAGCACGACGTCGGTTTACGATAACAACGTTTTGAAGTCAGGCTTGAAACCATCGTGACCTTTTCGGTCGCGGGTCTTTGTACTCGGCACCGGGCACTTTCGCCCAACTGCTGATCGTTCGACTGTTTTTTCACAACTTTTCGAGGCTACACCATGCGTAACTTGACCAAGAACATCGTCAAATTCATGAAGCGTGAAGATGGCCCGACGGCCGTCGAATACGCCGTCATGCTCGCCCTCATCGTCGTGGTCTGCATCGCCGCCATCACCGCCATCGGCGGTGCGTCGAACCAGACCTTCAGCCAAGTCGGCTCGGCCATCAAGCCTAGCTGAATCGAGTGGGCCTAGCCCGACCGAACTCGAAGCCGAGCCAATTTTGGCTCGGCTTCTTTCGTTTTCCCGTTCTAGGGTCAAAGTACCGTCTCGGTGTAAACCCCCTTACCTGCTTCTTCGAGGTCATCCCGCTCATGGCGAATCCTGTTTTGGCCGCCCCGGCCCCCACCCCAGTGGACGATTCCTTGGGAATCGACCGCGCGTTCATCGTCTCGATGGCCCGGATCCCGCTCCTCGCGGCCGTTTGGGTCGGCCTCGCCTGGGTCGCTCAGATCGCCTGGGCCCAGTTCGGATCCACCGAATACGGCAACCTCGGCCCCATCATCGTGCTCGCCTGCGGCATGGTGCTCGCGGCGGCGATCGATGGCTATGCCTTCAAAGTGCCGAACTGGCTCACGCTCTCGCTGGTCGTCAGCGGTTGGTACCTCGGCATTCTCAACGATCTCGGGTACGACTGGGTTCCCTGCGTCGGCGGCTTCGGCTCCGCGTTGCTGTGTACGGCCCTCGGTTTCATCTTGCTCTTCCCGATGCTCTTCATTCAGGGCATGGGCCAGGGTGATGTGAAAATGCAAATGGGCTTCGGTGCTTGGATCGGCGCACTCTTCGGCCTAGGTGTCGGTGCGTCCGTCATCATCTGGGCGTTCTGCCTCGGAGCCATCGTCGGCGGCGTCTTCGGCATCGTGATGATGTTCGCCCGTCGGCAGTTCGGGAAGAACGCCGAAAACTTCCGCGCGATTATGGGCGATCTGCAAACGCTCGTCACCGACGGTCCCACCAAAGCGGCCGCCCGTGCGAACACCCGCCGCCCGGCTTGGATCCGATTGCCATACGGGGTTCCCCTCTGCATCGGTTTCCTCGGCTACCTGTGGTACCGCATCATCTTGAGTGCATAATTCGAATTATTTCAAAATAACTTTTCACGCCCCTGCCAATACGGCGGGGGCGTTGTCTTTGGGATACTGGTGAAACTCCACTGGATCGATACGACCAGAAAAGCTGAAGGATTCGGAAGGGATCGGTCGAAAGAGTAAGTGTGTCAATCTCCCTTACCAAATGTAAACCCGGCGGATCAAGAAAAAGCGTTTCGATGCAGACTTCTTGCGAAATGCGAACTTCGTACTAGGGTTGGTTGCTCAATTGATCGGCGCGCCTCAAAAATGCGTCGTTCCCTTCTGAGTCATCACCCTGCGGAATTCGCCGGCCCGCCCGCAGGAACGGTCTCCACGCCGAAGCACTCCGCAGCTCCGCTTCGGAATGGTGGTGATCGGGCCGCAGTCGATTTTTTTCTCCGGGGGGATGGCACCAGTGAAACAGAAGAACATTGTCCTTGTGGTCGTGGCGGTGGTGTGCGGCTTGATCGCCGCGTTCCTCACCACGATGGGGGCGAAAGGCAAGAGGCAAGACGTCGACACGGTTCAAGTCCCGGTCGCCATCGCCGACTTGCCCGTCGGGACGAGACTCAAAGCCGACGATTTGGAAAAGTACGTGGTCATGAAAGCGTTGCCGAAAGATGCGGTGCCCCCGAATTCCGTGGAGCAGACCGACTTCTTGAAAGACAAACGCTTGACCCGGACGGTTCGCCAAGGCGAATCCTTCGGCCAGACCGATGTGACGACGAACGTGTTTCTCAACCCGCCGCCGGGCCACAGCGTGATGTCGGTCACCATGTCGACCGTCGAAGCGGCCAGCGGGTTCATCGGGCCGGGCGCCCACGTGGACATCATCGCTTCGGTGCTGTTGAAGAAGTCTCAGAAATGGGTCGTCTTCCCGTTGTTTCTCGACATGCTCGTGCTGGCCGTGAACTCGGATTCGGCCCCGTCGCAAGTTCCCGGCGGTGCGACACCGAACGTCGGGATGGTTTCACTCGCGGTGACGGCCGAGCAGCAACTCTTGCTGCAAGGTGCGATCTCGCGGGGCGCCACCATGCGGATGGGTCTGCGGCACCCGGACAACCCGTCGGTTCACCGCGTGATGAAAGCGGACGAAATTTGGGACATCCTCTCCGACAAGATCGAAGAGAAAGACAAAGAACAGCTCGCCCCGCCGGCACCGACAGCACCGGTGGTGGAAATGGTGAAAGTGAAAGTGCCGACGGTCGACTTGGTCGCCGGAACGCTGATCACGGACGATTTGATCGCCAAGAGTTTCAAGGATGCGGAGTATCCACTGTCCCTCGTGCCAGAGACCGCAGTGAAAGAGTTGAAGAGCTACGCCGCGAATGGGGATTATCTGTTGAAGGATCTGCCGGCGAATTATTTCGTTCCGAAGACGTTCTTCGGGCCGAAGCCGAAGGAAGAGGCGAAACAGGCGAAAGTTGCACCCGACGGGACGGGTGCGACGCCGAAGAACGGCGAAGTCGAACTGTTGAAACCCGTGCCACCGAAGCCAGTTTATGTCGAAGTGATTTTGCAGACGCCCAAAGGAGTGGTGAAGTACCGCTACCAGAAAATGCCGAACGGCGACCACAAGTATGTCGGAGTGGTTCGTCCGGAATCGGAAGACGACGATTCGAAGTCGAATGATGGTAAGGGTGAGAAGAAGCCGGAAGAATCGGGCAGCTCGAAAGGCCCATTCACGGCACCGTGAAGTCGGTCGGATGATCGGTTCTCGGAAGGATTTCGAGAGCCGAACAGTTCCCCGGCCGTGGGGAATGGGACGAATTGTTTCCGGACTGGGGATCGGCCTCGGCTCGGTATTACGAACACGGCAGGTCTTTCCGACCTGCCAGACTTGTGGGGAGGGTGAACGGATGCACCTGATCAGTAATCGTCGCCGCCGCTGGATGGCGAGTTTGGCCGTTCTCACCGGGTTGACCGGTAGCACCGCCCTGGGCCAACAACCGAACAAACCGCCCGCAGGCGGAATTGAAGCGAAAGTTGAACCGAAGAGTGGAGCTTTGTTGGTGCCACTCGGTGGCCTGGCCAAGTTCGACCCGAAAACGAACAAGCTCATCACGGAAATCACGCTCAGCAACGGCGACGTCGTCGACGCGAAGCCGATCGCTCCGGAACTCAAGAAAGTGGATCTGGTTGGGAAGCTCGGAGGAGCGACCCAAATGACCCTGACCTTCGAAGATCGTTCGAAGGCCGTCTACACCGTGGTCGTGCAGCCGGATTACGAACAACTGAAGTTCGTGATCAAGCAAGCGGTGCCCACGTCGAACGTGGAAATCATCCCCGGCGTCGGCAACGTGATTGTCATCAGCGGGTCGGTCAGCCAGCCCGGCGATGCCGACGTCATTGTCCGGATCGCGAGTAGTGCAGTCGGTGGCAATGCCGCCAACGTCATCAACGCGATCCAAGTCGGTGGCACGCAGCAGATCACGATCGAAGTGACTGTCGCACAAGTCGACCGGACGCTGCTCCGCGAGCGCGGCTTCTCGTTCGGGGCCAGCGGCAAGAGTTTCGGGATCAGCTCGGTACTCGGTGGCCTCGCGAGTTCATCGGCCACCTTGGGCAGTCTTCCCGCTTTCACCACGGGGGCGAATGCAAACATCGTGGCCGGGATCGTGCCCGGGCAGTTCACTGGGGCTTTGCGAGCACTGAAGACAGAAGGCGTCGCGAAGTTCCTCTCGGAACCGAAGATCACGACCACGACAGGTCGGGCGGCGTTCTTCCGGGCCGGGGGTCTCCAAGCGGTGCTCAGCCCATCGTCGGGGATCAACGGCCCGGGGGTGACCCTGACGCCGGTGGGTACCGAAGTCGAAGTGATCCCCGTGATCACCGCCGACAATCGGATTTACCTCGAGATCAACCCGCGGATTTCTTCGGTGAACAACGGTCGCGGGATCACGACGGCGTTCGGCTTCACGCCCGGTTTCAACGAGACGCAAGCCCGTTCCACGGTGACGCTGCAATCGGGTCAGACGTTCGCGATCGGTGGCTTGCTCGAAACGACGGTGCAATCCAACGCCCAGAAAGTCCCGTACTTGGGTGACTTGCCCTTGTTGAGTGCCGCCTTCAGCAGTGTGACTCACGACGAACGGGAGACCGAATTGTTGATCTTGGTGACCCCGCGGTTGGTCGAAGCGTTGAACCCGGATCAGGTTCCCCGGCGAGTTCCCGGTAAAGAAACGCGCAGCCCGGACGATTATGAGCTATTCGTTGAAACGCTGCTCGAAGCGCCACGCGGTGCTCGGAAGATCTGGAACGGCAAAACATACGTTCCCGCTTACCGCCACGCTCAGAACAGTGGACAAGGGTTGTCCGCCAACTCGGGCCTGACCGCCACAGTGGGTAGCCCGGCTTGTCCAGCGGTGGCTCCGATCATCACGGAGTCCGCGGTTCCGCCGACCTTGCCGCCGACGGTTCCGATGCCTCTGCCGGTGCTCGAAGGCAAGTGAGGTTCGAGCGAGATCGAAGCAACGCAAACGCCGGGCAGCTTCTCTGGAACTGCCCGGCTGTCTTCACAACCTGACGAACACCCCCGACTTCGGTGATTGATATGCAAAGAGTCGCCATCGTTGATCCTTCGGAAGCGTCGCGCGAATCGCTCCGCACCCTGCTGCTCGGCGTAGATTTCGTCTGGCTCGAAGCCGAGTGCGCCCGCTACGAGTACTTTTTCGACGTCATCGAGCAACAGGGCGAGATGCCCGATCTGGCCATCGTCGCGCTCGATGCCGACAAGGCCAAAGCCCTGTACATGATCGGCGAGTTGTCGATCAAGTATCCGAAGTTGGCCATCCTCACGATCAGCCAAGATCACCAAGCCCTTCTGCAATCGCTCCAACGCGGTGCCAAGTACTTCCTCACCCATCCGGTCGGCTTGGAAGACATGCTCGCCGTACTCCGGCGAGCCTTGGGAGAGTCCAGCGGCTCGATCGGCGACCAACCCAGCAACGGCGGGATGGTGCGCCAGCAGGGCGCCAAGCAGATGATCGCCGTGCTCGGTTCGCGGGGCGGCGTCGGCACCACCAGCATTTGCGTGAACCTCGCCGCCACGCTGTCGACCGATCCGGACAACACCGTCGCACTGGTGGATCTCGACTTGGCCCTCGGCGACGCGGACATCGCCATGGAAGTCAACGGGATGGACAACATCAGCATCGCCGACTTGGCCCGCAACATCGAACGTCTCGACATGAACTTCCTGCGGCGGGCTTTGGTGCGCCACGAAGGGACCGGATTGTCGATCCTCCGGCACCCGATGGAAATTCAAGAAATCGGTGTGCTGCACGAGGGGCACGTCGAGCGGATTCTCAACCTCTTGAAGATGAGCTATTCGCACTTGGTGATCGACTTGAGCAAGTCGCTGCGGCCGACCGACATGATGGCCCTGCGGATGGCCGACACCATCTTGCTGACGGCCCAACTCGAACTCAGCAGCCTGCGGAACGTCGTGCGGTTGATCCACCTGCTCGGCAGCGAAGACCTCGCCGACAAAGTCCGCATCGTCATCAACCGCGTGGGGTCGGACACGGTCGAAGAAGGCATCAGCATGAAGAAGGCGGAAGAGGTGATCGGCAAGCCGATCACCTGGCAGATCCCGTACGACCCGAAGGCCCTGATCGCCGCCCGCATCGCCGGGGAACCCCTGGTTCGCCACAACCCGAAAAGCCGGGTGCAACACGCCATCGTCGGCTTGGCCCAAATCCTGGCCGGCAAACCCGCAGCACCGCTCGTGGAAGCCAAGAGCAAGGCGAAATGGAACCCGTTCGGTCGCAAGTAAGTGATCGCCAGTGAACGCACCCGGAATTGACCTCAAGGAACTCGGATATGTCGCGGCTGCAACAAGGAATCTCGAAGCTCAACAACCTCAGCAACCAGGGGAGCAACACCGGGCTGTCGCGGTTGTCCAGCCCGAGCTTCGGGGGGTCGAGCAGTAGCGGGGGCAAGAATTTTGAAGAGCTGAAACGGCAGATCCACTCGAAGCTCGTCGAGCGGCTCGATCTGTCCCGCGTCAAGGATCTCGCCAGCGACGCCATGCGACGGGACATCCGCCGCGCCATCGAACACCTGTGCGACACCGAGAACCCGCTCCTCAACCGGATCGAACGCGAAAAGCTGATCGAAGAAATCCTCGACGAAACGCTCGGGTTCGGCCCGCTCGAACCGCTGCTGAAGGATCCGACCGTCAGCGAAATCATGGTCAACGGCCCCAAGAAGATTTACGTCGAGCGCCGGGGCAAGATCGAACGCTCCGAAGTCGTCTTCCGCGACAATGACCACTTGCTGCAGATCATCGACCGCATCGTGTCCAAAGTTGGGCGCCGCGTCGATGAAACCAGCCCGCTCTGCGATGCTCGCTTACCGGACGGCTCCCGGGTTAACGCGGTCATCCCGCCGATCGCACTCGATGGAGCCAGCCTCAGCATCCGGCGTTTCGGTGCCCAGCCGCTGAAACTCGAAGACTTGTTGAACTACAAAGCATTCACGCCAGAAATGGCCATGCTCTTGGAAGGGGCCATCAAAGCCCGCATGAACGTGCTGATCTCCGGCGGTACCGGCTCGGGTAAAACCACCCTCCTCAACACGCTCTCGGCCTTCATCCCCGGCGACGAACGTCTCGTGACCATCGAAGACGCCGCCGAACTGCAACTGCAGCAGGATCACATCGTGCGGCTCGAAACGCGGCCGCCGAACATCGAAGGCAAAGGCACCGTGAGCTGTCGTGACCTTGTGAAGAACGCCCTGCGGATGCGGCCCGACCGGATCATCGTGGGGGAGTGCCGGGGGGCGGAAGCCCTCGACATGCTCCAGGCCATGAACACCGGTCACGCCGGGAGCATGACGACGCTGCACGCCAACACCCCGCGCGACGGCCTCGCCCGCTTGGAAACGATGATCATGATGGGCGGTACCGAGTTGCCCATCAAAGCCATGCGGCAGCAGATCGCCTCCGCCGTCGACTTGATCATCCAAGTGAACCGGTTGCAAGGCGGCCCGCGCAAGATGTGCAGCATCACGGAGGTGCTGAACATGGAACAAGACATCATCATCATGCAGGAAATCTTCCGGTTCCGGCAGGTCGGCGTCGATCAAAACGGCCGGGCCTTCGGCCAGTTCGAAGCGACGGGCGTCCGCCCGACCTTCGTGCCGCGGCTCGAGCAAAAAGGGATCAAACTCCCGTCGAATATGTTCACGGAACGAGTTCTGGCCCGCGACTGAGTCCCGAGATTCCCCCTACTTCTTCGAGTCGTGCAACATGAGTCCTCTGTTATTCGCCTTGGTCATCGGCGGGCTGGTCGTGGGGATGGTCCTCGCCCTGGCGTTCGCCCTCACCGGCTCCAAAGAAGGCCGGGCCTCGGTGCGCCTCGACGTGCTCGTGGGCCGCAACAACCGGAAAGATTCCTCGGCCGACATGCTCCTGAAGCAGGCCCTGCAGGAAGTCGACAAAAAGAACTTGCTCGACAAGATCACCCCGAAAGTCCTCAACCTGCAAAAGATGATCGAGCAGGCCGACGCCAACGTGAAACCGAGTGCCTTGGTCGGCGTCGGTCTCGCCGCCGCGTTCGTCGGTGGCCTCGCCTCCGCCTGGATGGTCAACGTCTACGTGGCCCCCGTGGTGGCATTGGTCTGCCTGTCGGCGCCGTTCACCTGGCTCTTCTGGAAACGCAAGAGCCGCTTGAACAAGTTCGCCAACCAGTTGCCCGAGTCGATGGAACTGGTCGCCCGGGCCTTGCGGGCCGGGCACTCCCTCGCCGCCGGCCTGCACGTCGTCGCCGAAGAAATGCCGCAGCCGATCTGCAAGGAATTCGGCCGGGTTTACGAAGAACAGAACCTCGGCATCACCCTCGACGAAGCCCTGAAGGGGATGTGCGAGCGGGTGCCGAACTTGGACTTGAAGTTCTTCATCACCAGCGTGGCGATCCAACGGCAGACCGGGGGCGATCTCGCAGAAATCCTCGACCGCATCGGCTACGTCATCCGCGAGCGGATCAAAATTCTCGGCCAGGTGAAAGCGTTGACGGCGGAAGGGCGGTTGTCGGGGATCGTGCTCGTCGCCCTGCCGATCGGCCTCTTCTTCCTCATGCTCTGGATGAAGCCGGACTACATCGAAGCCCTCTGGAAAGACCCCATGGGTGTCAAAATGTCGATCGGGGCGATCTTCCTGATGCTCATCGGCACCTACTCGATCAAGAAGATCATCGACATCAAAGTGTAAATCGCCGCGGCGGCCCCTCGACCCGAGCGCGCCGTCGACCCCCTCGATCAACGGACACCGCTTCTAAGCACCCTGGAGACACCCCCGTGGAACTGTTCGCGTTTTTATCCGCGGATGAGCTGGCACCGATTTTCGTCTTCGCCGCCATCATGATCGGAACTTTTTGGCTCCTGCAGTTGATCTCGAATCGCAACAGTCAGGCCGACGACCGGCTCGACCGAATCGGCCGGCCACGCTCCCTGGTCGATCTCGAATTGTCGCAGATGGAATCGCGGCAGCGGTTCTCCGGGCTGAAAGACGCCTTCTCGAACCTCGGGGCGTCGATGCAGCCCCAGTCGGATCTGGAAAAAAACTCACTTCGTGTCAAGTTGGCCAACGCCGGCTTCCGGAGTCAGACGGCGCCGATGGTCTACCAAGGCCTCCGGCTCGCGTCGCTGGTCGCATTCTTGCTGCCCGCCCTCCTAATCTGTTTAGTCGCGCAAGGTTTCACACTGGCTGCGATGTGGAAAATCGGATTAGCTGGGTGTGTTGGGTTCTATTTGCCGATGATAGCTTTGAAGCTGCTCGTGAACGATCGCCAGCAGCAGATCTTCTTGACGCTGCCCGACGCGCTCGACCTTTTGGTGGTGTGCGTGGAGTCCGGCCTCGGCCTGGATGCGGGACTGCGAAAAGTGACCGACGAGATGAAAGATCACGCCAAGACGATCTGCGAAGAATTGGCCTTGGCGAACCTGCAGCTGCAAATGGGTCGACCGCGCCGGGAAGTGCTGCACGACTTGGGTGTGCGAACCGGGGTCGACGACGTGAAGAGCCTCGCGGCGATTCTCATTCAGGCGGATCGATTCGGGGCGAGTATCGCCCAAGCCTTGCGGGTGCAATCCGACGCGATGCGAACGCGTCGCCGGCAGATTGCCGAAGAAAAAGCGGCGAAGACGGCCGTCAAGCTGATCTTCCCACTGGTACTGTTCATCTTCCCGGCAATCTTCGTGGTGCTGGTTGGGCCTGCGGCCATCCTCATCCAGAAGAACTTGCTGTCGAAGATGGGTTGATTTTCGAATGGGCAGGATGCCCTGTGTTACTCATGGAGGAAGTGCGATGAAGAAGTTCGTTCGTGCCGCGACGTTCGCGGTTTTGGTCGTCGGCAGCGCGGTCTCCGTCGGTTGTACAGGCGTGCCGGGCGGCAACCTGTCCAACGGCCCCGGCGTCCAGAGCCGGTACAACAAAATCGTCGATCCGTGCCCGCAAGAGCGCTACAAAGTGAGCGCCCGCGACAACGTGGTGCAACCGTTCGACGCCATGGCCAACAACGCCAACAATCTCGAAGTGACCGTCTGGAACAGCCACTTCGAGGCGGGGAAAGAGAATCTGAACGCGGCCGGTCTCAGGAAGATCGACTACATCGCCCGCCGGTTGCCATCCCCGGTGAGCAAGGTCTGGATTCAAACGGCACGCGATCTGCCGTACGATGCGGCCAACCCGCAAAAAGTCGTCAACCTCCGCACGGAACTCGACGCGAAGCGTTGCCAAGCGGTGCTGGCGTACTTGTACGCCCAACCGAACGGCCAAGCCATGCACTACGACGTGCAGGCCCACGACGCCGTCGATCCGGCGATGCCGGCTCTGGGGCCGACCAACGCTTACCGCGGTCTCGCCGCCCAGTTCGGCAGCTCGGTCGGCGGCGTCGGTGGCGGCGGAGCCCAAATCGGCGCTGGCGGTGGTGCGGCACCGGGCACCCCGGCGGCCGGCGGCAACAACGCGGCCGGCGGGAACAGTCCAACACGCTAACCCGATGGCGAAGTCGGCGACTTCGGCGGAGTGCGCGGGCACTCCGTTTTTTCGTATTTCGGCTCGCACCCAAGAGGAACCACCATGATTCGGAACTCGATCGCCGCACTGTTGACCATCGCCGTACTCGCAGGCCCCGCTGCCGCGGCACCGTTCGCCGAACAGAGTTACATGAACGGGTTCGTCGAACATTGGAAGTCCACCATCGGCAAACAGAACACCATCGTCGTGGGTGTGCTGTTCGTCGGGGCCTTGGGGATTTTCATCATCACCCGCGGGAAAAAGTTGAAGTGAGACTTTCTTGCCGGCCCCGGCCCCGGATGTGAACTAGGCTTCGATGTGATCCGTCGCCTTTCGCCTCCTCGCCGGTGGGTTTCTCATGGCTGTGCTGTCTCGCCCGGTAGTCGATTGGGATACCAACCCGGCTCCCGAAGCTCCGATTTCGCCGGAATCGATCAAAGAATCCGGGCTGACGTCTTCGTTCCTCGCCGACATGTTGGTGCGCACGATCTACACGCGCGGCCCGCAAATCGGCCGAGATCTCGCCCAAGTGCTCTGCTTGCCGTTCAAAATCATCCGCGAGCCGCTCAAGCACCTCAAAGAAGAAAAGCACATCCAAGTGGACGGTGGCGACCTCGTCGGTGAAGTCAGCTACCGCTATAGTTTGACGGATCGCGGCCGGAGCCACGCCCAAGATCTGATGAAACAATGCGCTTACGTCGGGCCGGCCCCGGTGCCGCTCGAAGATTACGTCGAACAGTGTTACCGCCAAACTGTGACCGGCCTCAGCTGCTACCCGGAAGTCCTCCGGGCGCCCTTCCGTCACTTGGTCATCAAAGACGATCTTTTCAACGCCATCGGCCCGGCCATCATCAGCGGTCGGTCGGTGTTCATCTACGGCCCTCCCGGGAACGGCAAGACCGCCATCGCCCGCTCCATCGGCGAGTACATGAACTCGGTCGGCGGGTCGATTTTTATCCCCTACGCTTTCCTCGCCGACGGGAACGTCGTCACCGTGTACGACCCGTCGCTCCACGTCGTCGACGACACCCCCAGTGAGTTCGGCGACGAAGGCGACGCCGTGGTGCGGCGCCTGCTCAGCGACGGTTCGCACGATCAGCGCTGGGTCAAAATCCGCCGCCCGGTCATCGTGGTCGGTGGGGAACTCACCCTGAGCATGCTCGACCTCCGGTTCAACTCGGAAGCCAACTTCTACCAAGCGCCCATTCACTTCAAAGCCAACGGCGGCGTCTTCCTCATCGACGACTTCGGCCGCCAGATCGTCAGCCCGAAGGAATTGTTGAACCGCTGGATTCTCCCCCTCGAAGACCGCCACGACTTCCTCACGGTCTCCAACGGCAAGAAGTTCCAGGTGCCGTTCGAGCAGCTCATCATCTTCAGCACGAACTTGGATCCGAAAGATCTGGTCGACGACGCGTTCTTGCGCCGGATTCGGCACAAGGTCTGCATCACCGCCCCGACCCGAGACGTCTACGAAAAGATCTTCGGTTCGGTCTGCAAGCGGCTCGACATGAACTTCAACGCCGAGTCCGTGGAATACTTGTACGAACGCTACTACAACCGCGGGCGGACGCCCCGCGCCAGTGATTGTCGAGATTTATTGGAAACGGTTCAGTCCATTTGCCGATACAGACGGCAACCCGTGCATTTGACGCGCGATTTGATGGTGGAAGCGTCGGCGAGTTTCATCGCCGAGTTCAAGTGATCGTCCCTCGCACGGGGATCGGATCCTGTCGACTCCTCAGAGGGATGACCCATGGATGGGCGCCTGCTTCAGTTGGTTCTGGTGGCGACCTTGACGGTCGGTGCGGTCGGTTGTCGGACCGTCAAAGACTCCCATTTGCCCGATGCGACGTTGCCCAAATCGGGCGAGCACGCCAGTTTCATGGGTAAGCCGAGCACGCAGAAGTTCGGCCCGCCCAAGGAAGAGGTCGTCACGCATGCCCCGCGTGGCAAACCCGGGCAACCGTTGAAACCCGAGACACTGGCCGTCTGGGCCGACAACGAAGTCGAAGCCGCATTCATGGAAGAGAAGACCGCCGTGGAACGCGACGCCCTCGTCGACTCCGCACGCCAGACGTATCAAAAAGCCCTCAAACAAGACCCGAAGTGCACGGCCGCACTTTCGGGATTGGCCCGTCTCTATTCCAAACTCGGCGAACGCGAACGGGCGGCCCAGGTCTACCAAGAAGCTCTGCGGCAGAGCCCGAAGAATCACGAGCTGGCGTTCCGGATGGCGAGCATGTACGCGAAAGCCGAAGAATGGACGCCGGCTTGCGAAGCCTGCAAACTGGCGATCAGCATCGATCCCGAAAACCGCATCTACCACAAAACACACGGCTACTGCGCCGCGCGCGCCGGCCAGTGGGACGTCGCCTTCGACACCTTGATGCGCGTGATGCCCGAGGCGGAAGCCCGTTACTTCCTCGGCCGCGTGCTCATCGATTCGGATCGCGTCGGCGACGGTCGCCAGCAACTCGAAATGGCCATGAAGATTGATCCGCAGCACGTGAGTTCGTCGGAATTGCTCGCCGAACTCAACGCTTCGGCGCAACCTTCCGGACTCTCCCCGCAGCCCGCACCGATTCAGCAAGCCGGCAGCTTGCAGCGCTAGGCCGACTACTTCACTCCGGTGGCCGCAATCGGAGTGAGTCCGACGGTGCCATCGGAGTGGGCTTGAAGTAATTGATCGGAACCAAACCGGATCGCGGCGATTTCGGAAGTGGGGCGATCCGCTTCCGTTTCTTCGACTGCCAGTCCAGTTTTTGAATTCAAGACCTGAACCAATCCGGATTGATACGAAACGAGCACTCGATCTCCGTCGCGTGCGCAACCGAGCAGTTCCCCGAAATTCGGACTCGGCGCCCGGACGACCCACTCCGGTTTGTCATGGCTCAGCTTCAAGCAGACCAGCGATTCCTTCTTGACCGAATAGACCAGTCCCGGCCCGTCGCCACCTTCCAGCAATAGGAGCTGTTGAGTGACGGCGCCTTCGGGAATCGGCCCTTTTGCATTGCCTCTCCAAGTGCGGATCGGGTCGCGCAGCGCTTTCGTGCGATCGAAAAGACACACGGTGCCCGCGTCGGTTCCGGTGGCCACGAATGTCCTCTCCCCAGCTTCGATCCAGACTGCTGGGAGGCTGATCTTACCCCGGGCCTCCCACGGGCCGGCGAGCCGCGCGGCTTCCTCTTTGTCGGCGGGCCAACTGTAGAGGCTGACTTCGGCATTCCCATCCGACGCGAGGTACGAGCCGACCCCGGCCCCCGAAAGATGGCAGGTCGTAGGGCCGCGAATCGTACTCCCGCGCCAGACGCTTCCCGTCTTCAACGCCGTGTCGGCGATGTCGACCCGGTAGACGTATCCGTTGGCCAGGGGTACCAGCAATTGCGATCCGAACGCCAGCGGTACCCCCGCGAGTTGGTCGACCAACGGCACGGCGGTGATCCCGACACTTTTACCATCGGTGAATTTCTGCAACTTCAATTTCGTTCCGTCGGCTGCGGTTGCAAGTAAGAGCATCCAGACGTCGTGGCCATCGGCCGACACGACGACGCGGGCCGGGCCAGTCGCCGCTTCAGTCGGAGGGGTGACGGTCTCGGTTTGAAACACAGGCTCTTGATCCGGTGCCGAACTGTTCCGGACACGGTAGACGCCGGCGAACCCATCGACCAAGAGATACTCCTTGTTGGCCAGGGGGATCGGCAAATGGATCGCAATCGCCCCGAGTTGGCGTTCCCAGGCGGTCACGCCTGTTTCGAGATCGAAGGCCATCATCCGCACGGCCCCGCCCACGCTCGGACGGTAAGTCACAAACGCACGGTTCAGGGCCGGTCGGACTTGCGACCGGGCGAGCGGTTCCCCGAGTAATTTGGCATCACCGCGCGGCATCAGTCGGTAGCCCCCCAACCCGTCGATGGCCACTTTCAACCGCACCAGTCGATGGCCGAGGAGCACCCACACCGATTCTTCGTCTTGGGCGATCACTTGCGACCGGCAGACTTGCTCTTGTTCCTTCGCCGGCGGCTGGCCCGGCAACGTGAACAAACCCGCATCGGCGTTGCCGGCCTGATTCACACCGAGCGCCATGAAGACCCCCGCATCGGTCGAGACGCACACACGCTCGCCGTCCGAAAGTGGCGCGAACCAATTCCAACCGTTCACGCGGGTTTCGGCAATGGCATTGGCGTTGATCGGCGTATCGCCTTCGGATTGGAGTTTGCTCAGCTGCTCGATCGCCGGGAGCGGGAAGCTCCGGAGCTTCATCGCCGCCGGGGTATCCCCTTCGCAGAGGGTCATGCGTGTGGGCGACCCGGCTTCGCCGCTGCTCGTGAGCATCGGTTCGACTCGCAGGGAGTCCTTCGCGTGATTCGTGGCGAAGCTCCGCACGCAGGTCAGCGGCTCTTTGCGGTTGTCGGCATCCACGCGGCCCCACTCGATCACAAAGACGCGCCGAGCATCACCGGGGATGACGAGGAAACCATGATCAGCATGAAGGCCGGGAAGTACTGCCAAGCCACCCCCGATGGGCTGACGCAACGCCAGACTGCCGTACTGTTCGCCCGTGACCACGTCCAGATGCACGACCGTGCCGAGGGAATCTTGCAGCGGCACGAACAGTTGATTGCCGATCAACGCGGGTTGGCCCAGGCACGGACTCGCCAGCGTTTGGTGCCAGATGGCTTCACCGGTCCGTGTCCGCCGGGCCGTGATCGCCGATTTACCGTCCGTGGTCGAAGGGAGGAGAACCCAGTCAATGGCTCCATCGGCGAGGACGACGCGCAACGGTAAGTCGACCGTCTTCGGATCGGCGCTCGTCGAGTGAAGTTTGCGACCCCAGAGCAAGTTGCCCGTGTGGGCATCGAGCGCGTAATAGACCCCGTAGGCCAGCCCGAAGACGGTGTCGTTCGTCGCGTCGGTACCCGCCTTCGGCTCTGGTGACCCCGCAATCGCTGGGGCGACGAACGCCAGGGGCGGTTCCGGGGGTGCGGCCGTGGCCGGTCGGCGGTCGGGCACGAACTTCACCAGCGTCCGCAGATTCGTCCGGGCTTGCGCCGCCAGAGACTTGGCTTCGTCGTCCTTCTCGAGACCGGCTTTCTTGATCGTCTGCTCGAACTCGGCGATCCGTTCATCGGTCGGTTCCACCGCCAGATTTCGATACGGGGCCAGCACCGCCAGCCGCGAACGCTCCTTGAAAATCTCCCCGGTCGTGGCGTCGAACTGTTCGCGCACTTTGTCCGATGGCATCCCGCTGCCCCGGTGGCGTTCCAACTGCGGCAGCAGTTCCCGGCCTAGTTGCACCGATTTCTCGGCGGAGTCCAGCTCGGGTAATTTCGACCGATCTTTGCGAAACTCCTTGATGTGATCGCCGGCGTTGTCATTGAACACCGCGGCGAGCTTCTGACCCGCTTGCACGATATCGGTGCCGAAGCCGGTGTCGGGCAAGGCGAACGGCGATTCCCCATACACGCTGAGGAACTCGCGCAACGATTGCAGCGGCGCCGTCGGATTCTCACGTGCGGCCACGGCCCCGATGGAATTCTGCGTCGCACTCAAGCGGCTGAAGAACTCGTACTTCTTCACGTTCTCGCTGTCGGGATACTCACTTTGAAGCTCCTCGTAACGCTTCGCCGATTCCCCGTATTTCCCTTCGCTGTACAGTTTCTCGGCATCTTGGACGAGCTTCTCCTCGGTGCGTTTCTCGCGGACGACCAACATCACGACGACGGTGATCAAGGTTCCCAGCAGGGCCAAGCTCACGAGGGCGAGCATCGCCTTGGGCACACCCCGGCGCTTCCCGCGCCGGGTCACCGGGACGTGGTCGTCGATCTGTTTCTTAAACGGTGTCGGTGTCGTTTTCGTTTCGGGAATCGGCTCGTCGGCAGCATCCCACGCCACTTCACGCGGGCCGGGCAGCAGTGTGGCCGCCGGCAACTTGACCACGGAGCGCGGTGGCAACGGTGGTAAACTCCGGGCCACCGGCAACAGTTCGGGGGCGAGAATCGGAGTCGAACTCGGCGCGACTTCGATCACCTGGAGAAAGTCCGTCACCGAACCGGAGGTCAACGGCGCCGACGAAACCACCACGGGGGTGGCCAGCTCCAGCTCTTGCTCAACCCGAACCTGGAAGATTTCACCGCAATCGAGGTTGGGGCAACGCATCGACTTGCCGAGCAAATCGGGACTGAGTTGGAATTGCGATTCGCAATGCGGACAACGAACACCCAGCGTCACAGTCGACTCCCGCCCGTGGTGAAACATCCTACAAACGGATTATAATACAAGCCGGCGACGGTTGAAACCCCTGACGAAACTCCGTCGAGATCTCAGGGGGTCTGGCAAAATCTTCTGGCGGGCCAATCGCGCTGCCGACGGTTCAGTGTTGTATCTTGCACTCTAACGGGGCCACCGAAGGTAGCCAGGGGTGGAGCGGAGCGCACCATTTCGTTTCAGACCGTAATTGCCACCACGGCGGGTCCCGCAAATATGCCCCCCATTCCGAACCACACGTGTTGCAGTGCCACACAGGGCTCTTGCCAATGATCACAGGGCTACCGCCGTACTTTCGATCTTTCTCATAGCTGTGGCCAGGCGCTCGACAGCCGTAGAAGATTTTTTTGCCATGCTCCCCACTACCGCATACTGGACATGCCGACAACGGTAGCACCTTTTCTTCCGGTTGGATTTTGCTGAACATCCCGACGCCATCGACAGCTAAAACGGATTTTCGTATCAGGCCGTCATTCCGTATCAAAGCCCTCGTCAACCAGTTATACTTCTCACGGGTAAGACTGAGTTTTCTTCAAACAGGTTAACCCGATGCGCAAGCATCGGCGGTGTTGAAGGTCAGGATCGAGTTGGCGAATCATTTGTGGTTTCCGATGCTTGCGCATCGGGTTAACCGTGAATTTCATCGGTTATTTCGCCACAAAAGCTCAGATTGACACGTGCGGAGTTTAGAGTCGATTCACTTCCGCAGTCTCAACTTCCGGCAACTCGTTCATCATTCCGAGCATCTTGACGAACTCGCCGGGGTGAATCTGATCCGCCCGCACCCGCCAGTTCGTCACTTTCTCGACGACGTACTC
>JANXWE010000094.1 GCA_025351325.1 Fimbriiglobus sp.
CCGGTGGGTTCCGACGGTCACTGACCCACCGGGACAAGCCCGGCGGCTCGTGAAATCGATAGTCACTCCCGCACCCCGTCCACGAACCGTTTGCACTCCGGCAGCGCATCCAAAAACAGCTTCCCGTACTGCTTCGTCAGAATCCGCGGGTCGAAGATTACCACGATGCCTCTGTCGGTAGCGGTGCGGATCAACCGGCCGAAGCCCTGTTTCAGTTTGATCGCCGCCATCGGCACTTGATAATCGCGGAAGGCGTTGCCGCCGGCGGCTTCGATGGCTTCCACGCGGGCCTCGGTCAGCGGGCGATCCGGTACCGCGAAGGGCAGTTTCGTGATGATGACGTTCTGCAACGCCTCGCCACGCACGTCGACACCTTGCCAGAAGCTATCGACGCCGAACAGGACGGCTTTCGTGGCGGTGCGGAAATCCTGGAGCATCTTCGGTGCGGGTGAACCGTCCCCTTGGCAAAAGAATGTATAACCATTCCGGGCGAACCAGGGCCGGAGTTTCTCGGCGCACTTGTTCAAAAAACTGTAGCTGGTGAAGAGGACAAAGGCTCGGCCCTGCGTCTTTTCGATGTATTCCGTCAACCGATCTTGAACCTTGGCTTCGAAGGCGGCCGATTGGCTCGACGGGTCGGGCATATCGCGGAACAGGTGCAGTTCAGCCTGTTCGCGGAAGTCGAACGGGCTGCCGAGTTGCCGGGTCTTGGCACCGTCGAGGCCGAGCCGTTTTTGGAAGTGCTCGAAACCGTCGCGACCTCCGGTACTCAGCGTGGCACTGGTCAAGATCGTGGCGGGGATCTTGTCGTAAAGCTGTTCTTTCAATGCCGGGCCGACTTCAATCGGGGCGCTGGCGAGCGTCACGCGGATGTTCCGTCCCGGCCGCAATTCGACCCAGTACACGTGCCCCGGTAGTTCGTGCCCCAACCATTCTTGGAGTTCGCGTGCACTGCTCGCCAGCCGTTCGGCCCGGCTCGTCAGTTCGAGTCTATCTTCCTCGCTCGCATGGGCTTTCGCCAACGTCAGTAAACAGGCTGTGAGTTTGATGAGGCTCTCGGAGAGGGTATCTTTCACCGGGTTCGGCTGGCGGACACGGCCATTGCCTTTGGGCTGGTTCACGTACCAATGGTGAACCGACGAGAAGAATCGTTCCGCGGCTTGGCGGACTTCCTCCACGAGTCCCACCGACTCCGGGTCGCCGAGGCTGGCCAGTACCCCCTTGTGGCTCCGCACCGCGTACAGTTGATTCAGCACATACTCGATGCCACCCTGACTCACCGATAAACCCAAGTGATCGGCGGCCACGTCTTCGAGGGTATGCCCTTCGTCGAAAATGACGGCGTGATAATCGGGCAAGATCCCGGCTCCGACTCGCCGCAGTGCCAGATCGCTGAAGAAGAGAGCGTGATTTACAATGAGGATGTTACCGGAGAACGTCGCTTTGCGGGCCTTGTAGTAAAAACAGTCGGAATGGGTCGGGCACTTGCGACCGAGGCAATTGCCACTTTCGGATTGAGCCAGATCCCAGACGGCCGGGAGTGGCTCCATCGGCAGATCGCTTCGGCTTCCCACGACCGTCTTTCGCGACCATTTGCCGAGGGTAATAAGTTGCTCCACGGCGACGGGATCGGTCAGAATCGATCCCATGCGAACTTGTGCTGCCCGCAACCGTCGCAAGCTCAAATAGTTACCACGACCCTTCACCAGTACTGGCCGGAACTTTTGGGGCATGACCGATTGCAGGAACGGCACATCTTTGCGGATCAATTGTTCTTGTAAGCCGATGGTGTGCGTGCTGATGACGATGCGCAAGTCGGGGTTAGCCGCCACCGCCAAGATCGCTGGCACGAGGTAGGCAAAACTCTTGCCGACGCCAGTGCCCGCTTCCACCAGCAAAGGTTGCTTTTTGGTGAGAGCGTTGAAGACGCTCTGGGCCATTTCGACCTGTTGGGGTCGAGCTTCGTAGTTGGGGAATCGCTGCGCGATCAGGCCACCGTCGCCGAGGATTTCTGAGATTGTTGACATACCCACAATTGTGGCAGGGAATGGCAGTGAACAAAAGGCGAGTTTGTGGCAAAATTAGGAGTATGTGCCCAATTTTCGAGATTTCTTCCAGAATGATTTGCATCGACAGTGGACGAGCTTATACTATACCTGTCCAAGCTTGCCAACGCCCGTGGAGCCATGGAACGAAGTTGCGTTCCCGGAGTCGGCGCCAAGCTTTGGCGACCAACACAACCGCGTGTCGCGGCAGATCGCGAAGCGATGATTTGCGACGCAGATTTCTCCAGAAGACTCTTTCCTCATTGCACGATTGTTGCACCAAGATGGCCCGAGACGGCTTACGGCCATAACTTGAGGAAACTCGGTGCCAGACGACGGATGACGGTTGAAACAATGTGATACCACCGCGCCAATTCAAGCGGTGGGCGAGATCGACATCTTCAAAATAAGCCCCGAAATCATCCGGGAAGCCACCGGCCGCGATTACCGCAGCGCGGCGGTAAAATGCCGCCGAAGCGGATGCGCCCCAGACCTTCTCCACTCCGGTGAAAGGTAAAGGTTCCAGACCATGCCAACGCTTGGTCGCGAACCCACCGAAATCGTACGTATCCCCGGCACTGTCGATGAGTAGCGGAAGGCCCGCCATGCGACGTTCCACGTCGAGTTGGAGCACGAGCGGGGCCACGGCGACGACGTGCGGATCACGGAAGCAATCCAGCGCGGCATCGGCCCAGCCGGCGGTCACTTCGGTGTCGTCGTTCAGCAGTTCGATGATGGCCGCAGTCGCCGATGCGATCCCCGCATTGGCGGCGATGCAGAACCCGGACTGGCGCTGAAGTCGAACGACGCGGACACCGGGGAACAGGTGCGAGGTTTCCGAAATAATCGAGTTTGTAGAGCCGTCATCGACGACGATGATTTCGGTGTGCAGCGGTGCATAGAGTTCCAAACTTCGCAGGCACTTAATCAACAAATCAGCACGGTTGAACGATGGGATGATCACGGATAGGACGGGTTTCACGGCCTAGCCCTCCTGGGTCTTACCGTCGTTTTCCCCGGCCATGGCATCCAGGAATTTGGCCGCGTAGCGGATGCGACCTTGCGCTTCACGCTCCCGACCGTGGTAGACATCGGCGACCAAGCCACGCAGTTGCTGGAAGCACGCGGCAGCCGCTGGGTTTTTTCTTCGGCGGGCTACAGTTTCCCGGGCGAGGGCTTCTGTCCAGACGATGCCGCAGAGCAGTTTCGCTTGCCAGCCGGCCCAGTGCTTCCGTGCGTACGTTAGCAAGGCGTGTCGGGTCACGAGTCGCAATGGGGCGGGCACTTGGCGGCTGTGCAACGGGAAGTGGTGCGTCACCCGCAGGTCCGGTTCGTACCAAACACTCCAGCCGGCAGAGCGAGCCCGCTGGCAGAGATCGACATCTTCGTAATACAGGAAAAAAGTTTCATCCAAGCCGCGAACTTGCTCGAAGCAATCGCGGCGGACGAGCAAGCAACCACCCGTGACCCACGGCACCGGTTGCCGACCCATGAGCGATTGATGCTGGCAGCGGCGCCGGGATCGGGGTAACACCAGCCCGGCGAGCGTCCGACGCAGCGTGGGGAACGCCCCCGATGAAGCCTGTTTCGTGCCGTCCCGATTCCGGAGTTGGAAACCGATGACGCCCGCCTTCGGATCGACGGCCGGAAAGCGCTGGGCCGCTTCCAAAACGTCATCAAGGAAGCCTTCCGTCACCGTGACATCCGGGTTCAGCAGCAGAACCCACTCACCCCGGCTGATGTTACTGCCCCGGTTGACCGCTTTTGCAAACCCATAATTCTGGCCGAAACGAACCACGGAGACGCCGGAAAGCTTCTTGAGCGACTTGGCCAAACTATTTTTCGGAGAATGATTATCGACGATGACAACTTCTGCGGCCCCCCGACGAATGGCTTCGCACTGGCGGAGTTGCCGGGTGAGGCGGGCGGTATTTTTCCACTGGCAGAAGTTGACAATCACCACCGAGAGTTGGGGCGTGCCGATGGCGACGCGGAGACGGGGCAGACCGGGGCGCGGTCGGCTCCCGAGCTGCGGGGCAGCGTACATTTCAGTATGAATAGGGGCGGCGAGGCCCATACGGGTTCCTTCCCTGCGGGGTGGTCGGTCCTTCGACCACTTCGCCGAACGCGGGGACTATACGCGCAACCCCAAACCCTTTGCAACCCCGACTGGAAAATGGGGGAACTGGACGCGCCAACCGTTCGGGAAGTTTAGTTTTAGGCAATTCGAAAGTGGGTCGTAAAATCCACCTGACAGACTCCGCTGTCGTTCCGGTACTCTTTTAGATTCCACAACCTCGATGAGACGCTTGCGATGACGCGATTACTTTTGGCGACATGTCTGATGACATCCACCGTGTTCGCGGCGGACTATCCGAACAAGAAATTACTTGTCGAACCGGCCGACATCGCCACCGGCTTTATCGTGCTCGATTCTCGACCGAAAGCCCAATACGACGCGGGGCATATCCCCGGTTCGATCTGGGTCGATCATGCGGCTTGGGCCAAAGCGTTCGGCGACGGGGCCGATGCCACCGGCTGGAGTGCTCGCATCGGCGACCTCGGGTTGACGGCCAAATCGAAAGTTGTTGTGCTCGATGACAATCAAGGCAAAGAGTCGGCGCGAATTTGGTGGATTCTGCGCTATTGGGGCGTGGCCGATGCCCGGCTGCTCAACGGTGGCTGGAAAGGTTGGACATCGGGGAAACACGACGTGAGCAAAGAAGCGACAACCGTGACTGCGGCCAAATTCGAAGCGGTCGCCCAAGCGGATCGACTGGCCACGAAGACATTTTTGATCAAGGCCATCGAAGATGGCAAGCTCCAGATCGTCGATGCCCGATCCGAGAAAGAATTCTGTGGTACCGAGAAGATGAACAACAAGAAAGCCGGGGCGATGCCGGGTGCGAAGCAGTTGGAATGGACGGATTTGCTCGAATCGACCACCCAGCGGTTCAAATCGGCGGACGACTTGACGATACTATTTGCCGATGCGGGGATCGCCCTCGACAAACCGAGCGCGACGCACTGCCAGAGTGGTGGACGGGCGTCGGTGATGGCCTTCGGGATGGAACTGATGGGGGCGAAAGACGTGCGGAACTACTACCGGAGCTGGAGCGAATGGGGCAACGCCGCCGACACGCCCATCGTGCCGGGTAAGCCGAAGAAATAGTGGTACAGTAACAGTGGAAATGTGAAATCGAGTTGGGAGAGGGTTTGCCGATGCCGTTGCTCGATCATTTTCGCCAACCGCTCGAAGCCCGTGCACCCTGGTCGTCGATCTCATCATTTTGGGTCGTCGCCTTGGCGAAAAGACTCAATTCGATGTTGCCCCGGGATCGTTACCAAGCCATGGCGACGGTTCATCTCGGCAACCAATTGGAAGCCGATATCTCCGAGTTTGAAATCGAATCTGGAGTGCCATTCGAGCAACGAAACGGCTCCGGCGGATTGGCGGTACTCCCGTCACCGATGGCAGTCGCAACAGTCGAGCCATCGTTCCCCGATGAGTTTGAAATTCAGATTAAGGATGTCCGCGATGGCATGCGACTCGTCGCGGCGATTGAATTCATCAGTCCATCGAATAAAGATCGGGAACGAGAACGGACCCATTTCATTTCGAAATGCTTGGCCTATCTGGACGCCGGAGTCGGCTTGGTGATTCTGGATATCGTGACGTCGCGGAGTGCGAATTTGCACAACGAATTGATGGTGATGGTGAACAGCCCGAAGCGTGCGATGTTGCCCGACCGCCCCACGTATGTCGCGGGATATCGCTGCACTCGCAATTCGGAGCTTTGCCAAGTCGAAACTTGGCCATATTTGGCGGCGGTGGGCCGACCGATTCCGTCGGTACCACTCGCACTCAAAGATGGGCCGATCGTCCAACTCGATTTGGAAGGCACTTACACGGAAGCCTGCATTGACCACAACGTTTAGCCGAGTCAGTTCTCGAAGCAAGATACTATAGAAGTGATGCTTTGACGGTTCTGGAGGAACACCGATGCCTTTGCTCGATCATTTTCACTCCCCAACGAAGGATGTCGCGCCTTGGTCGTCCATAGGAACGTTCTGGATCACGTCGATCGTACGATCACTCAACCGAACATTACCATCCGATGGATTACGGGCCTTTGCCCATGTCTACCTCGGGCACATGGTCGAAGCGGATATCGCCGAGTTCGAAATGGATTCGAGTTCTGAGGGATGGGAAAACAGGTTCTCTGGTGGGTTGGCAACGGCGGTGGCCCCGGCTCCACAGTTGATCTTTTCGCCACAATACCCAGACGTGTTCGAAGTGCAGATTCGTGACACCAAGAAGGGGATGACACTTGTGGCGGTGATCGAAGTCGTCAGCCCGGCAAACAAAGATCGGCAAGAAACTCGCCGAAAACTGACGAGGAAATGCGCGGGGTTTTTGCAGATCGGGGTCGGGGTCGTGCTCGTCGACCCCGTCACGAATCGCTCGGCCAATCTGCACAATTTGATCATAGCCGAAATCGGTGGCAAAAAGTCTCCGCGGTTGCCCAACACGCCCACGTATGTGTCGTCCTACCGTCCCATCGGGGTCGAAGATGACCCCATTTTGCAAGTGTGGTGCTACGAAGCCTGCATCGGGGAACTGATCCCGTCGGTACCGTTGCCACTCCGACGCGATCCACTCACGATGATCGATTTTGAAGGAACCTATCTCGAAGCCCTGTCCGACAACGGATTCACCGAAGCCGATCTCCGAGGGACGGGCTGACTCACTCACACCCTTGCGTTCACTTCTCTTTCTTCTCTTCTTTGACCCGCTTGAAGGTGATTACGAAGATCTTCTTGCCGTCCGATTTCGTCTCGGTCGGACGCACCGGGTTTGCCCCGTCTTCAGAGCAGATTTTTAGCGTGTCGCCGTCCAGTTCGTAAATCGCGGGAATAGTCCGCGTCTTCTCGATAAAGTCCACCGTCTTCACCTTGGCTTCCGGGTCGAGTTTGAAGCTCCCTTCAGTGACGGTCTTCCCGCCCGCGGACATCGTGTACTTCCCCTCTTGAAATGTGAAAGTCACTTCTGAAAAGCCGGGTGGCGTCTCGACAACGCCACCATCGAACTTGTCGAATTTCCACGTGCCAACGATGGCCACTTCGTCCTTCACTATCCCTTTTGGAATCGGGGCTGCGCAACTGCTGACGACGAAAGACACCAGGAGCAAAGATGCGGCAAAGTAACGCATGGGGATCTCTCGGTAGTAAAGGACTCAGGTTACCAACTGGATTCGGTGACGCCAGCATTTTCCCGTTGAACGGCGAGCCGTTAGCACAATTACTAGCGTATCCGGCGGTTCTGATACTGGTACTCCGACCGCCGACAGTCCGCATTCCCATTTCCGACTGCAATCGTTACAAACTAGAGTGTACTCCCGAAACTTTCCAAACGCGCGATCCACTATGCAACAGGTTCTCTTTCACATTCCGTTCACGGCGTCACTCTTTGGCCCCGATGGGGTGCCACTGTACGGCTTCGGGGCGATGCTCTTCCTCGTCTTCGTCATCACCGCGATGCTCTGGGGGCCGATTCGCCTTCCGGCCGTGGGTGTGCCGAAGGAGAAAGTCCAAGACATCGCCATCGTGCTCTTTTTGACGGGCATCATCGGTGCTCGCATCGTCTACATGTGGCAGTACTCCAGAAACTTCCCCGATAAATCGCTGTGGGAGCTGGCGAAGTCGTTCGTAAAAATCTGGGAAGGTGGCATCGTCTTCTACGGCTCCGTAGCCGGCGGACTCCTCGGCTACTTCGTCTTCTACCGCCTCGTCTTGAGGAAGTTTCAAATTTCGACTCCCCGGATCGCCGACGCCATCGCACCTCTCTTGGCCATCGGCTTGGCGGTCGGCCGCGTCGGCTGTTACTTGAATGGTTGCTGTTGGGGCCAAGTGGCCTGCCAGGAGTGTCAGACGGTGCCACTGCCGACATTGGGCGAGTTCCCCCTATTATCGGCACACGCTCGGAGTCAGCTCGTCGATCCGTTCCGATCCAAAGAGCAGGGGAACTTACCCTCTGGGGACGACGATCAACATCTGCCTCAAATCCACGGGTTGCAAACGTCGACTGGCTTCACGTTGAAACCGGCCATTTCGGCAGCGCGTGATCCGTCCGCCGATCCACGTTCCGTCGTCGCGGCACTGGAACCGGGCTCCGCCGCCGCGAAGTCCGGCTTGGCCCCCAACGATTTGATCGTCGGGGTCAACGGGGAGCCGAATCGAATTGTCGTCGTGCTCACCGGGCAAGCCGAGGCCGTGGCAGCCGCGCTGAAACGCGCGTTGGAACTCGGCGGCGTCGGTATCGGCGACTCGGCCGATTCGTATGCCGTCGCCACCCGCGTGACCTTCGATACGGTCGAGAGTTATCGCAAGGCAGTGGCCGCGTTACTCGAGACCGACAAAACGGTGATGGTCAGCGCCCACGACCAACTCTGGGATTTGGTCAAAACGGATTGGCCACGGGGGCAGAAACGATTGAACTTGACCGTGCAACGCGGAAGCGACACCGCCCAAATTGCATTCACCCCGAAGACGGTGACCTTCTACCCCACCCAACTGTACGAGACCATCAGCATGGTGCTGATCACGCTGTTGCTCGTGGCCTTCCAACCGTTCCGCCGACACCATGGCCAAGTGATGGTACTGCTGATGCTGACCTACGGCGTGCACCGGTTTCTCAATGAAGCGATCCGCATTGAACCGACGTATTCGTTGGGCCTCACGCTGTCGCAGTGGATCAGCGTCGGCATCATTTCGGCGGGGCTACTTCTGGAACTCTACTTGCGAAAGACGCAGACGAAACTCCCCGCCGGTTTGCAACCGTTGGGGACGGCGGCCGCGTAAATCATGCGGCTCACTTCAAATCGATTTGGGCCGCATTGAGGACTTCCCCGGTGGCGTCATCTTGGATGAACGCCACGACTTTCAGCGATTGCAGGGCGAGTGGCCGGTCGGAACGGGGGAACGGGCTTTCGTTCTTGGCGAAATCGTCGAGGTATTTCACCAACCTGCCTTTCAATTCTTCCGGGTTGACCGTCACGCTCTGCTCTTGAGACTTTTTGGTGAGTGCGAAGCCTTTCTGCCCACCCGGCATCGCTCGCACCACACGCTGGTGGTAGCGGACCCCGTTGCCACCGGAGTAGCGCACACGCTCTTCGGTCAACGCGAAGCGGAGCATGATCTTCTCGCCCGGCTTCTCGAGTTCGCTGACCATCCCTTTCACGCTGAAACCTTTGTCGTCTTTGGTCATCGAGAGTGCCAGCTTCGCCGGTGGGGCCTTTTCCAGCGCATCGTCGATGGCGGTGCGGAACTCGGCGTATTTTTTCTTGGACGCGTCGATCCGGCCGCCGCCTTCACCGACGGGGGTGCCGTTGAGCAAGAGCGTCGGTGCTCCGCCGATCTTTTTCAGATATTGCTCGGCCCGTTCCATGCCGTCGGGGCTGGTCAACGGGTCGGGGCTGGGCACGTGAAAATGGTACTGCAGGAAGATCACGTCAGAAGGCTTGTACGTTTTCAACAAACCATCGAACGCGACGTCGACGGCCACGCACGGCGGGCACTCGGCCCCGGTGAATAGCTCCACGAGCGCCACACGGTCACTTTTCGCTTTGCGACCTTTAAACTCGGGCGTCTCGAACTTGAGCACGGCTTTCTCGTAATCGACAGCGTCGCGGGATTCGAGTTTGCCCACCAGCGCCGTGTACTTTTTAACCTCGTCGGCCTTGCCCGATTGCGCGAGCACCTTGCCGAGTGTTTCGTAAATGCTCATTTGCAGGGCGACGGGATCGGACTCGGCGATCATGCGTTCGGCCCGACGCGCTTGGGCGAGGGCGACCTCCGCGAATCCCTCTTGGCCGGCGAACGTTTCCGCGAGCCGCAGGGCCACCGTCCGTTCCCAGCGTGGGCCGTAGGTCGTCGCGGATTTCGCCAGTTTGTCGGCGATCCCGCGGACGTCTTCGAGTTTCAACTTCTTCTCGGCCGCTTGTCCGGCCAACGTGAATCCGGCTTCGAACAGGGCGACACCCGAGTCTTGCTGGGCGAAGTCTTCGCGGGCCAACTCGAACGGATCGTTGATCTTTTTCAACTTCGACGGGTAGAGGTCCACGAGTTTCGCCGGCGCACCCTGCTGGATCATCGAGCCAACGAGTTTCTTCCCGTCCTTGGACACGACGCCGTCGAAGTTCAAAAACTCGCGTCCTTGGATTTCCAGGATGAACGTGACGCTGTCCCCGGTCACGGCCAGCGAGGTGATCTTCGGTTCGACGTCAATCGGTACCGAAGAACCGATGTAATCGCCGGCCCATTTTTTGTCCGATTCGGTGAACAGCAACAGCATCGTCAGGGACGTGTCACGCTGGGTGAACCGATACTTCCAACCACCGGCGGGAACGTCGCCGGCGCGGGCCATCGGGGCTGCGATACCAGTGAGGAGGGCCACGAACACCCACAGGAAATGGCGCGACATTGAGGGGTCTCCGGTTGACGATACCAATAGAGATAGCCGAAATCACGCGGGTACTTAAAGTCGGTAGCCTAAATTTCGCAATTGCGTTTGCAAGCTGTCCGTCCAGGGGTAGATGCACGGGTGAATCAATGGATGCGTCGAACTATTGACCGCTTCGAAACCGGGTGAGCGGGGCAACCCGGCGATGCTGAACAGGAGGTTATCGCGGCTCACCAGTGGCAACAAATAGGTTCCGGTACCGGGGAAGCCTTTGTCCGGCACCACAGATTGCGGCAAGTTGGTCACTTCGATTTCGGTTCCTTCGGCAGGGCCTGCTTCACCGATCCGCTTCACGATCTTCACTTTGCTCTTCGGTTTACCATCGGAGTCAGCCGTGACTTCCGCCGCCACCAGCATGGTCGCTTCCGCCAATTGCGCCCGCGAGAGAGGATCGACTTTTCCTTTGTCCATCACGGTCAAGGCCAGCCAAATCATCCAACCGAGAAAGAGCGTCGCCACGACGACCAAACGGATCCGTGCCCCGATCATGATTTCCCCTTGCCCGGCTTGAGCGGGACCGTGGTCAACTCGAACCCGTCGCGCAGGACCTTCTCGATGTCGAAGAGTTCGTGGAAGTCTTCGGGATCGTCGCGCTCCGATTTGCTGAGCCGCTCGCTGCGGATGAGGTTGAAGACGATGTTGCCCATGTCGTCGGTTTTGCGAATGTTCCAATGCCGAAAGACCACGGGGGCCATCAAGCCGAATTCGAGTACGGCCATCTCGCAGGCGCCGCGCAGCAGTTCGCCCCCGCTGACGTGGTAATCGGTCTCCGGGTCGTCTTCATCGCGGGGCGTTCGCTCCAGCAGATCCTGCGTGAACGAGACCGCCTCGCAGAGGAATTCGTACGCTTCGTACGGGTATCGCGGATCTTTCCGGATGAGTTCGTACAGCTTCTGTTCCACCATGGACTCTCCGGGCGACTACAGCTTCGTCAACACATCGTCGGCCAAGACCGGTTGCCTCCGGCCATCTTCAAATTCTACGAGCAACCGACGAGCGAGAATCTCTTGTGCCAGTACTTTTCCCTGGCCGTTCTTTGTGAGAACCCGCGACCCCACCGGCGGCAGTTCCATTTGGTGCGCTTCGTAAACGTCTTGCTCGAACCGCAGACAGCATTTCAACCGGCCGCAGCGGCCGGAAATCTTGTTGGGGTCGAGCGTCGATTTCTGGAGTTTCGCCATCCGCATCGACACCGGCGGCATCACGATCATAAACGAATTGCAGCAGACGGGCTGGCCGCAGTCGCCGTAGTCGGCCAGCAGCTTGGCCTCGTCGCGGACGCCGATTTGGCGGAGTTCGATCCGGGCGTGGAACTCGCGGGCCATGCTCTTGACGAGTTCGCGGAAGTCGATTCGGATTTCCGAAAGGAAATAGAAGATCACCCGCTCGCCCCCGAAGAGATGTTCGACGTCGGCGATCTGCATGGCGAGGTGGTGCTGCTTCACGAGATCCGAAGCAATCGTGTATTCGCGTTTCTGGGCCTCGACGATGTGGAGCATCTGCTGCCGATCCGTTTCGGTCGCGGCCCGCAGGATTTGTCCGTGGGTGGGATCAGGAATGACGGCGATTGTCTGAGGCGTGGCCAAACAGAGCACCGTGCCGACTTCCTGACCGCGCTCGGTTTTGAGGATCACGGTCTCGCCCCGGGCGAAACCGGCTTGCGACATCGTGGTGTAATCCCCCACGTAGCGCATCGACCCGTGCCGGACGAGGTACGACGTGGCCGTGGGGAGCTTCGGGGTGGCGAGTTTCTGGATCATGGGTTGGCTATCATGGCCGATCATCGTCACACATGCAATTCGACAATGTCCTTTTCTTGCAAGATATGATCTCGACCGACGGTTTGCCCGTCGAATGCCGCCGAACCCCAAACCCGGGCCGACTTCACCGTCTCTTCCAAGTCGTTGTGGACGCAGCCGGCAAACTCCGAAACCGTGCTGCCGATTGGGCAGGTAAACGGTGCGGCCATGTCCGCCGGTTTGCCCGGCTGCTTCGTGTAAATACGCAACACTTTTAGTGAATCGAAGATTGCTTTGCGCAATTCGAGCAAGCCTGTGCCACTCTCGGCAGAAATGATGTGCGGCGGGAAGCGACTGCCGATCCAGTCTTGTGCCATCTCCAAGCGGATGTCGGCCGCTTCGTCGTCACGCTTGGTCGCCACCAAAATTGTCCGCAAATAATAGACGGTCGGGTCATCGTCGTCCGGCAGTTCCGGCACGAGCATTCGCTTGGCGGCCTTCAACCGGTCGAGCGTCGCCTGCGTTGCGGCGGGGCCGTCATCGTCCGCGAGATCGAGGAACAGCACGGCCGCATCCGCCGAGCGGGTGAGGTCGGTGACGAACGGTTCATAAGCGTCTGGGGTGATCGGTGGCAGATCGATCAGTTGAACGCGGACATCCTCGAAATCCATCATCCCGGGAATCGGTTCGCGCGTCGTGAACGGGTACGGGGCAATCGTCGGCGACGCCTTGGTGAGCTTAGAAAGCAACGTCGATTTCCCGGCGTTCGGTGGCCCGAGCAGCACCACTTGCCCTGCCCCTTGCTTCGAGAACTTGAAGGTCCCCGGTGCGGCCTTCTTCGGCCCCGAACTCTCTTGTTCGATCTGATCGTTCAGCTCGCTGATCTTGCACTTCAGCACCACTTGCACTTTCTCGCTCGCCTTGTGTTTCGGCAGCAGCACCCACATCTCGCGCAGGGCCACGAGCTTGTCCTCGGCAGTTTTAGCCTTCTTGTAGCGAGCGTCGGCGTCGTGGTAATGCGGGGGCAGATTGACCGCCATCGGGGGACTCCGGTAGTTTCGTTGTTGAGCGATATTGTGCAAACGGAGACGGACGGCGTCTATCGACTCCTTCACGCATACTTCTTCGCTTCGGCGTCGAACATCCCCTTCAATTTGTTCGCGGCTGCGTCGAAGGCGTTCGCATCGTTCCAGGTAGTTCGCGGTTGCAAAACCTCATCGGGAACCCCGGCGCATTGGGTCGGGACGCTCAGTCCCAAAATGGGGTCGGTGGTGAACTCGGCGCCGTCGAAACCACCTGTCATGGCCGCTTTCAACAGTGCGCGAGTCCATGCCAACTTCATGCGGGCACCGACGCCGACACCACCACCGCTCCAGCCCGTATTTACAAGGTAGACCGGCACGCCGAAGCGGGTCATCCGCTCCTTCAACATGTTCCCATACACCTTCGGCGGCAGCGGCATGAACGGGGCACCGAAGCAGGTGCTGAAGGTCGCCATCGGTTCGGTGATCCCGGTTTCGGTGCCAGCGAGCTTGGCCGTGTAGCCACACAAGAAGTGCTGCATGGCTTGGTCGGGCGTGAGCTTTGCAATTGGTGGGAGCACCCCGAATGCGTCGCATGTCAAGAAGAAGATTGTCTTCGGATGGCCACCAATTCCGGACAGTTCGCAGTTCGGGATGAAATCGACCGGGTAAGCCGCACGGGTGTTCTCGGTAATGAGTTCGCTGTCGAAATCAGCGACACGGGTGATCGGGTCGACCGGTACATTTTCCAGGACGCTGCCAAAGCGGATCGCGTCCCAGATTTGCGGTTCGCCAGCCTGCGACAATCGGATTGTTTTGGCGTAGCAGCCCCCTTCGATGTTGAACACGCCGTCGTCGCCCCAGCCGTGTTCGTCGTCGCCAATGAGTCGACGTTCCGGATCGGCACTCAGCGTGGTTTTGCCAGTACCGCTCAACCCGAAAAAGAGAGCCACATCTCCTGCCACGCCAATGTTTGCCGAGCAGTGCATGCTCAGCACTCCCTTCTGGGGAAGCAGGTAGTTGAGGACGGTGAATACCGACTTCTTAATTTCCCCGGCGTAGTGTGGCCCGGCGGCAATGACCAACTTGTGCTCGAAGCTGATGGCCACGGCGACTTCGGAATTCACACCGTCGCGGGCTGGATCGGGGTGAAAGTTCGGCGCGTGCAGGATCGTCCAATCGGGTTGAAAGTTCGGCAGTTCTCCGGGCCTCAGTCGCAGGAACAAACAGCGGGCGAAGAGGCTGTGCCAAGCTGTTTCGCTGACGACACGCAGGTTGATCCGGTGCTTCGGATCCGCTGCGGCGTGGCCGTCGAAGACAAAGAGTTCCCGGTTTTGCAAGTACGACCTCACGAGGTCGGCGAGCCGGGCAAAGACCGCGGGTGCCATCGGTTGATTCACCGGCCCCCAGTTCACATGCGGTTCTACGGACATTTCCCGAACGATGAATTTGTCTTTTGGCGACCGGCCAGTCCGGGAACCGGTGAACGCGGCAAAGGCCCCATGATCGGTGAGAATTCCTTCGCCCCGGCGCAACGCGGCTTCAATCAGCCCGGCAGGCGGGAGGTTGCGGTGCAGTGCCCCACTGGACACGATGCCGGAAGAACGCAAATCGAAGGTGTCGGTCATGCTGGGCCAGGCATGGGTAACGGTTGGATTCTTGAGGTGATTGTAGCGAAGCAGAACAGGGTCGGAAATCAGTGTCGAACGGGGTGCGGTCACGACTCGAGTCTCTACTTCGATTCTTCACGTGAAACACTTGTAGACTTCATGCGCTGACTGCCAGCGACTTCTAGGATGTTGTTATTGGCGGAGCCATACGTTTTACGTTTCTTATCCGCCATCAGTTGGCTATCTACACCTTCGGAGGTTGTCCAGTGAATGTTTCGAGTCGTCGTCAGTCCGTGGTTCGCGCCGGGTTCACGCTCATCGAGTTACTCGTCGTGATTGCGATCATCGCGATTTTGATCGGGCTGCTGCTGCCCGCCGTTCAGAAAGTGCGTGAAGCGGCCGCACGGATGAGCTGTAGTAACAACTTGAAGCAAATCGGTTTAGGGCTCCATAACTACGAGTCGGCCAATTTGGTGATGCCGACGAGCGGCGAAGGCAACAACGGCATTTCGACGATCTTCGATGTCCAGTCGACGATGACGCAGCTGCTGCCCTATATCGAACAGGAGAACGCATCGCGTCAGTTCGACCTCACGATCCCGTACGACCATCCGAACAACGTGGCGAACGGTGCTGGAAAAGTCAAAATCAAAACGTACCTCTGCCCTTCTAACCCGACATATCAAGAAGACCCACAAGGGTACGGTCAAACCGATTACATGCCCGTTGCATACACCGACATCGATCCTACTACGGGTGCGCGCTGTACTTTGAGTTCGCCGAATAGCTGCCTCACCTACCGGGTCGATGGGATGTTGACTCAGCACTACCAAGTTTTGGGTTCGGGCACGAGTTCGCCACCGGACATTATGACCGTATCGACGGGCAACCCCGCCGTGGTCATTCGGAAAGGCGGACGCCCGATCGTCGCGATTTCCGATGGCACGAGTAACACCATCGCGGTGATCGAAGATGTCGGCAAAGCCCACGAGAGTTTCTCGCCATTCATGATTGCCAACTACTACGCATACCCGAACTCGGGTTCCCCATCGCCGTCCGGCCTTCGCAACAACTACCGCTGGGCTGAGCCGGATAATGCGAACGGAGTTTCCGGCCCCCACAAATCGACCAACGGCAATAACCAAGCGAAAATCAACAACAACGCCAACCCTAAAGGTGGCCCGAGCACGTGCCCGTGGAGCAAAAACAACTGCGGCCCGAACGACGAGCCGTTCAGCTTTCACACGGGCGGGTGCCAAGCTGTGTTCGGCGACGGCCACGTGCAATTTTTGCGGGAGAGTATCACCCCGCAAGTCTTGAGAGGGCTTTGCACCGCGACCGGTGGCGAAACCGTTAACCCAGATAATTGATCCGCGTATCGAATACAACTTACGCCCGCCTCGGTGCTTCCGAAGGCGGGTCTTTCTTTTCAACAGCCGGAGTGACCCGCCATGTTTTCAGTCCGATACTTCCCGTCGCTTTCTATTCTTGCTGTTATGATCTTTTCCGTCGGCTGTGGTACCAGTACCGCTCCGGCGATGGGGGAATACATCGAAGTTTCTGGAACCGTGACACTCGCCGATGGTTCGCCGATGAAAACCGGAACCATTCACTTCGAGCCCGAAGGCACCGAAGGACGCGAGGGGTTCAGTAAAGTAAACAACGGTGCCTTCACGACGAAACTATTCGCCGCGAAATACAAAGTCGCTTTCGATGTTGATGCACCTAGAACAGCGGTTCCGGCGAAGTTCACCAAATTCCCTACCGCCAATAAGACGGCCGAGGTGAAGAGTGATATGACTCCACTTCAATTCCAACTGAAGTGATCCACTCGGCCGGGATGACTCCCCGGCCGATTCCCGTCTTAGTCGGAGTAACGATTCCTGAGTCAGTGCTTTGGCGGCTTGCACTAGTCGGATCAATTCCACGATGTCGCGTGGTGGTTCGCCGGCGCGATCGGCCCGATCCACCCGGCAATACACCGTGTGTTGATTCACCAATCGCAACGCATCAGTCAGTTGATCGAGCACCAGCGACAAATTCCCCGCATCGTGCCCGAACTGGAAGCGATAGTTGTCCAACCGTTCTTGGTCGTCTTCGGGCAGACTCGTTTCAGGCGGCATCATTTCGCCTTCTCGACTACCGATTCCAGAATCAGCCACACTTTCGACTTCAGCGGCGGAATCTGTTTGGTGATCGGCTCGAAGAGGAGATCGATTTCCTCTTTGCTCACTTCCACGGGTAAGTCGAGCATCGAATCGACGAAATTAGACAGGCAGATCACTTCGCCGTTGTTCGCCGTGTAGTACTCGGGGTCTTCTTTCGGAGCATCGGGGTTGCGAATGAAGCGACTCCCGGCGAACACCCAGTCGTACGCCATCGGCTTCTTCGACTTCTTGTCGAGTATCCACTCTTGGGCCGGATGCGTATGCAATTCACCATCGCGTCGGTAATGGACGCCCACGCGGATCTTTTGGCCAGTGGCCGGTTTGTATTCGAGTTCGCCGGTTTTCGGGCTGACGAATTGGACGGGGGTACCGACTTTCGCGCCAATGGCCAGTAGTGCCGAGTGAATGTACCTCGGGTCGAGGTTCACTCGGAGGATCGATTCGTGCTCTTTCGTACGCTGTTTGCAAAGAAATACTTCGAGTAAGCCTTCGCGGAGGCAGACCTCCGTGACGACGAGCACCCGCATTTCGCCATTTGGCTTCTTTTCCAAATAGAGTGTCTTTTCCTTATTCAGCGGGGTGAGTTTCGATTTCGGGTCGGCCAATGGTGGCTCGGGCAATGCTTCCGCATCGGTACTCAGCACGGGTTCCGGCTTGGCTTGGGGCAGCGTCGGTTCACTGCGACTCGGCACCTCGTAGCAGCCCACGAGGGACAACGCGAAGAACCCAGCCAACAACCCGAGTGAGCGACACACGATAGCACCCTCTGCGAAAGTAGTCATGTGATTCTATCGGCTCGGCTCAGCGGCGAGTGCGCTCGCCGCCGGAGTTAACCCACCGGGCATCGTGCGGAAACCGAGTTTGCTGTGGTCGACTTTACCGGTCAACTCTTCGTAAATGTGTTTCACGTTGTCGCCGTTTTCTTTCGCTGCCTTGCCCGTCCACTCCTTGTACCAGTTCATTTCCAGTCCACTGGCGATCTCTTCGTGTTTCTTCTTGTCGTCGATTCCCTTCTGAACCTCGGCCCGGAGTTCCGTGAAGTACCGACGTTGCAGCCCTAGCAAATCTTTGCCCGCGACTTTGCCGTGACCGGGGCAGACCAATTTCACATCGAGTTTCTCGGCCTTCTCCATGACTTTAATCCACGATGCCGAGTTCGAGTGGCCCATGAAGTTGAACGACCCGTTCACGCAGGCGTCGCCGGTGCAGAGGAGTTTGTGTTTGGGCAAGTAGGCCACGGCATCGCCGGCGGTGTGAGCGTGGCCGAGAAATAGGAATTCGATTCGTTGGGTACCATCGTCGAGCACGAACTTTTCGTCGAACGATTCATCCACGAGCTTCAGTTCGTTGTCCTTAATATCCTTGCGACCGTCCGCTTTTTTCTGCTCCTTCGTCCATTCGTCCGGGCCGTTGAGCTTAAGTAAGCGGGCACAGTTCGTTTGGCCGATCACTTTGGCCCCGGCCTTGGCCCAGACGGTATTGCCCCAAGCGTGGTCGCCGTGGTGGTGTGTGTCGAACACGTATTTCACGGGCAGTTTCGTGGTCTTCTTGATCGCTTCGAGCACATCCCCGGCCTCTTTCGGGAAGTTGGCATCAATCACGACGACGTATTCTTTGAACACCACCCAGATGTTGTTACTGCCACCGAAGGGCACCGTTTTGTCGGTCGCACTGATCGACGAATAGCGGAAGAAGACGCCCGGGGCGACCTCATTGACATCGTCGAACTTCATGGCAGGTAGTTCGACTTTTTCCGGTTCTTTCACCTGTTGTTTGTCGTCGGCAATGACGACTGCAAACGCGACAGCGATCATGGCGATGGAACCGGTGACTATTTTCTTGAACATGAGATGGCACCTAGGGAAAGAGGAGAACTAGATGAACTCTACCATAACTTAGCCGCGAGACGCAGTCGAGCGCGAGCTGCAGCTTATGGTAGAGTCCATCTAGTTCTCCTCTTTCCCTGGGTGCCATCTCATGTTCAAGAAAATAGTCACCGGTTCTATCGCCATGATCGCTGTCGCGTTTGCAGTCG
>JANXWE010000098.1 GCA_025351325.1 Fimbriiglobus sp.
TCGTAACGCCAGCCCGGTTCTTTGAACGCAGGGTAAGCTTGGTACGCCGGCGGGCGGACGTACGGGTGACCCTTCGGCTCCGGCCATTGCGGCGATTGGGCCGGCCAGTAGTTGTGCGGGAAGTACGAGTACGGGTAGTAGTACATCCGCGGCAGCGGCGGTTCGTTGCCGGCGGCTTGAACGGGGGCACTGGCCCCGGCCCAGAATGCCAGCACGCCGGCGGCGACGAGCAATTTCAACATCCAACGAGTCATGAAAAACTCCTCCGTAGAATTGCGGCGACCCGGCGCCGGGCGACGTCCTGTCGTATTCGTTCCAACGAAATTATCGGCTGACCACCGCGATCCGTACGGTCGGACCGTGCGGAAAACCGTAAACAGTCTGTGTGAAAGTCTGCCTGCGCCGACGTGGCGGAATGCTCACACCCGCAGCGATTTCGTTCTGGAACCGAGCCCGAGTTTTCCTCAAGTTCACCACCATGATGGCCGACGCCCACCTGAATTACGACAACCCTCTCATTGCCCGCTACGCCGGGGCGAGCATGTCGGAACGCTGGGGGCCGGCGCGGAAGTTCCGCACCTGGCGCCGGCTTTGGCTGGCGCTCGCCGAGGCCGAACACGAACTCGGCTTGCTGGCGGCCGATGGCAAGACTCCCCGGATTACGCCGGCGCAATTGGCGGAGCTGAAGGCCCACCTCGACGACATCGATTTCGACCGTGCGGCCCACCACGAGAAGGAACTGCGCCACGACGTGATGGCCCACGTTTACACGCTCGGCGAAGTGGCGCCCAACTGCAAAGAAATCGTCCACCTCGGTGCAACGTCGTGCTATGTCACCGACAATGCCGACTTGATTTTGATGCGGGAATCGCTCGACGAACTCTGCGCGCAATTGGCCAACGTCATCGATTCGCTCGCCCGCTTCGCGGAAACTTGGAAAGACGAACCGACCCTCGGCTTCACGCACTTCCAGCCCGCCCAACTCACGACCGTCGGCAAGCGGGCCGTGCTCTGGTGCTACGATTTCGTGCTCGACTTGAAGGAGTTGGAACGCCGGCGCGACGAGTTGCCGTTCCGCGGGGCCAAGGGCACAACCGGCACGCAAGCGAGTTTTCTGGCCCTGTTCCACGGCGATCACGCCAAGGTGCGGGCGCTCGATGAACTCGTCGCCACGAAGATGGGGTTCAAAACGCGATTCCCGGTGACCGGGCAGACCTACAGCCGGAAGATCGATTCGCAAATCGTCGATGCCTTGTCCGGTGTCGCGCAGACGTGTCACAAATGGGGCTGCGATTTGCGGTTGCTGGCGCACCGCCAAGAGATCGACGAGCCGTTCGAAGCGCAGCAGATCGGCTCGTCGGCGATGGCGTACAAGCGCAACCCGATGCGGGCCGAGCGGCTCTGCTCGCTGTCGCGGTTCCTCATGGGGTTGCCACCGATGGCCGCGCAGACCCAGGCCACGCAGTGGTTCGAGCGCACCCTCGACGACTCCGCGGCGCGGCGGCTGTATATCCCGCAGGCGTTCCTGGGTGCCGACGCAATCCTCCGGATCAGTTTGAACTTGGCACGCGGGTTGATTGTGAACCGACCGATCATTGCCAAGGGGGTGCGCGAGTACCTGCCGTACATGGCCACCGAGAACTTGATGATGGCGGCGGTGAGCAATGGGGCGGACCGACAAGAGGCCCACGAGATCATCCGCACGCACAGCGTCGCCGTGACCAATCGCATCAAAGAGGGCGTCGGTACGGCAACGGAATTGTTCGAGCGATTGCAAGCGGAGCCACTGTTCGTCAACGTGAACTTCGACACCGTCGCCGATGCCAAACTGTTCGTCGGCCGGTCGCCGGAACAGGTGGTCGAGTTCGTCGCGGCGGAAGTGGAACCGATCCGGGAACGGTACGCCGCGAAGCTCGGCCAACGTGCGGATTTGAAAGTGTAAATGGATTGTTTCACGGGTATTGGGGTCGGAATCATGGATGCGATCATATTGGCGGCGGGTAAGGGCACTCGACTTCGGCCCTACACCGAGACAGTGCCCAAACCGTTGCTCCCGGTGCAGGGGCGACCGATCCTCGATTGGATAATCGGGGCGTTGCCCCCGGTGGATCGGCTGATTGTGGTGGTGAATTATTTGGGCGACGTGATCGAAGATTATTTGGCGAAACAGAGCCACGTCCGCAATTGGGTCACGGTTCGCCAGGAGGTGCCACGGGGAACCGGCGATGCGTTGATGAGCTGCCGGGCGGCGGTGCAATCGGATCGCGTACTGGTGTTGAACGGGGACGACTTAATCGGCCGGGACGACCTCACTCGGCTCGCGGCGGTGCCGATGGGAATCTTGGTGAGTGCGGTGCAGGAGCCGGACGCGTTCGGGATCGTCTTCTCCAACGCCGATGGCACGCTGAAACAGATCATCGAGAAGCCCCAGGGATTGACCCCGCCACAATTGGCCAACATCGGCGGGTATGTGTTCCCGAAGTCGGTCTTCGACCTCACGTTGCCACTCTCGCCTCGCGGCGAATACGAGATCACCGATGCGGTGGGACAACTGGCGGCAACCGGCGCGTTCCACGTGGTGGAATCCAACTACTGGTTGCCCATCGGCAACATCGAGCAGTGGTGTTGGAGCCAACTCGCGGACGTGGAACCGGTGCGTTGATCGGCGATGTGGGCTGGTGCGATACTGCAGTGAGGATGTGGCAAGATTTTCTGGCGGTCAACAAAAGTAGCGGAGACTTTGCGGCCCCAACGGGGGCCACCGAAGGTAGCCAGGGGTGGAGCGAAGCGCAACCCCTGGAACGATTGCGAGACGGGTCGCCCCGTTGGGGCCGCGAGTCGTTCCCCATGTGAACCAGGGGTTCCGCAGCGCTCCGCCCCTGGCTACCTTCGGTCGTCCCGTTGGGACTGCAAGAACCTGATTGAACCCGCCGAACTCCAATCCATGGGTCATTTCAAAACGCCCTAATCCGCGACCCGCTTCGTGAGGCCGCTGTAAAAGTCGATCCGGCGATCGCGGAAGAAGGGCCAGTTCCGGCGGATTTCCTCCATCCCCTTGCGGCTGCACGTCACGGTGAGGATCTCTTCTTTTGCCACGCCGCCGACTTGGAGCATGCGGCCGAACGGATCGCTGACGAACGACTGGCCCCAGAACTCGATCCCTTCGTTCACCAGTACTTCGTGGCCGACGCGGTTCACCGCACCGACGTAAACGCCGTTGGCAATGGCGTGCGCCCGCATGCTCGTTTCCCACGCGCTGTGCTGGGCCTCGCCGTACTCGGCCTTCTCCTTGGGGTGCCAGCCGATGGCCGTGGGGTAGAAGATCACCTCGGCCCCTTGCAGCGCCGTCAGCCGGGCCGCTTCGGGGTACCACTGATCCCAGCAGACAAGCGTGCCGACTTTGGCGTACTTGGTGGCGAAGACTTTCCAGCCGAGATCACCGGGGGTGAAGTAATATTTTTCAAGGAAGAGTGGGTCGTCCGGGATGTGCATTTTGCGGTAGATGCCGAGGAACGAGCCGTCAGCGTCGTGGACAGTGCTGGTATTGTGATAGACCCCCGGCATCCGCTTTTCGAAGAATGAACCAATCACGACGACGCCGTGCAACTTCGCGGCGGCCCCGAGGCGGTCGGTACTCGGCCCCGGTACCGGCTCGGCGAGATCGAACAGGTTGTAGTCTTCGGTTTGGCAGAAGTACGGCCCGGTGAACAGTTCCGGCAAGCAGACGATCTGCGCTCCGGCCTTGGCCGCATCGCCGATGGCGGCTTCGGCCTTGCGCAGGTTCGTCTCGCGGTCGGCATTGCAGCTCATCTGCACGAGACCAATGGTAAAAGTATCGGACATGCGGGGTTCCGGGTGGAGGTCTGGTTCAACGAATTGTTTTTGTAGGAACGTTACTTCCGCCAGGCGGGTGACTTTGACTTTTTGCGACCATCTCCTTTACAAGTGAGACCTCACCCCCCAACCCCCTCTCCGAAACGGAGAGGGGGAGCCGGACAAGCAAAATCTGAGTGCGTTTCTCACAACAGAGTCACCCCCTGGATTCCGAAACTACTCCTCCCCCGTCCTCCCCATCTGAGGCAAAACCATGTTACCCCGTCGCGGTTACACGCTGGTCGAGATGCTCGTGGTGTTTGG